>CAZBGV010000241.1:0-1110 GCA_964491485.1 uncultured Woeseiaceae bacterium | reverse complement strand
GCGTCGGGCAGCATGATGCCGGGGCCGTTGCCGCCGAGCTCGAGCGTCACCGGCTTCAGCGTCGGCGCGGCGCTCGACATGATCTTCTTGCCGGTCGCGATCGAGCCCGTGAACACCATCTTGTCGACCTGCTCGTGCCGGGACAGCGCCGCGCCGAGCTCGTCGCCGCCCGAGACGACGTTGAGCAGGCCGGGCGGCAGCTCCTTCGCGGCAAGCTCGAACGCCCGCAGGGTGGTGAGCGGCGTGAACGGGGACGGCTTGATCACTACCGTGTTGCCGGTGCGGATCGCGGGCACGACGTGCCAGATGGCGATCAGCAGGGGGAAGTTCCACGGCGTGATGGAGCCGACCACGCCGAGCGGCTCGCGATGCATCTCGATGACGCTCGTGTCGCTCTGCTCCAGGATCTTCACCGGCAGGCTGAGACCGGCCGTGTAGCCCGCCCACGCCGCGCAGCCGCCGATCTCGAACTCGGCGCCGAGGCCCTTCAGCGCCTTGCCCTGCTCCTTGCAGAGCAGCAGGGCGAGCTCGGCTGCATTCTCCGTCACGACGCGCGCAATCGTGCGGCAGGCCGCCTCGCGTTCGGCATCGCTCGAATGGCGCCAGCTCGTGTACGCTTTGCGCGCCGCCGCCACCGCCTGCTCGAGGTGCCCGCTCGTGCCGAGCGGTGCCAGCCCGACGACTTCGTCGAGATCGGCCGGGTTGCGGATTTCGCGGTACTCTCCGGCGGGAACCGTTTTGCCGTCGATCGTCATTTCGTATCGGGTGCTCATTGCAATCTCCCGGTCCTGAAGTTGTGCGCTGCCGGCATCACGACGAGCCGGCCAGCTCTTTGATGCCCTCGAGCTCGTCGAGGAACACCGGGCTTTCGGGCAGCGTCGAGCCGCCATCGACGCAGATCGTCTGCCCGGTGACATAGCGCGCTTCGTCGCTCGCGAGGTACAGCATCGCGTACGCCACGTCCTCGGGCGCGCCCATGCGGCCCGCGGGGATGTAACGCGTCATCTGCGCCTGCCCCTCGGCGTCCGCCAGCAGGTCCATCGCGGCCGTGTGAATGAAGCCCGGCTCGACGCCGTTCACGGTGATGTTGTCGCGCGCGACCTCGAGCGC
>CAZBGV010000240.1:0-4228 GCA_964491485.1 uncultured Woeseiaceae bacterium | reverse complement strand
TCCTCGTTCCTCGACAACATTGCGGCCGCGATGATCGGCGCGACGGTGGCGAAGCAGGTCTTCCGCGACGAGCTCGACCTCGGCTACCTGGCGGCCATCGTCGCTGCCAGTAATGCGGGCGGTTCGGGGTCCGTCGTCGGCGACACGACGACGACGATGATGTGGATCCAGGGCGTTCCCGCCCTGAACGTGGTGCACGCCTACGTGGCCGCCGTGCCCGCCCTTCTCTTCTTCGGCATCGCTGCTTCCCGGCAGCAGCATCGGCTGCAGCCGATCCAGGCGGACCCTGCCGGCAATCCGAAACTGCGGTACCGGCACCTCTCCACCGTGCTGCTGATCCTCGTCGGCGCGATCGCGGCGAACGTCCTGCTCGAGCTTCCGGCCGCGGGCGTCTGGGCCGCCATCGTGATCGCGGCGCTGTTCACCCCCACTGACTGGAAGATCGTGCCCGCGTCACTCAAGGGCAGCCTGTTCCTGATCGCGCTCGTCAGCTGCGCGTCGCTGATGCCGGTCGAGGACCTGCCCGACGCGTCCTGGCAGTCGGCTTTCGGCCTCGGCTGGATCTCGGCCGTCTTCGACAACATCCCGCTGACCAAGCTCGCGCTGGAGCAGGGCGGCTACGACTGGGGCATCCTTGCCTACGCGGTCGGGTTCGGCGGCTCGATGGTCTGGTTCGGATCGTCCGCCGGCGTCGCCCTGACCAACCTCTTCCCCGAAGGCAGATCGGTCGTCGGCTGGATCCGGCGCGGCTGGCACGTCGCCGTCGGCTACGTGCTCGGCTTCTTCGTGCTGCTCCTGCTGGCCGGCTGGGAGCCGCCGGTCATCCCCTGAGCGCGGGCCGTACCGGCCGCTCTCGCGGCCAGCTTGCCGAGCTCGCGCAGCCACAGGACCGAGCTCGCGACCGCGGTGCACACGAGCCAGTCGCGCGCGCCGAGCCCGGTCGTCCCGAACGCTTCCTGCAGGAAATGCAGGTAGACGACCGCGACCTGCAGCACGAGGGCCAGCAGCACCGCACCCCACAGCCAGCCGTTCGCAAACAGGCCGCGGAACGCGCTCTGCACGTCCGAGCGCGCGTTGAAAACCATGAACAGGGAGAACAGGACCAGCGTGGTGAACGCCATCGTGCGCGCATAGCGCACGTCACCCGTGCCCTCGATCCATCCGCCCGGCAGGCTGGCGTCGATGACCAGCAGGGTGCCGGCCGCGAACACGGCACCCACGAATACGATCCCGGTCCACATTCCGCGGGTGAGCACGCCTTCGCCACGCGGCCGTGGCGGGCCCCGCATCACGTGCGGATCGGCCGGGTCCACGCCGAGCGCGAGCGCGGGCGCGCCGTCCGTCACGAGATTGATCCACAGGATCTGCGTTGCGAGCAACGGCAGCACGACACCGTCACCCTCGGCGGAAAGGCCGATCGCGTCGCCGAGCAGCACGCCGAAGAACATCGTCAGCACCTCGCCGACGTTCGACGACAGCAGGTAGCGCAGGAACTTGCGGATGTTGGCGAAGATGGCGCGGCCTTCCTCGACCGCAGCCACTATCGACGCGTAATTGTCGTCGGCCAGCACGATGTCGGCGGCCTTCCTCGATACGTCGGTGCCGGTAATGCCCATGGCGACACCGATGTCGGCAGACTTGAGCGCCGGTGCGTCGTTGACCCCGTCGCCGGTCATCGCCACGACGGCGCCCTGCGACTGCAGCGCCCGGACGATGCGCAGCTTGTGCTCCGGACTGACGCGTGCGTACACGGAAATCCGGCCGACGAGCTCGGCGAGCTGCTCGTCCGACAGCGCATCGAGCTCGACGCCCGTGACGACTCCGGCACCGTCCGCAATGCCGAGCTCGCGCGCGATCGCCGCCGCCGTGGCGGGATGATCGCCCGTGATCATGAGCGAGCGGATGCCGGCGGCGCGGGCACGTTCGGCGGCCCGGATCGCCTCCGGGCGCGGGGGATCGAGCATCCCGATCAGGCCGGCGAACACGAGATTCTCCTCGACGCGCTCGTCGGCCTCCCCGTCCGCCAACGCGTCCCGCGGCAGCGCGCGATAGGCCACGCCCAGGGTCCGCAGCGCCTCGCGTGCAAGTTCCTCGTTGCTCCTCAGGATGGCCTCCCGCCGCGCGCTCCCGAGCGGCACCTCCTCGCCGCCGACGAGCTCGTGTGAGCAGCGCGCGAGCAGCACGTCCGGTGCCCCCTTGCTGAACACCAGCAGGCGCTCGCTCTTCTCGGCGTCGGCATGCACCGTGCTCATCATTTTCCGCTCGGAGGAGAACGGCACCTCGGCCCTGCGGCGGAAACGGCCGCCGAGCCCCTGCGCATCGAGGCCCGCCTTGCGTGCCGCCACGATCAGCGCACCCTCGGTCGGATCGCCCTGCACGGTCCACCGCCCGTCCTGCTCCTGCAGGACGGCGTTGTTCGCGCAATCGCCCACCGTGAGTGCGCGCTCCAGCTCGAGGCGCAGCGCGGACCGGTCCGCGCCCTCGGCGGGCCGCAACGTCACCTCGCCTTCCGGCGCGTAGCCCGTGCCTCCCAGGTCGATGCGGCCGCTCGCGGTGACGACGGAGCGCACGGTCATTTCGTTCCTGGTCAAGGTGCCGGTCTTGTCGGAGGCGATGACGTTCGCGGAGCCGAGCGCTTCCACGGCCGAAAGATGCCGCACGATGGCGTTGCGCCTCGCCATGCGCCGCACGCCGATCGCGAGCACGGCGGTGACGACCGTCGGCAGCCCCTCCGGCACCGCGGCCACCGCGAGTGCGACACCGAAGATGAGCACGTCGAAAAGGGCGCGCAGGCCCTGGACGTCCTCCACGAGGAGAATCGTGGCGACCATGACCACCGCGATCGCGACCACGACGATACCGAGCAGGCGGCCGACCCGGGCGAGCTCCCGCTGCAGCGGCGTGCTCTCGGGCGGGGCCTCTTCCAGCAGGCTCGCGATGCGTCCCATCTCGGTCCGCGGGCCGGTGGCGGTCACCACGGCCCTGCCGCGGCCGTAGGTGGCGCTGGTGCCGCTGAACAGCATGTTGCGCCGGTCGCCGATGGCGGCGTCCTCCGTCAGCACCTCCTCCTGCTTCGAGACCGGCAGGCTTTCCCCCGTGAGCGCGGCCTCGGCGGTCTGCAGCCCGATCGACTCGAGCACGCGAGCGTCGGCGGGAATCGTGTCTCCCGCCTCGATCAGGACCACGTCACCCGGCACCAGCTCGCTCGACGGTATGTGCCGCGGTTGCCCGTCGCGCACGACGAGGGCCATGGCGGGCGTCATCTCGCGCAAGGCGGCGACGGCCGCCTCGGCGCGGGATTCCTGCACGAAGCCGATGACGGCGTTCAGGAGCACGATCGCGAGAATCGCGAGCGCCTCGTACGGCAGTGTGCTGCCCCTCTCGTACAGCCAGAGGGCGGCGGATATCACCGTCGCGACCAGCAGCAGGATCACGAGCGCGCTCTTGAACTGGGCGAGGAAACGGCGCCACGCCGGTGCCTGCCTTGCCGACGGCAGAAGGTTCGGGCCGCAGCGGGCCAGGCGCTGTCGCGCTTCCGCGGACGTCAGCCCGACAACGGGATCGGTCCCGAGCGCGGACAGGACCTCGCTGACCGGTTGCCGGTAGGCCGGAATGCTTTCTGGCGGGCTCTCATTCATGCTGCGGCGCGGGCGAGCAGCCGGGCTCCCCCGGCCGCGGACCCCGGCCTCGGGTCGCGGATCGCGATGCAAACAACGTGACGGTCGTACCGCGGGTGTTCAAGGCCGGGCGCTCGCATCGGCCCGACGCCCGGCTAGCGGTGCAGCATGAGGACCGGCAGTTCCGAGCCGAACAGCATGGACTCGGTGACGCCGCCGAATACCAGCTCGCGCAGCCGCTGGCGGCTGTATGCGCCCATGACCAGGAGGTCCGAGCCCGTACGTTGGAAAGTCTCGGTGATCTCGCGCTCGACCCGGCGGCCGCGCGTCGTCAGGCGCTCGCTGCGCACGCCCCAGTGCGCGAGGTATTCGGACAGGTAGGTCGCTTTCGGGCCGGGCCGCGACTCGCGCCCGCTCTCCACGATCCGCACCTCGTCCGCGCGTGTGAGGATGGGCAGCGCCGCCGAGACGGCGGCGGCCGCATCGGTGCTCTGGTTCCAGGCAATCAGCACCCGCCGGCCGAGCGAGGCAAGTCCCTTCTGCGGCAGCACCAGCACCGGCTTGCCGGAATGCAGCAGGGCGGACAGCAGGAACTCCTCGGCCGGCCCCGA
>CAZBGV010000239.1:0-4271 GCA_964491485.1 uncultured Woeseiaceae bacterium | reverse complement strand
TCCTACGTGCGGCGGTTCCGCACCGAGTTCAATTCCGAGATCCAGGCGACGAGCCTCGATGCCGTGATCGCGCGGCTCGAGCGTGAGGCGAAATCGCCGCCGCCGGAGGAGCCGCCGAAGGAGGTCACGTCGCAATGAGGGCCGGATGAGCGCTTACCGGCTGGTCGACGAGGGCGGCGGCAAGTTCTCCCTCGAAGGCGAGATGACCTTCGAGACCGTCACCGACATCCTCCGCGAAAGCGAAGAGCTGTTCGAGAAGCACACGCGGATCGAAGTGTCGCTGCGTGGCGTGACGGAGGCCGATTCCGCCGGGCTCGCGCTGTTGCTCGAATGGATCACCTGGGCCAATCACACGGTTCGCGAGATCAGCTTCACCGACGTCCCGGAGCGGATCGAAGCCATCGCCAAGGTTACGGAGGTCGACAGCCTGCTGACCAAGGGCGAGCGCTGGGCCGGCTTCATCGAGGCCCCGGCGTAAAACGCCCTTGCCCCCGTAGGAGCCCGCCATGCGGGCGATCGGAAACTCCGGAGTCGCCCGCATGGCGGGCTCCTACGGGGGCTGCATGCAGGCCGTTACCGGTTCAGTCCGGTTCCGGGAGATCCTCGAGGTAGTCGTCGTAGAAGTCCTCGTCCTCCGGCGGGTTGCCGTCGTAGACCTCGTACTCACGGTGCTGCAGGTAGGACTCACGGATCGCGAGATAGCGGTCGAACGAGTCCTCGATGAACGTCTCGATACCAAGGAAGCGCGCGCGCAGATCGATCAGGCGCAGGGCGAACAACGCATACCGGGCGCGATCGGGCTCGTAGTAGAACAGCGGGTCGGCGAGGAAGTCGATCGGTAACGCCAGGGCGTCACGCAGGGTCTCCGGACCATAGAACGGCACGATGACGTACGGGCCGGAAGGTACTCCCCAAACGGCGAGCGTCTGCCCGAAATCCTCCTCGTACCGCTTCAGCCCCATGCGCGTGGCGACGTCGAAGAGCCCCAGGATGCCGATGGTGCTGTTCGCGAGAAAGCGGCCCGCTTCGCTGAACCCTTCGCCCGGGTCGCCCTGCAGGAAGTTGTTGATGCTGTTCGCCGGCGAGCGCAGGTTGCTGGAGAAGTTCGTGACTCCCTTGCGCATGAACTCCGGTACGATCTTCTGGTAGCCCTTGGCGATGGGCTTCAGTGTCGCCCTGTCGACCTTCGTGTTGAACTGGTCGATCCGGCGATTCATGGGTTCCCACGGATCGGCTTCGGACGACCCGGCATTTTCGGGCATGTTCACCGCGCAGCCACCCGCCAGCAACAGCATGACGAACGCTCCGGCCAACATCGTGCGGACGTACCTGGTTACGTACATGGGCACCTGATCCGGTCTGGTGAAGAAGGGGGACGCCGGCGCTATCCGATCGACCGGCTGCTGCGTTGCATCTGTCGCAACTGCTCTTCCGACATGAACTCGCGAATGAAGTTGATGCGCGCTTCGAAGCGGATTCGCTGGATCTCCTTGAGATCCGGCGCTTCGAGCGCCTGGCGCAGGAAATTCACGCCCTGCACGAGATCGCCGGTCATGAAGCTGTATTCCGCCATGTAGTAGTGCGCCTCCGCAATCTCACCGGCGTCGATTGCGGCGCGTGCGAGCAGGCGTACCTGCTCGGGCGTGGCGGGAGCGTTGTTGAGCGTATCGAGGAGCAGCGCGTGCGCGCGCTTTGGTTCGCCCATCCGGAGCAGCGCCTGCGCGTAGTTCACGACGAGCGGCACGTTGCGCGGGAAGAGCTGGTTGGCGCGCTCGAAGGTGGCGCGCGCCTCGTCGATGCGCTCGAGCGAGAGCTGCGATTCCGCCAGGCAGATGTGATAGGCGATGATTTCCTGTTCCTTGCTCGTGAGCTCCTCGCAGATCCGGTTGGCTTCATCGTAACGGCCCGCCCGCAGGTACGCGAGCGCGCGGCCATAGCGTTCGGCGTCCGACTGGCTCGTATAGGGCTTCTGCTCGAACAGCGACACGGCCTCCGCCGCCGTTTGCTGGGCGGCGACGATCAGCCTGGCCCGCGTAAGGCCGTAGCCCGGGGAATCCGGCGTATCGGCGGCCGTCGGGTAACTGCGGGCGCGGCCGCGCGCCTCGGCAATACGCGCGCTCGTCACGGGGTGGGTCCGCAGGAACTCCGGGACGCGCGTCTCGGAAGGGCCGGTCTGGCTGGAAATGACCTCGAAAAACGATGCCATGCCGCGCGGGTCGAAGCCGGCGTCGGCCAGCGCCGCGATGCCGACCCGGTCCGCTTCGTATTCGTTGCTGCGCGTGAAGTTGATCTGCTGCTGCATCGCCGAGCCTTGTGCCACGGCGATGGCGCCCTGCATGGCGTCGCCGCCGGCGCCGGCCGCGCCGGCGAGGATGGCGCCCAGCATGATTGCCGTCGAGAGGATGCTCTGGCGCTGGTTGGCGTGCACGGCCCGCGCGATGTGCCGCTGCGTGACGTGCGCGATCTCATGCGCCAGCACGCCCGCCAGCTCGTCTTCGTTGCGCGTTGCTTCCAGGAGCCCGGTATGCACGCCGATGTAGCCGCCGGGCAGCGCGAAGGCGTTGATGTGCGGGTCCTCCACGACGAAAAACGTGAACCGGTAATCGCCCTGGTTCACCTGCGCGGAGAGACGGTGGCCGATCTCGTTGATGTACTCGTTGACGAGCGGATCCTCGACGAGCTTCCCGCTGGCGCGGATGCTGCGCATGATCTCCCGTCCGATCATGGCTTCGTCGGACTTCGACAGCACGGCATCGGCGGGACTGCCCATGTCGGGCAGGTTCACCTCGTCCGCCGCCGGCGCGCCGACCGCGATGGTGAGCCCGGCCGCTGCGACCACGGGGAGGCAGGACCTGCGGAGGAGGTTGAAGAGTCGACGACTCACGTTATGGCTCCCGGGAAGCTTGCCTGCTCCGACTCCGGACGGCCCGTTACGTTCCCAATGATACCGCGAACCGCGCCGTGACGCCGCCTCAGGAATCCTGCATAAGTCTTTGTTCTGACAGCGGTAAAAATCAGAGTTCCCGGACGGCCGCGAGCACTTCCGCGGCGTGCCCGGCGACCTTCACCTTGCGCCATTCGCGCCGCAGGCGGCCGTCGGCGTCGATCAGGAACGTGCTGCGCTCCACCCCCATGAACTTGCGCCCGTAGAGCGACTTGGGGCGGATCACGTCGAATTGCCGGCACAGCGTCTCGTCGGGATCGGAGAGCAGCGGGAAAGGCAGGTCGTGCTTTTCGCGGAACTTCTCGTGCGATGGCAGGCTGTCGCGCGACACCCCGAGCACGACGGCGCCGGCACGCCGGAAATCCGGGTACAGGTCGCGAAAATCCCGGCTCTCGCTGGTGCAGCCGGGCGTCATGTCCTTGGGATAGAAGTACAGGACCACCTTCCTGCCGCGCAACGCCTTCAGCTGCACGGTTTCGCCGCCGGTGGCGGGGGCCTTGAAATCCCTGACCACGCGCCCGAGCGCCGGTGCAGGCGTTTTGGTTGCGGGTGTGCTCATGACTTTACCGGCTCCAGGATGGCGTCCAGGTTCATGTGATCGCAGAGATCCATGAAATCGTCGCGCAGCTGCGCCAGGTGCTCGCTGGCCGGGATGTTCACGGTCATCTGCACGGAGAACATGGGCGCCCCGGTGTGCGCGGCGGCGTAGCGCCGGGTTGCAAGCTCCTCGATGTCGATGCCGCGACCGGCGAAAAAGTTCGCGAGGTTGAACACGATTCCGGGCTGGTCCAGCGCCACGACGTCGACCGCGTAAGGCATGCAGTCGGTCTGCGCGCTGCGCTCGCTCGTCTTGCGCACGGTGACCGTGAGCTCGTGCTGGTCCGAAAGCTTGTCGAGCTCCGACTCGAGGCGCGTCAGCGTGTGCCAGTTCCCGGAAATCAGGAGCAGCATGGCGAACTCCTGGCCGAGCACGCTCATGCGGCTTTCCTCGATGTTGCCGCCGCAGTCGAGGATCAGCTTGCTGAGGTCGTTGACCACGCCCGCCCGGTTTGTGCCAATGGCTGATAAAACAATAAGTTGCTTCATGGATCCAAAATGCGTGTAAAGTCGGGTGCGGCCTGCCGGACTGCGACCAACGACATGCAGGCGGCTCGGGCCCGTTTCAAGCGGTGCGGATGCCGCGCGCGCAGCAATCCCGCGGCTGCCTTGCCACCCCGGAGTGCGAACAGTAACATCGCCGCCTTGTTCGAGGCGAGGAAAGCGGGTGTTTACAGGCAGCCTGGTCGCTCTGGTCACGCCGTTCGACGAGCACAACCGGGTGGATTAC
>CAZBGV010000238.1:0-4279 GCA_964491485.1 uncultured Woeseiaceae bacterium | reverse complement strand
CCGACGCGAACGCGCTGCCTCCCGGGCTGTCGACGCGCAGCACGACCGCCTTCACTGAATCGTCGTTCCTCGCCTTGCGCAGCAGCTCCGCGGTCGAGTCGCCCCCGATCGTTCCGGGCGGCTGCACGCCGTCCAGGATCTCCCCCGCCGCAACGATGATCGCGACGTTCTGCTTCTTGCGCGTCACTCCGCGTACCGCGCGCATTTGCGCCAGGTACTGCGCAAGCGGCGCGGCGTTGTAATACTCGATGCTTTCGGGATCCGAGCCTGCGTATTCGGCGACGCGCTCTCCCACCTGCTCGCGCGTCAGCAGCTCGTCGATCAGCCCGAACTTCAACGCCACCTGCGCGATGCTGCCGCGCTCCGCACGCACGTGCTCGACGAAGCCGTTCACGAGGTCGTCTATTGCGCCGGGCTCGAGCTCCCGCGCCGCCTGTACGTCCTCGCGATACGCCGTCCACAGCGCGTCCGTGAGGCGCGTCATCGCCGCCCGGTCCTCGTCCGACATGTTGTTGCGGGTGAACGGCTCGACGGCGGACTTGTACGTGCCGACCCTGAACACGTTCCAGTCGATCTTCAGCTTGTCGATCGCATCCTTGAAGTAGTTGAGCCAGACGCCGTAGCCCTGCAGCAGCAGCAGTCCTTCCGGGTGCATGTACACCTCGTCGGCGTGCGCGGCGATGTAGTAGGCGTCCTGCCCGTAGTTGTCGGCCGCCGCGATCACGGGCTTTCCGGATTCGCGAAAGTCTGCGAGCGCGCTGCCGATGCGCTGCAGCTTGGCGAGACCGCCGCCGGCCAGGCCGTCGAGATAGATGACCACGGCCTTGATGCGCGGGTCGTCCTTGGCGTAGGCGAGTCCGTCGACGATGTCCTGCACGAGCGTTTCCGGCCGCGCCTGACCGAACGCCTCCGCCACCGCGCGATCGAACGGGTCGCCTTCGAGCTGATCGACCAGCGCGCCCGACGGCCGGATGACGAGCGCGGCCTCCGCCGGCAGCTTGGGCACCGCGCCCGAGATGGCGGCGATCACCAGCGAGAAGATGAAGAGCAGCAGGAGGAGGTGCAGCACCTTGCGGACGCCGTCGACGCCCGTCCATATCGCCCCGAAGATCCGGGCCAACGTACCGCGCTTGCTCATCTCACCCTCCTCAGCCGGCCAGCCACAGCGACAGTTCCGGCCAGAACGTAATGACGATCACCGACGCCAGCAGGATCAGCAGAAACGGGAGCGTGGCCCGGCACACCTCGAGGATGGGTTTGTCGAACCGGTAGCTGGCAATGAACAGGTTCAGTCCGACCGGCGGCGTCAGGTAGCCGAGCTGCATCGCCGCCAGGAACACGATTCCCAGGTGGATCTGATCGATGCCATATTGTGCCGCAATCGGCAGGATCAGCGGAACCACCAGGACTATGGCCGAGAAAATGTCGAGCAGCGCGCCGAGGATCAGGAGGAACACCAGCAGCAGCACCAGGAAAGTCGTCGGGCTCGAGACCAGCCCCGCCACCGTCTCGAACAACCGCTGTGGCACCTGGGTGCTGATCATGTAGTCCGTGGAGGCGAGCGACACGCCGAGGATGATGAGGATCGCCCCGACCAGCAGCATCGACTCGCGCATGATGCGCACGAGGTGCGAGAACGAGATCTCCTTGCGCACGAGGACCTCGACCACGAGCACGTACAGTGCCGTGACCGCCGCCGCCTCGGAGACCGCGAAGAAACCCGAGTAGATGCCGCCGAGCACCACGACGGGCAGCGGCAGCTCCCACGCGGACTCCTTGAGGGCCGCGCCCAGGCCCGCGAACGAGAACTCGTGGGCCGGGCTCCGGTTCCTCCGGTTGACCCACAGGCTCCAGCCGCCGAGCAGCACGAGCATCAGCACGCCCGGCAGGACCCCCGCGCGGAACAGCGAATCGATCGGCACTTCCGCGATGACGCCGTACAGGATGAGCGGCAGCGACGGTGCGAACAGCAGCCCGAGGCTGCCGGACGTCGTCACCAGGCCGAGGTTGAAGTCGTCCGGATAGCCGTCGTGCTCGAGGGCGGGATAGAGGATGGCGCCGAGCGCGATGATCGTGATGCCGGACGCCCCTGTGAAGGCAGTGAACAGCGCGCAGGCCGCAAGGGCAACCAGCGCCAGGCCGCCGGGAATCCAGCCGATCGTGGCGTTGGTCAGGCGCACCAGCCGCTGCGGTGCCCCGCTCTCGCCCAGCAGGTAGCCCGCGAAAGTGAAGAGCGGAATCGCGGAGAGGAACGGGATTTCGGCGAGGCCCAGGATGTCGATCGCCATGGCCGCGAGGTCGATGCCTTCCCGCTGATAGCCGAGCATCGCGCTGGCGGCGATCACCGCGAACAGCGGCGCCCCGATGAGCGCAAGCACGACCAGCAGCACGCTGACGATGATCACTCGGGCTCGCTCCCGCCATGGCCGAAGAGCGCGACGAGCTCCTTCAGCGAGTACAACGCGAAGCGATACGCCATGAGCCCGAAGGCCACCGGCAGGATCCCCTGAACCGTCCAGGCCGGGATGCCGAGCAGCACCGTCTCACCGCTTGCGAGCACGAAATAGCGTGCGGTGTGCCAGGCAATGAAGCCGCAGACGACGGCCGCGAACGCATCGACGGCAAACAGCGGCCAGCGCGCCAGCCGCTCGGGAAGGAAGTAGGAGAGATCGATGCGCAGGTGCCGGCGATTGCGGCTGGTCGCGACCGAGCCGACCATCGCGATCCACAGCACGAGGATCTTCAGGAACTCGTCGGCCCAGATGATGCCGGAGTCGAAGAACAGCCGCAGGACGATCTGCGCCGTCGCGAGCACCATCATCGCGCCGAGCAGCAGCACGAGCAGCGCGTTCTCGACGGCGGTGCCCAGGCGCTCCAGCGGTTTCAGGACGCGCCAGGTCAGCCGGGCCATCGCGTCCCGCCGTCCCGCCGTCCGCGCGTCACTGCGCGCGGGCCGCCGAACCCGACCGGTACTCCTCGATGTGGCCGCGGATCTCCGCGAGCAGATCCGCCGAGATCACACCTTCGCTCGCGAGCCTGTCGTTGGCCTTGCGCATGATGCCCTGCAGGCGCGCCCGCTCGCCGGGCGCCGGGTCCACCGGCTCCACGCCGGAGTTGATGAGCGCCTGCAGCGCCTCCGCCTCGTCACGCTGGTTCTCGACGTCCCAGCGGGCGTACAGCGCCGACATGATGTCGCGCACGACCGCCTGGTCCTCCGGGTCGATCCGGTCGAAGGCGCGCTTGTCGACGGCGAGCAGTCCCATCGTGTACACGATGGGCATGCGCGTGACGTACTGCACCTTGGTGTGCCACTGCAGGACCAGCGCGCCGGCCGGCGGCATGGCGACGATGTCGATCAGCCCCGTCTGCAGTCCGGTGAGCACGTCGGTGACCGGCAGCGTGACCGGCGAAAGCTCGAGCGCGTTCATCGCTTCGTAGCTGATCAGGTCGCCCTCGGGCACCCACACCTTGCGGCCGCGCAGGTCCTCGTGCGTGCGTACCGGCACGTTCGACATGAGCATCGCGAAGCCCGCGCTCGCGAAGCCGAAGCTCACGAACCCGGCCTCCTCGAGGCCCTGGGCCAGCTTCGGATCGATGAAGCGGCGCACGTAGCGCGCTTCCTCGGCGGACTCGAAGAGGAACGGCAGGCCGTAGATGTTGAGGTTGGCATACCTCTGCTGGAGATCGGTCGGCGTGAACGCCCCGCCCTGCAGCTGGCCGATGCGGATCTTGCGCAGTACCGTGTTCGGGTTGCCCTGCACGCCTCCGGAATAGAACTTGAACGAGACGCGGTCTTCCGTGCGCTTCCGGACCTCGGCGGCGGCAGCCCGCATGTCGCGCATCCATTGCGTGTTCTCGGGCAGGACGGTCGCGACCCTGAGCTCGGCCGCGTGCGCCCACGGCGCCCCCGCACCGAGCACCACGGCGGCGGTCACCGCAAGAATCCAGTTGCGCATCGGTTCTCCCTCTGAAGCTCAGAAGTAGTCGTCCGCGCTCGCGAGCAACGCGCGCGCGTCCCGCTGAGCCAGCACGTTCGAGAGCGTGAGGCCGGGGACCTCAGGATCCGCCGCCAGCACCTCGTGCAGCAGCCGATCGTGCAGCTCGCGATCGTACAGGAGACGGGCGTAGCTCTGCGCGAACTCGACCTTGGCGGCGAGATCGCGGCCGCCCGAGAGCTCGATCGCGCGCTCGAAATAGCTGCGGCCTTTCTCGGGCTCGCCGCCCAGCGCGGGCGGCCTGAGGGTAGCAAGAATGCCGAGCCAGGTGTAAACCTGCGCCT
>CAZBGV010000237.1:0-4286 GCA_964491485.1 uncultured Woeseiaceae bacterium | reverse complement strand
TGTTGGACACCTATCACTGCAGCCGTTACAACACCAACACGGGCCGGCTGACGCCCGCCATGTTCCGCGAGGTGTTCGCCCGGGCAAAGGAGCTGCTGACCCGGGACCCGTAGGAGCCCGCCCTGCGGGCGACCCGACGATGGATCGCCCGCATGGCGGGCTCCTGCGAGCCGAATGGTTGAGCGATGAACGACGAAACACGCCCCGAATTCGACCCGAAAAGCTTCGTCAAGAGCCTGACGCACCGCCCCGGCGTCTATCGCATGCTGAACGAGAAGGGCAGGGTCATCTACGTCGGCAAGGCGCGGGATCTCAAGCGGCGGGTCGGCAGCTATTTCACGCGGTCGCATACGGACGCGAAAACCGCGGCGATGGTGCAAGCGACCGCGAACGTCGAGGTCACCGTCACCAACACGGAAGGCGAGGCGCTGATCCTCGAGTACAACCTCATCAAGCGCCACAAGCCGCGCTTCAACGTGGTGCTGCGCGACGACAAGAGCTATCCGTACATCCACGTGACCGCGCACCCGTATCCGCGGATCGAGTTCCACCGCGGCGCGCGCACCGGTCCGGGCCGCTACTTCGGCCCGTACCCGAACGCCGGCGCGGTGCGCCGGACGATCAACGAGCTGCAGAAGCTGTTCCTGATCCGGGACTGCGAGGACAGTTTCTTCAGCAATCGAACCCGGCCCTGCCTGCAGTACCAGATGCAGCGTTGCACGGCGCCCTGCGTCGGCCTGATCGACCAGGAGAACTACAACGCGGACATCGAGGCGGCGATCCTGTTCCTCGAAGGCAAGAACCGCAACGTGATCGACACGTTCGTGAGGCGCATGGAGCGCGCAGCCGAACGGCAGGAATACGAGCTCGCGGCGCGCTATCGCGACCAGATCGCGCGCATCCGGAAAGTGGAGGCGGAGCAGCTCGTTTCGCGCGAGAACGTGCCCGATCTCGACGTGATTGCCGTCGCTTCGCGCGCGGGCGTCTCCTGTGTGACGGTGCTCTTCATCCGCAACGGTTCGCTGCTCGGCAGCCGCGATCACTTCCCGAAGGTGGCGGGCGACCCGGGACCGGAGGAGGTGCTGAACGGCTTCCTGACCCAGTACTACCTGGGCCGGGAGGCGCCGCGGGAGATCATCGTGGACGCTCCAATCGAGGATCGTGAGCTGCTCGAAGCCGGCCTCGCCGAGCGCTCGGGCCACCGGGTCACGATCAAGCACGGAGTGAGAGGCGATCGGCTGCGCTGGCGGCAGATGGCGCGGACGAACGCGGAGCAGGGGCTGTCCTCGCGCATCGCGAGCAACGCGAGCATCAAGCGGCAGCTCGCCGCGCTGGGCGAGGTGCTGGAACTGGAAGCGCCGCCGCAGCGCCTGGAGTGCTTCGACGTGAGCCACACCGCGGGCGAGGCGACGGTCGCGTCCTGCGTGGTGTTCAATGAAACCGGTCCGCTGAAAAGCGACTACCGGCGTTACAATCTGAGCCCGGCCGCGATCGGCGACGATTACGCCGCACTGGCCGAGGCGCTGAGGCGCCGGTACGAGAGAGTCAAGAGGGGCGAGGTGCCCGTGCCGGATATCCTGTTCGTCGACGGCGGCAAGGGGCAGCTTGCGCAGGCCGTCACCGTCCTGGACGAGCTCGAGCTCGGCTGGCTGCAGGTCGTGGGCGTTGCGAAGGGACGTGACCGCAAGCCGGGCCAGGAGCAGCTGTTCATCACCGGCAGGGAGCGGCCACTGCTGCTGCCGCCGGATTCGCCGGCGCTGCACCTCGTGCAGCAGATTCGCGACGAGGCGCACCGGTTCGCAATCACAGGGCACCGCCAGCGACGTTCGAAGGCGAGGAGAACCTCGACGCTGGAGCAGATTCCCGGGCTTGGCCCGAAACGCCGCCGCGAGCTGCTGCGCCAGTTCGGCGGACTCCAGGGCGTGAAGAACGCGGCGATCGGCGATCTTGCGAAGGTGCAGGGCATCAGCCGCAACCTCGCGGAGCGGATCTACAACAACCTGCATCTCGAAGGGTGAAAGCGAATCTCGCCAATGCGCTGACGTGGGTGCGCATCGCGGCCATCCCGATCGTCGTTTACTGTTTCTTCGCCGACGGGCACTTGGCGCGGCCGGTGGCGGGAATCGTGTTCGCGATCGCGGCCATTACCGACCTGCTCGATGGCTGGGTTGCACGGCGGCTGGGCCAGACTTCGCCGTTCGGCGAGTTCCTGGACCCGGTGGCCGACAAGCTGATGGTGGCGATCGCGCTGGTGCTGCTCGTGCAAAGCGACCCGCGAGTGAGCATGGCGCTGATCGCGGCCATCATCATCGGACGCGAGATCACGGTCTCGGCGTTGCGCGAATGGATGGCGACGATCGGCGAGCGCAGCAACGTCGCGGTCTCGCGCGGCGGCAAGGTGAAGACCACGCTGCAGATGATCGGCATCGGGCTGATGGTCTATCACAACGAGATGTTCGGCATCGACGTCTATTTCATCGGCTTCGCGCTGCTGCTGCTCGCTGCCGTCATGACGCTGTGGTCGATGGTCACCTACCTGCGTGCGGCCTGGCCGTCGATGAGCCGCCGGCCGGCAGGGTAATCCCGGAGCAAAATTGCGGAAATCCCCGAAAAGGGAACGGTTAGCAGCGCCGACGGCAGGCCGAGCGCCACTGATTGTCCTGGATGCCTCCCGATCGGTCGAAATAGCGGTCCATATTGAGGTTATTCGTTGATTGGCCGGGTATTGGCCATATTTCTTGACAGCGGGGGCCCAACGGATAGAATTTCCCGTCCCCGCCAGAGGGCGGGCAGACTGGTAAAAGGTCCCCCAGAGCGGGAATAGCTCAGTTGGTAGAGCGTCGCCTTGCCAAGGCGAAGGTCGCGAGTTCAAGTCTCGTTTCCCGCTCCAATTTCCCCGAACGATGCGGTCCCTGGTTTCAGCCTCAGTCGCCGCTGCGATGCCTGGATCGGCCTCGGGCACATTAGGTTCAGGTGTGCACCGCACGCAGCATGGCCCTTAAGCCCATCGCTCGTACACCGGGTGCCAGCGCCGTCGTATCAGTTCGTTCGCCAGCATGCACGACGATACATTCCGGTTTGGTTGGGGCGGCGCTCGCGGCGAGACTGCGCAGGCTGCGCGCGGCCTCCGGGTACACGGTACGGGACGCCTTGGCTTCCACCAGCACCAGCCGCCGGCGCCGAGTCGGGACAACGAAGTCGACTTCCAATCCGCGCTGGTCTCGGAAGTAATAGAGCTCGCGACGTTTGCCTTGGTTGATCTGCTGCTTGATGATTTCCGCCGCGACGAATCCTTCGAAGATCGGTCCGCGGAAGGGTGAGCGATCCAGATCGCGCTGTGTTTCCAGACCCAGTAAATGGCAGGCCAATCCGGAATCGGTCAGATACACCTTTGGTGATTTGACCAAACGCTTCCCGAAATTTTCGTAGTAGGGCGGCACCAGAATGACCTGACCGGTGGTCTCGAGAATCCCGAGCCACCCGGTGACAGTCGGCACCGAGACGCCCAGCGGCGCAGCCAGGTCAGTCTTATTGAGCAGTTGCCCGCAGCGGCTGGCGAGAAGGGCAAGAAAGCGACGGAATACCGACAGATCGCGAATCTGGCTGATCTGCCGAACATCGCGTTCCAGGTAGGTTTGTACGTAGGACTGAAACCAGAGCGCAGCGTCTCGCGGCCGCGCCAGGGCTTCCGGATAGCCTCCGCGAAAGGGCGTCACCTTGTCGGATTCAAGCGAGGAGAGCGGGAGCAATTGGAGCACCGCCGCGCGGCCAGCCATCGATTCAGTGACCCCACTCATCAGAGTGAAATCCTGCGATCCCGTCAGAAGCCACTGACCATGACGCTTGCGACCCTGGTCGATGCGTGCCCGGATGAAATTCAGCAGTTCCGGTACGCTCTGGATTTCGGCCAGAATGGCCGGAAGCTTGAGGTCGTCCAGAAAGCCGCGAGGATCGGCGCGCGCCGCCGCTACGACGGCCGGGTCTTCCAACAGGCGATAATCCGCGGCTGGAAACAGGTGGCGCAGGACCGTTGTCTTGCCTGCCCGGCGCGGACCGGTCAGGACCATGGCAGGAAAGGCCCGTGCCGCCTTGATTAGGACTGCGCCGAGTTGTCTTTCGAGATATGCCATTGCGGTGAATTATAAGGGGCTACTTTAGAATTCACCACCGAAATCTGCGCTCGGATCGGCGGGCAATTTCCCTTGGAAGGGGAGAGCTCTGGTTGTTGAAGAACCTTGCCAAGGTTGAGGTCGCGAGTTCGAGCCTCGTTTCCCGCTCCAATTTCC
>CAZBGV010000236.1:0-4319 GCA_964491485.1 uncultured Woeseiaceae bacterium | reverse complement strand
AGCTTGAGCGCCAGCCGCTCCCATTTCATGTGCATGAAGATCGCCACGATGAACCCGGCCTTGACGAGCATGAAAATGACGATCAGCGACCACCGCAGCATGCCCTGCAGCTTCAGGTAGTCGACCATGTAGGAGGCGAAGCTGATGATGAACAGGAGGCCCCAGATCCAGAAATAGATCGCGATCGGGTGTTGTTGTCCTTCGTGCGCCATACGGATTCCCGCCTACCAGAGATAGATGAAGGCAAAGATGAAGATCCAGACGAGGTCGACAAAGTGCCAGTACAGCCCGGCGATCTCGACGATCTCGTAGTTGCCGCCCCGCTTTTCGTAGAAGCCGCGCTTCACGCGCGTCGCCACGACCAGCAGGTAGATCACGCCGGCCGTCACGTGGCAGCCGTGGAAGCCGGTGATCATGAAGAACGCCGAGCCGAACTGCGCGGCGCCGGAGGGGTTCCCCCACGGCCGGACATCGTGGTGCACGATCAGCTTGGTCCACTCCATGGCCTGCATGCCGACGAAGGTGGCGCCGAGCGCGGCCGTGGCCAGCATCAGCCAGAACGTCTTGTTGCGATCCTTGCGATAGCCCATGTTCACGGCCATGGCCATGGTGCCGCTGGAAGTGATGAGCACGGTGGTCATGATCGCGATCAGGAACAGGGGCACCGAGACGCTGCCGATGTGCGCCGAGAACAGCTCCTCCATCGACGGCCACGGCTCGTTGGTGGACATGCGCACGGTCATGTAGGAGATCAGGAAGCAGCTGAATATGAAGGTGTCGCTCAGGAGGAAGATCCACATCATGGCCTTCCCCCACGGCACCTGGAATGCCTGCTTGTCCGACGAGAAATCGCTGACGACTCCGCGCGTCCCGGAGGGGAGCACGTCGTCCATTTGCGTCACGAGAGCGTTCGTCATCGCGCGAGCCCCTTCACGTGTAGAGCAGCAGGGCGAACAGGATGATCCAGACCAGCAGCAGGTAGTGCCAGTAGACGGCGCAGAGCTCGACGCTCATGCGCACCGCTTCCGGATCCGCGCCGGTCACGACCTTGACCGCGGAGCGCGCCCATACCCAGAGGCCGCCCAGGAGGTGCAGGCCGTGCACCGCCGTGAGCAGGTAGAAAAAGGCGTTGGCGGGGTTGCTGCTCAGGTACAGGCCGGCCGCGTGCAGCTCCCGCCAGGCGAGCAGCTGTCCCGCGAGGAACAGGAACGTGAGCAGGCCCGCGAGCCCGAGGCCGGTCTTCAGGCGGCGCGGGTCGCCCGCGATCGCCGCGCCGCGCGTCCGGTGGTACACGAGGCTCGCACAGGCGAGCAGCGCCGTGTTGAGCCACAGGATGCGGGGCTCGTCGACGGCCGTCCAGTCGTGCATGTGGCGGCGCATCAGGTAGGCGCTGATGAAGAGTGCGAACAGCGAGGTGACCACCGCCAGGAAGGTCGCGAGCCCGAACACCCGGACGTTGATTTCGAGCGACGTGCCGCTGACCGCGTCGTCTGCCGCCCGCGGCTGCCACGGCGCGGTGTCGAGCGTCTGGCGCAACAGCCAGCCGATCACCACGGCCATGAGCACGGCAAGGAAGACGAGCGTGAAGGTCATGCGGCGCCCCCCGCCGGAATCCGCCATGCGGGCAAACCGACGATCGCCCTCGCAGGAGCCCGCCATGCGGGCGACCCGGGCGGTCGCAGCGCCTGTTGCCGCGTCTTGTGCCCGCAGCGGTCAAGTCGCCCGCATGGCGGGCTCCTACGGGGGCGTATCCTCCCGTCACGCATGCTGGACCCCGTGCCGGCGGCCGACCGGCGCCACGTCGGCCGGCACGTTCTGCGGAATGAAATCCTCCGGGTAGCCGGGCACGCTGTAGTCGTACGCCCAGCGGTGCACGACCGGCAGCTCGTGACCCCAGTTGCCGTGCTTCGGCGGCGTGTCGGGCGTCTGCCACTCCAGCGTCGTCGCGCCCCAGGGGTTCGGGTCCGCCTTCCTGCCGCGCGCGAGCGACGTGACCATGTTGTACAGGAAGATGAGCTGGGTGGCGGCGACGATGATGGCGGAAATCGTGATGCTCTCGTTCAGCGCGTGCGCCGAGTCCGGCATGAACGCCGTGTCGCCCATGGCGAAATAGCGCCGCGGCACGCCGAGGAAGCCGAGGTAGTGCATGGGCAGGTAGATGGAATACGTGCCGAGGAACGTGAGCCAGAAATGCCAGCGCCCCAGCCGCTCGCTGTACATCTTGCCCGTGATCTTCGGGAACCAGTGATAGATGGCGCCGAACACGACGAGGATCGGCGATACGCCCATCACCATGTGGAAGTGCGCCACCACGAAGTAGGTATCCGAGAGCGGCAGGTCGACGACGACGTTGCCGAGGAAGATCCCGGTCAGCCCGCCGTGGATGAACGTGAAGATGAAGCCGATCGCGAACAGCATCGGTACCCGCAGGTGGATGTTGCCGCGCCACAGCGTCAGCACCCAGTTGTAGACCTTGATGGCGGTCGGCACCGCGATGATCAGCGTCGTGGTCGCGAAGAAGAACCCGAAATACGGGTTCATGCCGCTGACGTACATGTGATGCGCCCAGACGATGAAGCTCAAACCGCCGATCGCCAGGATCGCCCACACCATCATGCGATAGCCGAAGATGTTCTTGCGGGCGTGCGTCGCCAGCAGGTCGGAGACGATGCCGAACGCCGGCAGGGCCACGATGTACACCTCGGGATGCCCGAAGAACCAGAACAGGTGCTGGAACAGGATGGGGCTGCCGTTGGTGTGCACCGTCTGCTGGCCGGCCGAGACCATGTCCGGCATGAAGAAGCTGGTGTAGAGCGTCTTGTCCAGCAGCATCATGATCGCGGAGACGAGCAGCGCGGGGAACGCCAGCAGGCCGAGAATGGTCGCCATGAAGATGCCCCACACCGAGAGCGGCAGGCGCATCAGCGTCATGCCGCGGCAGCGCGCCTGCAGCACGGTGGTGACGTAGTTCAGGCCGCCCATGGTGAACGCGACGATGAAGGTCGCGAGCGACACCAGCATGAGGATGATGCCCCAGTGGACGCCGGCGGTGCCCGCCGAGATCGCCTGCGGCGGATACAGCGTCCAGCCCGCGCCCGTGGAGCCGCCGGGCACGAAAAAGCTCGCCAGCAGGATCAGCACGGACAGCAGGTACACCCAGTAGCTCAGCATGTTCATGTACGGGAACACCATGTCCCGCGACCCGCACATCAGGGGGATGAGGTAATTGCCGAAGCCGCCGAGGAACAGCGCCGTGAGCAGGTAGATCACCATGATCATCCCGTGCATGGTGATGAACTGGTAGTAGCTCTCGGGAGTGATGAACGAGAAATCGTTCGGAAAGCCGAGCTGCAGGCGCATCATCACCGAGAGCGTGAGCGCGATCAGCCCGACGAAGATGGCGGTCAGCGCATACTGGACCGCAATGACCTTGTGGTCCTGGCTCCAGATGTACTTGCGGATGAAGGTGCGGGGGTCGTGGTGCTCGATCTCGTGGTCACGGTCCGCGATTGCAACGTAAGCCATCAGGCGTTCCTCGTCTCAGCCGCCGCGCGCCGACCCCGCTTGTTCGCCAGCGGTTACAGCGTATTGATGTAGGCGACCACGTCTTTGATCGCCTGCTCATCCTGGAGTGTCGCGGCCATGAATCCCATCTGCTTGCCGTAATAGTCCTGCGGGTGTCCGCCCCGGACACCGGTCTTGAAATTCTCGAGCTGGCGCACGAGGTACCAGTCGCTCATTCCCGCGAGCCGCGGCGCGCGCATCTGCTCGATCCCCTTCCCCTCGGCCCCGTGGCAGTAGGCGCAGACGGTGTAGCGCTCGTGGCCCGCCGCGACGTTGCCGTCGACGGTGGCGGCCGGTGCCTCATCCGGCAGCGTCGCGATATGCGCGAGCACGTTGGCGACGGCCTCGGGGGTCGCGAGCGTGCGCGCCATCGGCGCCATCATCTGCCCGTACGTGTCCTCCGGATGCGCGCCGCGCACCCCGGCCTGGTAGTTCTCGAGCTGCTCTTTCAGGTACCAGTCGTCCTGCCCCGCGATGCGCGGTGCGTTCAACGCCTGCTGGCCCTGTCCCTGCGGCCCGTGGCAGGACGTGCACACCACGAACTGCGCGGCGCCGGCCGTTGCGTTCCCCGGCGGCGTCGCCTGCACCTCGGCCCAGGTCGGCCAGCTCGCCGTCCAGGCGCGGAAGGCCGCGTCGTCCTCGACCACCACGGCCCCGCGCATCGAGTGATGCGCGATGCCGCAAAGCTCCTCGCACAGCACCTCGAAACGCCCGGTGCGCGTCGGCGTGAGCCACATGTGCGTCTCCATGCCGGG
>CAZBGV010000235.1:254-4328 GCA_964491485.1 uncultured Woeseiaceae bacterium | reverse complement strand
TTCATCTGCGCCAACACGGACGCGCAGGCGCTGAACAGCGCCCGCGTGCGCACGGCGCTGCAGATCGGCTGCAACATAACCAAAGGTCTCGGCGCCGGAGCGGATCCGGACGTCGGCCGGCAGGCGGCGATGGAAGACCGGGACCGCATCCTGGAGGTGATCGAAGGCGCCGACATGCTGTTCATCACCGCCGGCATGGGCGGCGGCACCGGCACGGGAGCGGCGCCGATCGTCGCGCAGGTGGCGAAGGAGCTCGGCATCCTCACGGTGGCGGTCGTCACCAAGCCGTTCCACATGGAAGGCGCGAAGCGCATGGCGATCGCGGAGCACGGGATCACAGAGCTCGGCAAGTACGTCGATTCGCTGATCACCATTCCCAACGAGAAGCTGCTGACCGTGCTCGGTGGTGAGACGACGCTGCTCGACGCGTTCCGTGCCGCGAACCAGGTGCTGCAGGGAGCGGTGCAGGGCATTGCCGAGCTGATCACCCGGCCCGGCCTCATCAACGTGGACTTCGCCGACGTGCGCACCGTCATGTCGGAGATGGGCATGGCGATGATGGGCTCCGGCACGTCGTCGGGCGAGGACCGCGCGCGCGAGGCGGCCGAAGCGGCGATCTCGAGCCCGCTGCTCGAGGACATCAACCTCGCCGGCGCGAACGGCATGCTCGTCAACGTCACGGCGGGCATGGACCTGTCGATCGGCGAGTTCCAGGAGGTCGGCAACACGATCAAGGAGTTCTCGTCCGAGGATGCGACGGTCGTCATCGGCACCGTCATCGATCCGGACATGGGCGACAAGATCCGCGTCACCGTGGTCGCGACCGGTCTCGGCCGGCAGGTGGCCAAGGCGAACGCTCCCATGCGGGTCGTGCGTCGGCCGGTGATGCGTGAGCGTGAGCGCGAGCGCGAGCCGCAGGTGGCGGAGCCGAACTACCAGGTGCTCGACAAGCCCACGGTGCAGCGCAAGCGGGCCGTCGGCGACGGGCTGCGGGACGGCGGGCTGCAGGAGGAGCTGCTGGACATCCCGGCGTTCCTTCGTCGCCAGGCGGACTAGCGGACTGTCGGTCGACACCTGGCCGGCAGGCACTCGTGCCTGTCGGTCCGCGGCTTGCTCACTCGCGATGTCGAACAGGGTCTCCGCGGCGAGCCCGGCACGGGCCGGGCTCGCTTCGCGCGCTCACGCGGAGCGCCGGCCGCGCAGGGCTGTCCAACCAGCGAAGCGCCGCCGCCCCTTGAGGCCCGCTTCGCGGGCTCCATATCACAGGTCCTTGAAATGCGGCATTTCTTTGGTTCCGCTCCGGTCGGTATGCTACGCTTCGCGCCTGACCGGACCGGGCGATTCTGCTGACAAGTTCCTGATAACTTTCGCATACCTCCACCGCCCATGCTGCAACAGCGCACGTTGAAAACGGCCATACGCGCCACCGGGGTCGGGCTGCACACCGGCCACAAGGTGTATATGACGTTGCGCCCGGCACCGGAGAACTCCGGCATCCTGTTTCGCCGCGTCGACCTCGATCCTCCGGTCGACATCCCGGCCGATCCCGAGCTCGTCGGTGAGACGATGCTCGGCACGACGCTCATCAAGGACGGTGTCAAGGTGGCCACCGTCGAGCATCTCATGTCCGCGCTGGCGGGGCTCGGCATCGACAACGTGATCGTCGATCTGTCGGCTCCGGAAGTGCCGATCATGGACGGCAGCGCGGCGCCGTTCGTGTTCCTGCTGCAGTCGGCGGGCATCGAGGAGCTGAACGCGCCGAAGCGCTTCATTCGCATCCGCCGCAAGGTGCGCGTGGAGGACGGCGACAAGTGGGCTGAGCTCACGCCGTTCAACGGCTTCAAGGTGAACTTCCGGATCTCGTTCAATCATCCGGTGTTCAACAAGCTCGACCAGGGGGCATCGATCGATTTCTCGTCGACCTCCTTCCTCAAGGAAGTCAGCCGCGCGCGCACGTTCTGTTTCCTGCGTGACGTCGAGACGCTGCGCGGCAGGAACCTCACGTTGGGCGGCAGCCTCGACAACGCCATCGTGCTCGACGATTACCGCATCCTGAACGAGGACGGGCTGCGCTACGCCAACGAATTCGTAGTGCACAAGATCCTCGACGCGATCGGCGACGTGTACCTCCTGGGGCACAGCCTGATCGGCGAGTTCACCGGCTACAAGTCGGGGCACGGGCTGAACAACAAGCTCCTCCGGGCGCTGCTCGCCGACGAGACGGCGTGGGAGGAAGTCACGTTCAGCGACAAGAAGAAGGCCCCGATCTCCTACGCCACCCCCGCCTACGCCTGACCACGACCACAGGCACCGCCGCACCCGCGCGTCTCGTTTCGACGCAGGAGCCCGCCATGCGGGCGACCGAACCGCGCTGCGTCCGTGTTTATCTCGCGACGCGTATCGTTACCCGGGAAACGTCCGCGCCGGCGCCGCGCACGGCTTCGAGCAACGCATCGCGCTCGTAGCGCAGGCGTGCCGCCCACGCCGGGGAGCGGCACAGGATCACGAGCTCGCCGCCGTCGCGCAGGTTGGCCGCGACCAGATGTGGCCGGATGTCGGCCGGCAGTGCCGAGCGCAGCCGCTCGGTGAGGCCGTTCATCTCGCGGGCCTGGCGCACGAGATCGTCGAGCCCTTGCCGCGAGGGAGCGCCGAGCAGTTGGTCGAGACGAATGAGAGCCATGGAAATGTGACGCAATCGACGTTTTGCCGGGTGCCCGGGGTGACCGGAATCAAGCTTCCCCGGATGCAAACTTGTACTAAAACCCGACATTAGGGCATATTCACAGCCACGACAAAGGCAAACCCGCCGAAAGACGGGGACGCAAAACCACCGGTCTAACGGACCTTTTCGGTCCTATGACAGCGGGGCTGCCGAAGTGACCACTGGACCCAGGCCATCAATAACGACGTGGCGCCCGCCCTGGCAGCCGGCCTGTTCGTCGAGTGGCGTCGGTTCGCCAGCAGACCCGTTACATGCGACGCACTCGGGGCGTACGTGATGAATGTAGTTTTGTTCGGCAAAGGCTTCGGCAAGCCGCGACAGTTCAGCCTGTCGGGTAGAACCGCCATCGCTGTAACGGCGTTGCTCGCGTGCAGTCTCGGTTGCGCCGCGTTCGCAGGGGGCTACTGGTACGCCGCAAAGAACGGCTCCGGCATGAGTCTCAGCGAAGTGCAGGCCCTCGCCGACGAGCTCGCAACGCAACGCGCGGCCATCGAGGACACGCGCCAGCAGACCGAAGACACACTCGACGCCCTCGCGATCCGCCTGGGCCAGATGAACGCCCGCATCATCCGCCTCGATGCACTCGGCAAGCGCCTCACCGAAATGGCCGACCTCGACGACGGCGAATTCGATTTCAGCTCCGAGCCCGCGGTCGGCGGCCCCGAGGAACCGATCGCCGCCGCCACGCTGCCGCAGGACCTGCTGACCGCCATGGTCAACCTGAACTCGCAGCTCGACAGCCGCGAAGCGCAGCTGCACGTCCTCGAAAGCGTGCTCATGAACCAGAATCTCGTCGACCGCGTCTACCCCGCCGGCCGGCCGGTCACTTCCGGCTTCATGTCCTCCTATTTCGGCCGCCGCACCGACCCGTTCACCGGCAAGCAGGCCGTGCACAAAGGCGTGGACTTTGCCGGCAAGGCCGGCACCGAGGTCGTCGCCGTCGCCGACGGCATCGTCACCTGGTCCGCCAAGCGCTACGGCTATGGCCAGATGGTGGAGATCAATCACGGCAACGGTTACTCCACCCGCTACGCCCACAACTCCAAGAATCTCGTCAAGGTCGGCGACGAGGTGAAGAAAGGACAGCCCGTCGCGCTCATGGGCGACACCGGCCGCGCCACCGGGCCCAACCTGCACTTCGAAGTCCTGCACGACGGCCACCAGGTCAACCCCGTCGACTTCATCCGCCAGGCGAGCGCCGAATAACCCGAAACACCGTTCACGGCCGGTTGCCCGGGTCCGTAGGAGCCCGCCATGCGGGCGACCGAACGAAGGCATTTTGCGTTTCGTGGCCCCGCACGGCCGGTTGCCCGGGTCCGTAGGAGCCCGCCATGCGGGCGACCGAACGAAGG
>CAZBGV010000235.1:0-154 GCA_964491485.1 uncultured Woeseiaceae bacterium | reverse complement strand
CATTTTGCGTTTCGTGGCCCGCGCTGTTGGGGCTCGCATCGTTCACGCACGTTTGGTTTTGGTGGCGTGGGCGAAACCGCGACCGGGGGATGTCCTCGGCGGAATGTTCCTTCATTCAGCTCTTGTGGTGTGTTCAGCCTAAGGAGCGACTCCT
>CAZBGV010000234.1:1512-4336 GCA_964491485.1 uncultured Woeseiaceae bacterium | reverse complement strand
TCCGCGGCGCTCAGGCTGCACACGATGCTCGACAACGTGGCGCACATCGTCGCGATCGAGCTGCTCGCGGCGGCCCAGGGCATCGAGTTCCATCGCCCGAAGCGCAGCTCGGACGTGCTCGAGCGCGCGCTCGAGCACGTCCGCAGCGTGTCCGAGCCGTACGTCGAGGACCGCTCGCTGTCGGCCGACGTGCGCACGCTCGCCAGCCGCGTCGACGCCGGGCTCTTTTACGAGCACGCCCGGGCAATGCTCCCGAGCCGTTCATGAGCGAAGTCTTCGACTGGCACGCGGGCGCCTCGCCGCTGCTCGTCAGCATCCCGCACGACGGGCGCGAAATCCCGGCGGAGATCGCGGCGCGCATGACGGACGCCGGCCGGGCGATACCCGATACGGACTGGCACGTCAGGCGGCTGTACGGCTTCGCCGCGACGCTCGGCGCGAGCGTGATCGCCGCGCGCTATTCGCGCTACGTGATCGATCTCAACCGCTCCCCGGACGACGAGGTCCTGTATCCGGGCCGCGTATCGACGGGCCTGTGCCCGGCGCAGACGTTCGAAGGCGAGGCCATCTACCGTGACGGCGGCGTCGTCGACGAGCGCGAGCGGCAGGAGCGGGTGGCGCGCTACTGGGAGCCGTACCACGCGCAGATCGTCCGGCACCTTGCCGAGCTGCGCCGGGAATTCGGCTATGCGCTCCTGTGGGATGCCCACTCGATCCGCGGCCGGGTGCCGCGCCTGTTCGAAGGCGAGCTGCCCGACCTGAACATCGGCACGAACGACGGGCGGAGCTGCACGGAGGCGGTCGAGCAACGGCTCGCGCAGGCCGCGCGCACGCTGCCATACTCGTCGGTGCTGAACGGCCGCTTCAAGGGCGGCTGGATCACGCGGCATTACGGCCAGCCCGCGGACGGCGTCTGCGCCGTGCAGCTCGAGATCGCGCAGCGTGCTTACATGAACGAGGCGACGCTCGAGTACGACGCTGCGCGCGCGGACGGGCTCGCCGAGGCGATCAGGCAACTGCTCGCGGCGTACCGTGCCGGCGCGACGCTCGGCGCGCCGCTGCCGGAATCGGAATTCGAACCTGAGTCGGAACCGGAGGAGCTCGAATGAAACGAAGCACCGGGAAGCGCACGACCGGGATGCACGCGCTGTACGCCGCCGATCCCGTGGCCGCGGACCTGAGGCTCTGGGGGCGCACAGCAGATCCGGTGACGCGGCGCGGGTTCCTCAAAGGCAGCGGGCTGGCGGCGATGTCCGCCGCGCTCGGTGCTGCGATCCCGTTCGCCCGCTACCTGCCGGGCGGGCTGATCCCGGCCGCGCTCGCCGACACGCCCGAGCCGTTCGCGATGCATGGCGCCGACGGGCTCATCGTGCTCAACGACCGGCCGCTCAACGCGGAGACGCCGGCGCACCTGCTCGACGACGCCGTCACGCCCGCAGCGCGGCTGTTCGTGCGCAACAACGGCATCCCGCCGCAAGCCGAAGGCATCGATCCCGAATCGTGGACCGTCGAGATCGCCGGCGAATCCTGCCGGCATCCGCGGACCTTCACCGTCGCCGACCTGAAGTCGCGCTTCGAGCACGTGACGCTGCAGCTCCAGCTCGAATGCGCCGGCAACGGTCGCTCCGAGTTCTATCCCGCGACTGCCGGCAACCAGTGGACGACCGGCGCGGTCGGCTGCCCGGAGTGGACGGGCGTGCGCCTGCGCGACGTGCTCGAGGAGTGCGGTATCGCCGATGGCGCCGTGTACGTCGCGTACGAAGCGCGCGACCGGCACCTCTCGGGCGATCCCGCGAAGCAGCCGATCTCGCGCGGCGTGCCGGTGGCGAAGGCGCTGGAAGCGGAGTCGCTGCTTGCCTGGGCAATGAACGGCGAGCCGCTGCCGTTGCTGCACGGCTATCCGTTGCGCATGCTCTGCTCCGGCTGGCCCGCCTCCGTCAGCGGCAAGTGGGTGCACCGCATCCTGGTGCGCGATCGCGTGCACGACGGCGAGAAGATGCTCGGGCACTCGTACCGGCTGCCGTGCGAGCCGGTCGCACCGGGCACGGAGGTCGCGGAGGAGGACATGTGCATCATCGGCTCGATGCCGGTGAAATCGCTGATCACTTACCCGCGCTCCGGGGTGACGCATGCGGCCGGCAAGCCGCTCGAAGCGCGCGGGCATGCGTGGGCGGGCGATCGCAGCGTTGCGCGCCTCTACACGTCGATCGATTTCGGTGCGACCTGGCAGCGCGCGAAGCTCGAGCGGCCGGCGAACCGGCTCGCGTGGCAGCACTGGTCGCAATCGATCGAGTTTCCCGGCCCGGGGTATTACGAGGTGTGGGCCAGGGCGGAGGACAGCGAGGGCGTGTCGCAGCCGATGGTGCTGCCGGGATGGAATCCGCGCGGGTACCTGAACAACGCGTGCCACCGGATCGCGGTGCAGGCCGCGTGAGCACGCGGGCTCTTTCGCTGCTCGCCTGCCTGCTGTGCGCCGCCTCCGCGGCGGGCGCGCAGGAGATCGACGAATCGACCGGGCTCGTGCGCGCGCCCGGCTGGGAGCAGGTGCGCGCGAACTGCGGCGGCTGCCATTCCTTCCGGCTCGTGACCCAGCAGCGAGCGGACCGCCAGACCTGGCTCGACACGATCCGCTGGATGCAGGCGACGCAGAACCTCTGGGAGCTCGAGCCGGCGGTCGAGGAGGCGATCCTCGATTACCTGGCGACGAGCTATCCGCCGCGCGCCGCCCGCCGCCGCGCGCCGATCCCGCCCTGGCTCATGCCGCCCGGAAGCCGGGGATCACGCCCGTAGGAGCCCGCCATGCGGGCGACCCGCCAGCCGCAAA
>CAZBGV010000234.1:0-1412 GCA_964491485.1 uncultured Woeseiaceae bacterium | reverse complement strand
GGGATCACGCCCGTAGGAGCCCGCCATGCGGGCGACCCGCCAGCCGCAAATCCAGGGATCACGCCCGCAGGAGCCCGCCATGCGGGCGACCCGTTCCCGTTCGCTTCACGCCTTCACGCATTTCGCTACCGTCGCCCAGGTGCGCGTGGTCACCTCCTTGCCGAAGGTTTTCTCGATGAGGGTCATGAAGACAGGGCCGCGGGGGTTCGGGACGTAGTCGGTGAAGACCTCGCGGCCGGTCGAGGCCAGTATGCGCACGCCGTCACTCTCGATCGGCAGCGCGACCTTGCCGTGCGGCTTGCGCAGGAACGTCACGACCCGCTTCCCGCTCGCGGGCAGTGCATGGCGGGCGAACGGGTCGGAGGCAATGAGCTCTTCGAGTGCGCGCACTGGGCGCACGAGCGTGGGGAAGCTGCGGCCGAGGTGCTTCTCCATTGCACGCACCGCCTTCTCCGCAAGGCCGTCCTCGGACGCCGAGCGCGCATCGAACACGACGTTGCCGCTCGCGAGCACGGTGCGCACGTTCCCGAAGCCGGCCGTTTCAAATGCGCGCTTCAACTCGCTCATCTTCGCATTCATCGGGCTGACCCCGCGCAGCAGGGCAACGTAACGGGGCATGCGGCGGCTCCGGGACGAGGTGGTCGATCGCGCGCCAACAACCACAGGAGGGCGCTGCGTATTACAGTAGCCCGGGAGACGACCTGAAACCACCGTTTCCGTCACTCGTGCCGAAGCGCCTGCTGCGCGAAATGCCGCTTGGCCAGCCGCAGCCCTGCGCCCCACGGCTCGCCCGGGCGGGCGCGGGGGTTTATCATGCCCGCGCGAAGCCACTCGCCCGGGGCCTGCCGCTCCGGCGCGGTCGAAGCAGGGGACGTGGGTTATGCAGACGACGAGAACCGTTCACTGGCTGCTGGCGGCGGCGCTGCTCCTGCCGCTCGTCACGCTCGCCGACACGGCGGCGGAGCTCGACCAGGCCGTCCGCGAGACGCTCGATGCCTTCGAGCAGCAGGTCGACGGGGGCAAGGTGTTCCTCGACAATGCCGCCGGCTATCTCGTGTTTCCGCGCGTGATCAAGGTGGGAATCGCGATCGGCGGCGAGACGGGCGAGGGCGCGCTCATCAGCAAGGGGCAGACGCTCGGCTATTACCGGACCGTCGCCGGCTCCTTCGGCTTCCAGCTCGGGGCCCAGGCGAAATCCATCGTCATCGCCTTCATGACGCCGGAAGCGCTGCAGCAGTTCAGGAACAGCGCGGGCTGGAAGGTCGGCGTCGACGGGTCGGTGGCGCTGATCGACATCGGCGCGGGCCGATCGCTGGATACGACGAACATCAAGGATCCGGTCGTCGGGTTCGTATTTGGGTCGAAGGGCCTCATGTACAACCTGACGCTCGAAGGCTCGAAGATCACGAAGA
>CAZBGV010000233.1:0-4506 GCA_964491485.1 uncultured Woeseiaceae bacterium | reverse complement strand
CGATCCGCGTTCGGATACCCGGCACTTCGAAGGCCGTGCAGTGTTCGACCGCGCGGGGATTGCGCCCTGGCGCGACTGGCCGGGCGTGCGCGGCTTCAGCGGCACCGTGCGCGCCGATCCCGCGGGCGGGCGGCTCGAAATCGCGGCGTCGAACGTGCTGCTCGATCTTCCGCGCTGGTTCGGCGAGCCGATCGCACTCGGCGAGGCGGCAGGAACGCTCGTCTGGCGGCGCGGCAGCGACGGCATCACCGTGCTTTCGGACAGCGTGCGCATCGCGAACGCGGACATCGGCACGCAGAGCAGCTTCCAGCTGGTCCTGCCGGCGGACGGGGCTTCGCCCGAGATCGACCTGCAGTCGCGCTGGAGCGCCCCCGACATCGGCGCGATCGAGCACTACCTGCCGGAGAAGATCATGAAGCCCGGCCTGTACCGCTGGCTCAGCGACGCGCTGGTGACGGGCCGCGTGACCGAGGCGACGACCCGGCTCAGCGGACCGCTCGCGAAGTTTCCCTTCGACGGCGGCGAAGGCACGTTCCGCACCGATGCGCACGTCGAGGGCGCCACGCTGCGCTACGCCGGCTCCTGGCCGGACGTGCAGGACATCGACGCCGAGGTCGTGATCGACGGCATGCGGCTCTACAGCGTGCAGAACTCCGCGGTCAGCGCCGGCAACCACAGCGCCGGTGCCAAAGTGGAGATTGCCGACCTGCGCCACCCGGTGCTGACCATCGACGCACACGCGACCGGCACGCTCGACAGCCTGCTGGCATTCGCACGCGGCAGCCCGATCGACGAAGTGTTCGGCGGGCACCTGTCCCGGGTGGATGCAAAAGGCAAGGCGTCCTTCGATCTCGATCTCAGCTACCCCGTCCTCGACAGGGAGCAGTACACCTTCACCACGGTGCTGCGCAGCGACGGCGGGCACGTGCAGATCGAAGGCCTGCCCGCGCCCGTGACCGACGTCCACGGCGCGGTGAGGGTCACGCGCGAAGCGATCGCGGCCGAGGCACTGGCCGGGCGTTTCCTCGGCTCGCCGGTCAGCATCGAGCTCGCGCGGGCCGGCCCGGAGCAGCCGGAGCGCAGCGTGATCGCCCGCGCGCAGGGCAGCGTGAGCGCCGCGGGGCTGGTCGACGGCCTCGGCGTGCCTTTCGGCGACCGGCTCGACGGCGAGACGCGCTACCGCGTCGAGGTGCGCTTCCCGAAGGCCGGGCTCGAGGAGGGGCCGCCGCTCGAGATCCGCATTGCCTCGGAGCTCGAAGGCTTCGCGGTGAACGTGCCGGCGCCGCTCGGCAAGCCCGCACCGTCGGCTCGCGCCTTCGAGCTCGGCCTCGAGTTCCCGGCCGACGGCCGCATCGACGCCACCGGGCGCCTCGCCGACGCGGCCCGCTGGCGCCTCGCTTTCCAGCGCGGCGATGCCGGCTGGGATTTCGATCGCGGCGTCCTCGCCTTCGGCGGTGGCGCGCCGGGCGAGCCGCAGACGCGCGGGCTGCACGTCGAAGGCGCGACGCCGCTGCTCGACGTCGACGCGTGGATTGCGCTCGGCAGGAGCGGGACCGGCGACGGCCCCGGTTTCGGCGACCGCGTCCGCTCCGTCGATCTCGTCGTGGACGACCTGCGGATCATCGGCCAGCACCTCGCGCGCCATCGCATGACGCTCGACCGCAGCGCTTTCGATTGGGTGGTGCAGCTCGACGGCCCCGAGGTCGCGGGCACGGTCACGGTGCCTTACGATTTCACGGGCACGCGGCCGATCGAGCTTGCGATGCGCAAGCTCACGCTGCCCGGGAGCGACGCTCGACCCGAAGACGAGCTCGAGCGCCTCACCGATCCGCGCAGCCTGCCGGGGCTCGACGTGCAAGCCGACGACTTCGCCCTCGGCACGCGCCGGTTCGGCAGCCTGAGTGTGCGTTTCCAGCGCACCGCGCGTGGCCTCGAAGCCGAGAGCATCGAGACGAGCAGCGAAACCTTCGGCATCGTCGGCAGCGCCGGCTGGATAGTCGACGAATCGGACCCGACCGGCCAGCGCACCTGGGTGAAGGCGCGGCTCACGAGCAGCGACGTGCAGCGGACGCTGGCGAGCCTCGATTACACGCCGGGTATCGAAGGCGACTCCATGGATCTCACCTTCGACGTCAGCTGGTCGGGCGCTCCGCGGCAGGAATTCCTCGATTCGCTCGACGGCGACGTCAAGGTGCGGATCGGCACCGGCCAGCTGAACGACATCGAGCCCGGCGCCGGCCGGGTGTTCGGACTGATGAGCGTCGTCGCGCTGCCGCGCCGGCTGTCGCTCGATTTCAGCGACGTGTTCGAGCGTGGTTTCGGCTTCGACGAGATCACCGGTAATTTCCGGCTCGACGACGGGCAGGCGTATACCTGCGACCTTTCGCTCAAGGGGCCGGCGGCCGACGTCGGCATCGTCGGGCGCACCGGACTGGACGACAAGGTTTACGAGCAGGCGGCGGTCGTGAGCGCGAACGTCGGGAACACGCTGCCGGTCGTTGGCGCGGTGGTCGCCGGACCGCAGGTCGCGGCGGCGCTCCTGATCTTCTCCCAGATCTTCAAGAAACCCCTGCAGGAGATGGGGCAGATCTATTACGGTATCGACGGAAGCTGGGAGGATCCGCGGATCGACGCGATCAACGCGCAGCGGTTCGCCGCCGTGAGCGACATGGCCGGCTGCCTGCGCGACGCATCCTGAGCCGCCGCCGCCCTTGAAAACGGCCGATTCGACGTCAGGGAAGAAAGCAATGAACGATGCAAATCCGATCGAGACGGTGATGTCCCGCGTGCTCGCACCGGCGGGTCTCGACGAGGCGGACCTGCGGCGCGCGCTCGCCACCATCAGCACGCGCGACGTCGATGCCGCGGACCTGTATTTCCAGGTCAGCCGCCAGGAAAGCTGGGCGGTCGAGGACGGGATCGTCAAGGAAGGCAGCTTCCACGTCGACCGGGGGGTCGGCGTGCGCGCCGTGTCCGGTGAGAAGACGGGCTTCGCCTACTCCGACGAGCTGATCGTGCCCGCTCTCGAGCGTGCCGCGAGCGCGGCACGCGCCATCTCGCGCCAGGGCGAAGCGAAATCGGTCGCCGTGCCGGCGCCCCTCGTCGTGCCCGAGCTGTACCCGCCGATCGATCCGACGCTCAGCGCGCCCGACGAGCGCAAGACGGCGCTGCTTGCGGAGCTCGACCGCGCGACGCGCGCGCTCGATCCGCGCATCACCCAGGTGATGCTGAGCCTCGTCTCCTCCCAGGACCTCGTGCTGATCGTCGCCGCGGACGGCACGCTCACCGCGGACGTGCGGCCGCTGGTGCGGCTCAACGTCAGCGTCATCCTGGAGGCGAACGGCCGGCGGGAGCAGGGTTACAACGGCGGCGGCGCGCGTGCCGGGCTCGAGTGGTTCCTCGAATCCGACCGGCCGATGCAGTTCGCGCGCGAGGCGGTGCGGCTGGCCATCGTCCAGCTCGAAGCCGGCCCGGCGCCCGCCGGCACCATGCCGATCGTGCTCGGCCCCGGCTGGCCGGGCATCCTGCTCCACGAGGCGGTGGGGCACGGGCTCGAGGGCGATTTCAACCGCAAAGGCACGTCCGCGTTCAGCGGGCGCATCGGCCAGAAAGTGGCCTCGGAGCTGTGCACCATCGTCGACGACGGCACGCTGCCGAATCGCCGCGGCTCGCTCGCCGTGGACGACGAAGGGACGCCGAGCCGCTGCAACGTGCTCGTCGAGAACGGCATCCTGCGCGGCTACATGCAGGACCGCCTGAACGCGCGCCTGTCCGGCGTCGCGCCGACCGGCAACGGCCGGCGCGAATCCTTCGCGCATATCCCGATGCCGCGCATGACCAATACCTACATGCTGGCAGGGCCGCACGACCCCGAAGAGATCATCCGCTCGGTGGACAAGGGGCTCTATGCGCCCAGCTTCGGCGGCGGCCAGGTCGACATCACGTCGGGCAAATTCGTGTTCTCGGCGAACGAGGCTTATCTGATCGAGAATGGCAAGGTCACGCGCCCGGTCAAAGGCGCGATGCTGATCGGTGACGGTCCGGACGTGCTCGGGCGCATCTCGATGGTCGGCAACGATCTCGAGCTCGACAACGGCGTCGGCACCTGCGGCAAGGACGGCCAGTCGGTGCCCGTGGGCGTCGGCCAGCCGACGCTGCGGATCGACGCGCTCACGGTGGGCGGCACCGGTTAGGGCAGGACTCTCCGGGACAGCAGAGCCTCGAGGGCACGGGGTGCACCGGCGGCGGGGCTTGCCGGGGCAGGGCGCCAGGGAACGGCGGGGACGGAAAATTGCCGGCGGCGGGACCGCCGGGCAGGACAGTCGGCGGCTGGACTCGCCGGGGACGGGCAGGGTAGTGTCTTCCAGAACAAGCGGTCAGGGCATCAAGATGTGGATCTCCAAACCGATCTACGAAAGCCTTCCCTACTTCTACCTGCTGGTCGGATTGCTGAGCCTCGCGGCCTCCATGTACCTCAACTACTGGATCTGGCCGGAGGTGTGCTTC
>CAZBGV010000232.1:0-4514 GCA_964491485.1 uncultured Woeseiaceae bacterium | reverse complement strand
CATCGTCCATCGGCTCGGCGAACTGCATGCTGATCTCGTTGAAGCGCTCGAGCAGGGCCGCGGTCTCGGCCACGCCCTCCTGCACGGTCTCGCGGACGTTCTTCGCGGGATCGAGCTCGGGCTCCTGCGGCAGGTAGCCGATGTTGATGCCGGGCTGCGGCCGCGCTTCGCCCTCGTGCTCGCGATCGACCCCGGCCATGATGCGCAGGAGCGTGGATTTCCCGGCGCCGTTCAGGCCCAGCACGCCGATCTTGGCCCCGGGGAAGAAGCTGAGCGAAATGTCCTTCAGGATGTAACGTTTCGGCGGGACGACTTTCGCGACCCGGTTCATTGTGTAGATGTATTGCGCCATACTGTCTCGGGAGGGCGTGGCGTGCCCGCGGCGGCTGCCGGGGCCGGCGACGTCCTTTGTGTGAACGAACCGCGCATTATCCGGCAACCCGCCGCGAGAGAACAGGCCATTCATGACCCGCGCTTCCAGCCAACGTAGCGTGCTCGTGTACCGGGGCAGCGCGCTGGCGCGCTACGGCTTCGGCGACGGCCACCCGTTCGGCCCGGACCGCCACGACGTGTTCCAGGCGGAGCTCGCCGCGGCGGAGCTCGGGCCTGCGATCCGCTACGCCGAGCCGCGTCGGGCGAGCGTGGACGAGATCGCGCTGTTCCACACGCCGGAATACATCGATTTCGTGTCGCGCAAGTCGCAGGAGGGCTCCGGATTCCTCGATGCCGGCGATACGCCCGCGTTCCCCGGCGTGTTCGACGCGGCCTGCGACGTCGTCGGGACGACGCTGGCGGCGGTCGATGCGGTGATGCGCGGCGAGGCGGCGAGCGCGTTCGTGCCCATCGCGGGCCTGCACCACGCGGCGCGCGGTGCGGCGTCGGGATTCTGCGTCTTCAACGACTGCGGCGTGGCGATCGAGCACCTGCGGCGCACGCACGGACTCCGGCGGGTGGCGTACGTGGACATCGACGCGCACCACGGCGACGGCGTTTTCTACGGTTTCGAGGACGATCCGGACGTCGCCTTCGCCGACCTGCACGAGGACGGCCGGTTCCTGTTTCCCGGGACGGGCGCGGCGGACGAGACCGGCACCGGGCGTGCGAAGGGTACGAAGCTCAATATCCCGATGGAGCCCGGCGCGGACGACGAGGCGTTCCGGCGCGAATGGGAGCGGGTGCTCGCCTACCTCGACGACAGAGCGCCGGAGTTCATCATCCTGCAGGCCGGCGCCGACAGCCTGGCGGGCGATCCGTTGACGCACCTGCGCTACTCGGAGGAAGCGCACGCCGAGGCCGCGCGCGACCTGCGCGCCCTGGCCGAGCGCCACGCGGACGGCAGGATCGTCGCCACGGGCGGCGGCGGCTACGACCGCAAGAACCTCGCGCGCGCCTGGACCCGCGTCGTCCAGTCCCTCGCCACCCCCTGACCTCCGCCCGCAGAGTGCGGGCCATGATGGGGTCGCCCGCATGGCGGGCTCCTACGGGATCGGGGCCGGGCGGGCCCGGGAGCACCGGCGCGCGGGGGCGAAGCAGGGTAAGATGCGCGGATCGCCCAGCCACCCCCGAGAAGGAGACCCCGCGCCGATGTACGCCGAGACCGCGAGCATAGAGGATTTCGACACCGAGCTGTTCCAGGCGATCGTCGATGAGACCCGCCGCCAGGAGGAGCACGTCGAGCTGATCGCCTCAGAGAATTACGCGAGCCCGCGGGTGCTCGAAGCGCAAGGCTCGGTGCTCACGAACAAGTACGCGGAAGGCTACCCGGGCAAACGCTATTACGGCGGGTGCGAGAACGTAGACGTGGCGGAGCGCCTCGCGATCGAACGGGCGAAGCAGCTGTTCGGCGCCGGGTACGCGAACGTGCAGCCGCATTCCGGCTCGCAGGCCAACGCGGCGGCGTGCCTCGCGCTGCTGGAGCCCGGCGACACGATCCTCGGCATGAGCCTCGCGGACGGCGGCCACCTGACGCACGGCGCTAAGGTGAATTTCTCGGGCAGGCTGTTCAACGCGGTGCAGTACGGGGTCCATCACGACACGGGGCTGCTGGATTACGAGCAGGTGGAGGCGCTCGCCCTGGAGCACCGGCCGCGCATGATCATCGCCGGCTTCTCGGCTTACTCGCGCGTGCTCGACTGGGAACGGTTCCGGCGGATCGCGGACGGCGTCGGCGCTTACCTCATGGTGGACATGGCGCACGTCGCGGGGCTGGTCGCCGCGGGCCTTTATCCGAACCCGGTGCCCGTCGCCCACGTCGTGACGACGACCACGCACAAGACGCTGCGGGGCCCGCGCGGCGGCCTGATCCTCGCGGGCGAGGACGAGGCCATCGCGAAGCGGCTGAACTCGCTGGTGTTCCCGGGCCTGCAGGGCGGTCCGCTGATGCACGTCATCGCCGCGAAGGCGGTGGCGCTGCTCGAGGCGCTGCAGCCCGACTTCCGCAGCTACCAGCGGAAAGTCGTCGACAATGCGCGCGAGATGGCGAAGGTCTTCATCGAGCGTGGCTTCGACGTGGTTTCCGGCGGCACCGACAACCACCTGCTGCTGCTCTCGCTGATCGCCAAGGACATCACCGGCAAGGACGCGGACGCGGCGCTCGGGCGCGCTAACATCACCGTGAACAAGAACGCGGTGCCGGGCGACCCGCGCCCGCCGTTCGTGACCAGCGGCCTGCGCCTCGGCACGCCGGCCATCACCACGCGCGGTTTCGGCCTCGCCGAGACGCGGCGGCTGACCGGCTGGATCTGCGACATCCTCGACGATATCGGCAACGAGGTGCTGATCCAGCGGGTACGCGGCCAGGTCCTGGAGCTTTGCAAGCGGTTTCCTGTCTACCATTGACATCGGGGGTGTGCCTGCGACACCCATTGCTCATGAAGGTTTGCGGCCGCGCAGGGACCGGGTTCGAGGGAGCAGTAACGTGCCCGCGGCGCGGCCGGGTGCCGGCCATCGAAAGTTCATGAGCAAAGCGCTTTTGGCACCGATTGGCGATCGGGGATAGCGTGGTACGCCCGCTTCGGGCCTTGATGCGATGTACTGTCCGTTCTGCAGCCACGAAGAGACCAAGGTGATCGACTCGCGCCTGGCCGCCGACGGCCGCCAGGTGCGCCGCCGGCGCCAGTGCCTCGACTGCAACGAGCGCTTCACGACCTTCGAGACCGCGGAGCTCGTCATGCCGCGGGTGATCAAGTCCGACAAGAGCCGCCAGCCGTTCGACGAGGACAAGCTGCGCAACAGCATGATCCGGGCGCTCGAGAAACGCCCGGTGGCCGCCGACGAGTTCGAGCAGGCGATCGGCCGGCTCGTGCACAAGCTGCGCACGATGGGTGAGCGCGAAGTGCCGTCCCGGCTGGTCGGCGATCTCGTCATGGAGGAGCTGCGGGCGCTCGACGAGGTGGCCTACGTGCGCTTCGCCTCGGTCTACCGCCGGTTCCAGGACGTCACCGAATTCCAGGAAGAGATCCAGCGTCTCCAGGAGATCTCCGGGGCAGGCAACAAGGAGCAGATGTCGCTGCTCGATGACCTGCCGCCCAAGCGCTGACGCGGATGGACGAGTTCACCGCCGCGGACCACCGCTACATGGCGCGCGCGCTCCGGCTCGCCGCGCTGGGCCTCACCACGTCGCATCCCAATCCGCGCGTTGGCTGCGTGCTGGTGCGCGCCGGCGAAGTCGTCGGCGAGGGCTGGCACCGCGCGGCCGGCGAGCCGCACGCCGAGGTGAACGCGCTCGCGCAGGCGGGCGGCAAGGCCGCGGGCGCGACGGCCTACGTCACGCTCGAGCCCTGTGCCCACACTGGGCGCACCGGCCCCTGCACGACCGCGCTCATCGAGGCACGCGTCGCCGGGGTCGTCTTCGCGCACGAGGACCCGTCGCCGCACGCGCCGCGCTCCGGGCGCTCGCTGCTCGAGGCTGCCGGCGTGCGCGTGCGCGCCGGGTTGATGCGGCCGGAGGCGCGCCGCCTGAACGAAGGCTTCTTCTCGCGCATCGAGCGCGGCCGCCCGTTCGTGCGCGTGAAGATCGCCGCGAGCCTCGACGGCGCCACGGCGATGGCGAGCGGCGAGAGCCGCTGGATCACGGACGAGGCTGCCCGCGCCGACGTGCAGCGGCTGCGCGCGGCGTCCGGCGCCATCCTCACCGGCATCGGCACCATCGTCGCGGACGATCCCCTGCTCACGGTGCGCGACGAAGCGCACATCGTGAAACAGCCTTTGCGCGTGGTGCTGGACAGCCGGCTGGCGATGCCTTCGGCCGCGCGCGTATTGCAGGCACCCGGCGACGTGGCCGTGTTCTGCGCCGGCGATGCCGGGCGCGAGCGGCTGGAAGCCGCCGGCGCGCGGGTGTTTCTCGCAGCCGATGGGCATGGCCGGGTGGACCTCGCCGCGATGCTCGACAAGCTCGCAGAGCTCGGCATCAACGATGCGCTCGTCGAGGCCGGCCCGGTGCTGTCCGGCGCCCTGCTGGAGCAGCGCCTCGCGGACGAGCTTGTGATTTACCAGGCCCCGCATATCATGGGCAG
>CAZBGV010000231.1:0-4521 GCA_964491485.1 uncultured Woeseiaceae bacterium | reverse complement strand
CGTTCGGCGGCTACAAGGAGAGCGGCATGGGCCGCGAGGGCGGCCTGCACGGGCTCGACGCGTACCTGGACCTCGGGGAGTAGGGCCCATGGCGACCACGGCATCCCGCGTCCCCGTCGCGAAGACCTACAAGCTGTACATCGGTGGGCAGTTCCCGCGCACCGAGTCCGGCCGCTACCTCGCCTTCAGGGACGCCAGCGGCGCGGTGATCGCGAACGTCTGCCGCGCCAGCCGCAAGGACTTCCGCAACGCGGTGGTCGCGGCGCGCAACGCGCTGGCCGGCTGGGCGGGCACCTCCGCCTACCTGCGCGGCCAGATCCTGTACCGGATCGCGGAAATGCTCGAGGGCCGCCGGGAGCAGTTCACGGCCGAGCTGGTGCGGGAGGGCGAACCGAAGCGGCGCGCGGCCGCCGAGGTCGACGCCGCGATCGACCGCGTCATCCATTACGCGGGATGGTCGGACAAGTACCAGCAGATCTTCAGCGCGGTGAACCCGGTCGCGTCGAGCCATTTCAACTTCTCCGTGCTCGAGCCGATGGGCGTGGTCGCGATCCTCGCGCCCGCAGAGCCCGGCCTGCTCGGCTTCGTCTCGAACGTCATGCCGGCCATCGTCGGCGGCAACACCGTGGTGGCGCTCGCCTCCGGATCGCGCCCGCTGTCGGCGGTGAGCTTTGCCGAGGTGCTGCACGCCTCCGACGTGCCGCCGGGCGTCGTGAACGTGCTGACGGGCGAGCGCGAGGAGCTCGCGCTGCAGTTCGCGTCGCACATGGACGTCAACGCGCTGGTCGTGGATGGTGCGGCCGGCGCGGACGACCGGCGCCGCCTCCGGCACGAGGCGGCGGAGAACCTGAAGCGCGTGATCGAGCGGACGGACGTGGACTGGCGCTCGGAGGGCGCGGCCGGCCCCTACCGCATCCGGGACACGCAGGAAACGAAAACGACCTGGCATCCTGTCGGCAATTGACTGAACCGAATCCGGGCGGGCTCGCCCGCTTCCTAATGGACAACGCGGACCCAGAACCCTCGTCCCGCCCGGACGCAGCCGGGGCTGCCATCCGGGTGCTGTGCGTCAACCAGGAGCGCAACCAGAGCGACCGGCCGACCGGCGCGCTGCTGGTCGCCCTGCATCGCGCCGGCGTCGCGCTCACCGTCGTCTGCCCGCCGGGGCATCCGCAGCGCGCGCTGCTCGAGGGCGCCGGGATTCCGGTGATCGACATCCCGATCCGCCGCGACGTCGACTTCAAAGCCGTGAAAGCGCTGCGCGCGGAGCTCGTGCGCGGTCGCTACGACATCGTGCACACCTTCAATAACAAGGCGACCAGCAACGTCCTCATCGCCGCGCGCCGGCTGCCGGTCAGGGTGGTGGCCTACCGCGGCATCGTCGGCGCGGTCGGCTTCCTCGATCCGTTTTCGTGGCTGCGCTACCTGAACCCCAGGATCGACCGCATCGTCTGCGTGGCCGAGGCGGTGCGCCGGCATTTCCTGTCCATGCGCCCGCGCTTCCTGGCGATGCCGCCGGAACGCCCCGTCACTATTTATAAGGGTCACGATCTCGCGTGGTACGACGATCCCCCGGCGGATCTCGCACGCGAGGGCATCCCCGGCGATGCATTCGTGATCAGTTGCATTGCGAACTACCGGCCGCGAAAAGGCGTCGAAGTCCTCGTGGAAGCACTCGAGCGCCTGCCGCCGGACGTACCGGCATGGCTGCTGCTCGTCGGCCGCATGGATGCGCCTGCGCTCGACCGCCGCATCGCGGCCAGCCCGGCGCGTGCGCGCATCCGGCGCACGGGTTTTCGCGACGACGCACCGGCGCTCGCGGCCGCGAGCCACGTGTTCTGCCTGGCGTCGCTGAGACGCGAAGGCCTCGCGCGCGCGCTGATCGAGGCGATGGCCTACGGCGTGCCGCCGATCGTCACCGATTCCGGCGGCAGCCCGGAGCTCGTGGTCGACGGCGAATGCGGAATCGTGGTGCCGGTGCACGACAGCGATGGGATCGCCGCCGCCATCCTGCGCCTGTACCGCGATCCCGAGTTGCGGCGGCGGCTCGGCGAAGCGGCACGCACGCGCATCGCGACGCACTTCCGACACGAGGACACGGTCGCGCGAACGCTGGCGCTGTACCGGAGTCTCGCTCGTGCGTGAGGACGCGGGATGCCCCTCGACGCAGGACATCCGGCCACCGGAGCAGCTCCCAGATGATTCCGCAGGCCGATCAAACGGTTGTCGATTTGTTCGCCGGGGACCAGTCGCGCGGACGGCGAACGCGCGAGGTCGCATGGTTCCGGATGGAAGTTTCCGGAAGAGTTATCGCGAGCGGTTGCATCGCGTTCGAAAGAGCCTTGCGCAAGGCGCTGATAGCGTTTGTCAGATGCGAAAAGTATGCTATATAGCTCAACTGCCAGCGGGAGCCCACGATCCGGCTGGATCAAAAAAGCAGGTCGCGGGGGGACAGGGCAAAGTGGATGCTTTACCTTTGCACCGACCGCGGAAAACGAACGGATTTCCAGTGCGAAACGGGCTCTACGTCCCGAGCGGCTGCAGCCGGGAGCATTCGGCTGTACGGAAATCATCAATAACTTGGAGGCATGACTTGCCATGAGGCTGTTCCGTCCCGACACCACCGAACCGGACGCGCGTGCCGGAGGCCCCGAACGGCCGCCGGTCAGCCGTCGGCCTGCCGTTCTCGCGGCCAGTGCAACGGTCGCGATGCTGGCCGCTGCCGTTGCCGGCGCGCAGCTGAACCAGACATTGCAGGCCCAGATCGAAGTGGACCGGGCGGCCGCTCAATCGCAGCAGCGCATCGAGCAGATCCGCGACCAGACGCTCGACGCCGCGGCCAAGTACGCGCAGGCCATGACCGAAGCGGAGAGCTACGAGCAGTACAACGAGCAGCTCGAGGCGCAGGTCCGCTCGCAGGAGGAGGAAATCGCCTCCATCAACCAGCAGTTGCTCGACATCGAGCAGACGAACCGTGAAGTGCAGCCGCTCATGGACAAGATGGTGCGCGCGCTCGATCAGTTCATCCAGCTCGACGTGCCGTTCCTCATCGAGGAGCGCACGCATCGTGTCGACAACCTGAAGAACATGCTGGCACGCGCGGATGTCTCGATCTCGGAGAAGTACCGCCTGATCCTCGAGGCGTACCAGATCGAGCTCGAGTACGGGCGCACGCTCGAAGCCTACGAGGGCACGCTGAACGCCGGGAGCGAGCCGCGCACCGTGCAGTTCGTCCGGCTCGGCCGCATTTCCCTCCTGTACCAGACCCTGGACGGGTCGGAGACCGGGTATTGGGACCAGAACCAGAAGCAATGGGTCGTCGACAACAGCTACGCCGACGCCGTGGAGCTCGCGCTGCGCGTTGCCGCTCAGTCCGGCGCGCCGGAGCTGTTGACCGTACCGGTGCCCGCCCCCCAGGAGATCCAGTCGTGAGGAAGTTGAGAATTCGTTTTCCGGGCGTCGTCGCGGCCTGCGTGCTGGCCGGCGCGCTGCCGTTCTCTGCCGGCGTGCAGGCCCAGAACCAGGCGCCGAGCGATCCGCTGGCCGGCCAGGTCGGCTCGCTGGACGAGTTGCTCGAACGGGTGCGCCGCGTCCGTGAAGGCGAGAGCGCGCGCTACGACCAGCGCATGGCGGAGTTCAACGCGGCTTCCGAGAGCGAGCGGGCGGCGATGATGCGCCAGGCCGAGCAGCGGCGCGACCAGCTCGCGTCGCAGTCCGACCGCATGTCGGACCAGTACTCGGCCAACGAGATCCGCATCAACGACCTGAACAAGCAGCTCGTGCAGAAGGCCAACCAGCTGGGGCTGTCGGAGCTGTTCGGGCTCTCGCGCCAGGTGGCCGGCGACGCGGCGAGCATCCTGGAGCAGTCGCTCATCTCGACCCAGTTCAAGCCGGCGCAGGGCGAGATGGGTCGTTCGGAGTTCCTGCGGGCGTTTGCCGACGCGCGGCAGACACCGACGCCCGAGCAGCTCGAGCGCCTGTGGTTCGAGATGCATCGCGAGATGACCGCGCAGGGCCAGGTCGCGCGCTTCCAGACCGCGGTCGTCCAGCCGAGCGGGGAGAGCGTGCCGGCCGAGGTGATCCGCATCGGTCCGTTCACCGCGATATCGAACGCCAAGTTCCTGAGTTACCTGCCGGAGCTCAACACCCTCGCGGTGCTGCCGCGCCAGCTGCCGGGCGAATTCATGTCCCTGGCCGCGGATTTCTCTCAGGCCACCGAGGGTTACGCGCGGGCCGTGGTCGACTACACCCGCGGCGTGCTGCTCGCCCTGTACGTCGAGCGCCCGAGCTGGCTCGAGCGCATCGAGCTCGGTGAGGAAGTGGGCTACGTCATCATCATCGTCGGCATCGCGGGCGCCCTCGCGTTCCTGTACCAGCTCGTCCACCTGATCTTCGTGCGGCTCGCCGTCCGCCGGCAGCTCGCCAACCTGGACGAGCCGCGGCGCGACAATCCGCTCGGCCGCGTCCTGCTGGCCTTCCGCGGCGACCCGAACCGGATCGAGGAGGATGCCGACGTGGCGG
>CAZBGV010000230.1:0-4522 GCA_964491485.1 uncultured Woeseiaceae bacterium | reverse complement strand
TTCCGGAGAGTCTGTGATCCAGGTCCCGAATCGGCCAGGGTTTCCAGATGTCGAAGACGCGAAACGCGCAGAACGCGAGTGTCCACGCCGCGATGGAAGGCGGCACGACGAGCAGCACGAGGTACATCGCCGCGATCTCGTCGATGACGATGCCGGAGTGATCCTTGACGCCGATGCGGCGCGCGGCGGGCCCGCTGGCGGCAAATCCGAGCGCGAGAAACGCGATACCGATCGCGACGCGGGCCGCGAGCGGCGCGGGAAGGCTCGCGAAGGCGACGAGCACGGCGAACGCGGAGCCGAACGTGCCCGGCGCGGTGCGCAAGAGCCCGATCCCGCCGCCGCACGCGAGCAGCACGACGGGATCGCGCAGGAGCTTGCGCTCGAGGCGGCCGCGTTTCGCCCCGTCGCCCGTGGCCTGCATCAGAAATGCCTGTATCCCGGGTCCTGGAACGCGATTTCCGTGCCCTCGCGCGTGAGCACGAGGCGATCGTCGCCGGTGACTTCGCCGATCCGCGTCACCGCGACGCCGTGCCGCGCAGCGAGGTCCTGAATCGCGCTCTCGCGGGCGCGGTCGGCCGTGAAGCACAGCTCGTAGTCGTCGCCGCCGCCGAGCGTGAGGCGTTCCGCGGCCTCTGCTCCGAACACCCGCTCGAGGGCCGGCGAGCGCGGCAGCGCCGTGACCTCGATGCGGCCGCCGCAGGCGCTCGCCGCCAGCAGCTTGCCGGCGTCGGCGAACAGGCCGTCCGAGAGGTCGATGGCCGCGGCCGCCAGCGGCGCGAGCCCGAGCCCGAGCTCCGCCCGCGCCTCCGGCCGCGCGAAACGCGCGACGAGCCGCGCGCGCTCGGCATCGTCCGCGCCCAGTGCCGGATCGCGGAGCAGCCCGAGGCCGCCGGCCGCCTCGCCCGGCGCGCCGGTGACGTAGATGCCCTGCCCGGCGGCCGCACCGGAGCGCCGCAGTATGCGATCCGGCGCGACCTCGCCCGTCACCTGCACGCTCGCCACGATTTCCCGGCCGCGGGTCACGTCGCCGCCGACCAGCGCCGTCGCATAGCGGTCGGCCGCCTCGAACAGCCCGCGTGCGAACGCATCGAGCCACGCCTCGTCCGCCGTCTCGAGCGTGAGGGCGAGCGTCATCCACCGCGGCCGGCCGCCCATGGCGGCGACGTCGGAGACGTTCACGGCGACGGCGCGCCAGCCTACGTCGGCGGGCGCAAGCGCGGCGGGCCAGTGCACGCCCTCGACCATCGTATCCACGACGCTCACGAGCACGCACCCCGGCGAGGGCGAGAGCACGGCGCCGTCGTCGCCGATGCCGACCAGCACTCCGTCCGCCGGCGGGCGCACGAAAAATCGCCGGATCAGCTCGAACTCATCCATTCCGCCGCTCGAACGGCCGGAGCGCCGCCGCCGCGCGATCGAGCACGGCGTTGACGTACTTGTGCCCGTCCTCGGCGCCGTACCGCTTCGCGAGGCTCACCGCCTCGTTGATCACGACGCGGAACGGGATCTCGGGGCGGTTGGAGAGCTCGTAGAACCCGAGCAGCAGGATGGCGTGCTCCACCGGATCGAGCTGCGCCACCGGACGATCGGCAAACTCCGCTGCCGTCGCCTCCAGTGAGGCCTGCTCCCGCACGATGGCCCGCAGCGCCTCGTCGAAGAACTCGCGATCGACGCGCTCGTATTCCGGGCGCGCGCCGAACTGGTTCTCGAGCTCCACGCGATCGTGGCCGGTGAGCAGGCGCTGGTACAGCGCCTGCATCAACAGCTCGCGGGCGCGCCGGCGCGCGCCGGTGGCATCGCTTTTGCTCATGGGCGGTGGATGGTGTCTCGGGCCGAATGCATAGGGTACCGTAGGAGCGCGCCATGCGCGCGACCGACGATCGCGACACCGTTCAGGAGCGCGCCATGCGCGACCGACGATCGCGGCGCCAGTCGGTCGCGCGCATGGCGCGCTCCTACCGGCGGGACCGCATCACCCCAGCCGGCGCAGCAGGTTCACCATTTCAATGGCGGCGAGCGCCGCTTCCTCGCCCTTGTTGCCGGCCTTCGTGCCGGCACGCTCGATCGCCTGCTCGATCGTGTCCACGGTCAGCACCCCCATGCCGATCGGCATGCCGTGCGCGCGTGCGGCAGCGGCGACGCCCTGCACGCATTGCGCCGCGACGTGCTCGAAATGCGGCGTGGCGCCGCGGATGACCGCGCCAAGCGCGATGACGGCGTCGCAGCGGCGGCTCGCCGCCACCTTCTCCACCGCGAGCGGCAGCTCGAACGCCCCGGGCACGCGCACGAGCTCGAGATCCGCCTCGATCGCGCCGTGCCGCCTGAGGCAGCCGAGCGCCCCGCGGACGAGGGACTCGACGATGTAGTCGTTGAAGCGCGAAGCGACGAGCGTGAATTTCACGTCGCGCGCGGAAAGGTCGCCTTCGATCGTTTTTATTGTCTGCATGCCTGGCCTTGTTTTGGGTGGACCCCGTCGTAGGAGCCCGCCATGCGGGCGACCGACGATCGAGGTCGCCCGCATGGCGGGCTCCTACGGGTTCCGTCTCAGTTTTCCACGTACTCCGTGACCTCGAGGTCGAAGCCCGAGATGCCGTGCATCTGCTTCGGCGCCGAGAGCACGCGCATGCGCTGCACGCCGAGGTCCTTCAGTATCTGCGCGCCCACGCCGTAGGTCTTCAGCACGGCTTCGCCGCCCTTCTGCACCGCGGGCGCCTGCGGCTTCGAGAGCGAAGAGACGGCTTCCATCAGGTCGCGCGGCGATTCCTGGCCGCGCAGCACCACGACCACGCCGGCGTCCTCGCGCGCAATGCGCTCGATGGCGGCGTCGAGCGGCCAGCCGAGTTGCGGGCTGTGCACGCCCAGGAGGTCACCCAGCGTGTCCTGGATGTGCACGCGCACGAGCGGCTCCTTCGAGGCGGGCAGGTCGCCCCTGACCAGCGCGAGGTGCACCGTGCGGTTGACGTGATCGTCGTAGCAGAAGAGGCGGAACTCGCCGTGGCGCGTGCCCACCGGCACGGCAGCGATGCGCTCGACGTAGCGCTCCTTCTCGAGCCGGTAACGGATGAGGTCGGCGATCGTGCCGATGCGCAGGCCGTGCTCGCGCGCGAAGCGCTCGAGATCGGGGCGACGCGCCATGCTGCCGTCCTCGTTGAGGATCTCGACGATGGTCGCCGCCGGCTCGAATCCGGCGAGCCGCGCGAGGTCGCAGCCTGCCTCGGTGTGGCCGGCGCGCGTGAGCACGCCGCCCGGCTGGGCCACGACGGGGAAGATGTGCCCCGGCTGCGTGAGGTCCTCCGGGCGCGCGTCCGGCGCCACGGCCACCTGCACGGTGCGCGCACGGTCGTGCGCGGAGATGCCGGTGGTGATGCCCTCGGCCGCTTCGATCGAAACCGTGAAATTGGTGGCGTGCCGCTCTCCGGTGCCGTCCACCATCATGGGCAGGCGGAGCTGGGCCGCGCGCTCGCGCGTGAGGGTCAGGCAGATCAGCCCGCGGCCGTAACGCGCCATGTAGTTGATGTCCTCCGGCCGTACTTTCTCGGCGACCATGAGGAGATCGCCCTCGTTCTCGCGGTTCTCGTCATCGACCATGATCACCATCTTGCCGGCGCGCAGGTCGGCGATGATCTCGTCGATGCTGCTGAACGCAGACTGGGCGGCGGGATGGAGCCTGGGTGTGTTAGACATGGTCATGTGCCTTCGGCTGATCCTGAGTAAAGTCGTTCGCCAGCACACCGCCGAGCAGGCTCTCCAGGTAACGCGCGATGAGATCGACCTCGATGTTGACGCGCGTGCCCGGCGCGTAGCCGCCGGCCGTCGTGTGCTCCGCCGTGTGCGGAATGATATTCACCTCGAAGGCGCTCCCGGATACCTCGTTGATGGTAAGGCTGATGCCGTCCACGCACACCGAGCCTTTTTTCGCGAGATAGCGCCGGTACTCCGGGGGCACCTCGATGACCAGCCGCCTGGACGTGCCCGCGGGCTCGTACCGGGTGACCGTGCCGACACAGTCGACGTGGCCCGCGACGAGATGCCCGCCGAGGCGTTCGCCCAGGGCGAGCGCCGGCTCCAGGTTGACGCGATCGCGCTCGCGCAGGTCGCCGAGCGTGGTGACGGCGGACGTTTCCGCGGAAACGTCCGCGGCGAAGCCCTGCTCGCGGCGCTCGGCCACCGTGAGGCACACGCCGTTGACCGCGATGCTGTCGCCGTCGGAGAGCTCCTGCCACGGCAGCGCCGGCGCGCGGACGGCGAGGCGCAGCTCTCCGCCCTGTCCCGCACGCCGCTCGTCGATCACGCCGACGGCCTTGACGATCCCCGTGAACATTCCGCTACTCCCGGCTTGCCGCTTCCGAAACCGGGCGCGCGGTGATCCGCAGGCAGGCGCCCACACGGCGCAGGTCGGTGACGTCGAGCGACACGCGATCGGCGAGGCGCTCGATGCCCGGTGTCGCGAACATCCGCCGGGTTTCACTGCCCATGATATGCGGGGCCTGGTAAATCACAAGCTCGTCCGCGAGGCGCTGCT
>CAZBGV010000229.1:0-4557 GCA_964491485.1 uncultured Woeseiaceae bacterium | reverse complement strand
GCTAGAGGAGTACCTCGCGCCTCCGGAGATCGTGATCGTGCGCGGCGAGGCGCCGGAGGCAGGCGCCTGGCGCGACGCGGTGACGCGCGTGTACGCGCCGCGCCGTCTGGTGTTCGCCATCCCGGAAGATGCAGAGGATCTGCCAGGCGCCCTGGCGGAACGCGCGGCTCGCCCCGAGCACACAATCGCCTACCGCTGCACCGGAACACGCTGCTCGCTGCCGCTCGAAAGCCTGGACGCCCTCGCCGCCGAGCTCGCCGAATCCGCCGCGTGACGCGGCGCGCTTGCCGCTCGCGCGACGCATCCGCGCGGGCTGCCAGCGCACGAAGGCGGCGCAGGATCACGCGTCGAGTGCGCGAATCACCCGGCAGGGGTTGCCGGCGGCGAAGACTCCGGCGGGGACGTCGCCCGTGACCACGCTGCCGGCGCCGATCACCGCGCGGGCACCGATCGTGACGCCCGGCAGGATGATCGCGCCGCCGCCCACCCACACGTCCTCGCCGATGTCCACGGGCTTGCCGAGCTCGCGCTCGCGGCGCAGCCCGGCGTCCATCGGGTGCGTGGCCGTATAGATCTGCACGGCCGGACCGAACAGGGTGAAGCTGCCGATGCGCACGCGACACACGTCCAGCACCACGCAGTTGAAATTGAAGAACACTCGCTCGCCGAGCTCGATATGCGCGCCGTAATCGCACCAGAACGGCGGCTGTATGCTGACGCTGTCCCCGCCGGCGCCGAAGAGCTCCCGGAACATGCGCCGGCGCTCCGCGGCTTCGCTTTCACGTGTCGCGTTGAGAGCCCGGCAGAGATCCCGCGCCCGCGCGCGTGCGGCGGTGAGCTCCGGATCCAGCGGGTCGTAGAGCTCTCCCCCCAGCATCTTTTCGCGTTCGCTCTGCATGCGCTGCCCGGCATTCAGCCGATGTCGAGACGCCTCCAGCCGTCGGCCGTGCGGCGAATCTCGTAAGCCGGCCAGTACTGGTTGTCCAGCTTGAGCGTGATCACCTCGATCGCGCCGTTCCAGGTGATGGTCTTGAGGCGCACCGACGCGCGATCCGGTTTGCCGCTCACGGCGTCGATGAAGGCCTGCAGGTTCTCCGTGGGGCGGCCGTCCACGGCGACGATACGCCGGCCCGCGTACAGGCCGTAGCGGGTCGCGGGCGAGCCGTAGCTGAAGTAAGCGACGTATACGCCGCTCGGATCGATGCCGCGCTGCGCCGCCATGGCACGGTGCGGTTTCTGCAGCAGCGCGCCCGCCCAGGAGACCGCCCGCTCGATGCCGGTACCGTCCAGCACCGCGGTCTCGACGTCGAGGTCGAGGGCCTTGCCGTTGCGCCAGATCGTGGCCTTGACCGCGGGCTTCTGCACCGCGCGTTCGAGCTCGCGATAGCTCGAAACCGGCCGCCCGTCAATCGCGAGCAGGATGTCGCCGCTCCGGAGCAGCTTGTCCGCGGACGAGGCTGCGACCGTGCGGGTCACGCGCAGCGCGCGCCGGCCGCGCGGGTTGTGGTCCTCGAGGATATCCAGCCACTCGTCGCTGACTCCGTATTCGCGTGCCTCGAACAGCGGGGTGTACGCGAGCTCGGCCTCGAACGAGTGGATGGGCTCGCCGGAGCGGACCTTGTTTACGAACTCGCTGATCAGCTCGCTGCCGATACCGAGGCTCACCTGCCCGGATTCGTTGTCCGCCTGGTAACCGAAGCTCGACCAGGAGCCCGCCACGCGCCCGCGCTCGTCGATCAGGACGCCGTCCGGGTTGATCGGATCGTTCACGAGGGAAATGACCTCGATGTTGCTGTCACGGAACCTCAGCGTTCGCGACAGCGGCAGGTTCAGCGGGTCGACCGAGGCCACCACGGTCGCCTGGTGCACCAGCTGGTGGTCGGCCTTGAGGCCGACGACCCAGACGCGGTCACCGGGCACGGGCTGGCGCACCGCGAATTCCGCGGACCTGACCGGCGTGTCGCCGATGGCTTTCGGGTCGTAGGAGACGATCGCGAGGTTGTGCAGCGGATGCACGTACTCGACCCGGCCCTTCACCTCCAGCGAGCCGGCGAACGTGATGCTCACGTCCCCCATCGCGACCGGCACCGTGTTGCGGTCCACCAGCACGTAGCCGCGGGCCGCGTCGACAACGAGGCCGGTGCCGTAATAGTGGCGGTCCGAGACGCCGGAAATTGCATACGGCAGGTCGAAATTCACCATGACGAGCGACGGCACGATCTTGTTGATGCGCTTGTCGCTGTAGGTCGGAAACGCGGTGCTGCCCTGCTCCGGCTGCGCCGTGCGGGCCGCTTTCGGCAGGTCGGTACAGGGCCACGCGCCGGTCTCGTCGTCGCGCACGCAGCGCCGCGCGGGGAACCAGGTACGATCCATCTGCACCGAGCGCACGAGCGTGTTGCGGGGATCGTTCATGACGGCGTAGCGCAACGTCGCGCGATCGCCGTCGGCCAGGCCGGACAGCACCTTCGCGAGATCGTCGATATTGCCGATGCGGGTGCCGCCGACTTCGGTGATGAGCGCATCGCGGGGTATGCCGGCGCGCGACAGCATGTAGCCGGGATCGGCGACGTACACCCCGGCGATCGCCCGGTTGTAGTGCCGCGACTGCTGGAACGAGAGGTTATTGACCACCGCGCCGCCGAACTCGAGGTACGCGTGCGGGGTGATGGAATGCAAATCGGTCACCGGCACGCGCGCGGTCACATGCTCGCCGCCGCGCTCCAGCTCGACCGCGACCGTGCCCCCCACCGAGCCGTCGAGGATTTCCGCGAGCGGCACGAACGCGGTGATCAGCTTGTCATTGACCGTAAGGAGGATGTCGCCCGGCTGCAGCTTGCCGTCAGCCGGCGACTGCGGCACGACCTCGTTGACGACGAGCATACCGGTTTCCTGCGGTCGCGCCGCGCGTACGCGCGCTTCGGAAGCTTCGCTCAGCCCGAGGCGGCGGAGCTCGTCGTAGGCCTTGTGCACGAACACGGTCTGCAACGTCCCGCGCGCGATCGGCTGGTTTTCCCGGATCAGCTTCAGCGCCCGTTGCACCCGGTCGAGCGGCAGGAAAAAGCTCGTGGCCGCGGCGCCGTTCGCGCCCGCGTTCAGTGCGACCACGTTGCCGGCGATGTCGATCACCGGCGATCCCGACGAACCTCCGGAGGTGCTCGAGGCCGCCTGGATGTAGAACGTGTTGAAGTCGTTGTACTGGCCGAGACCGTAATCCGGCGCATCCCGGTCAAGGCGTGCCAGCGTGCCCGCGAGAATGGACAGCTTCTCGCCCGCATCGTTGCCGACTACGCGGATCTCCCGGCCGACCACGGCGGCGCCCGGCGCCAGCGGCAGCTCCGCGGGCTTGATGTAGTGGAGATCCTTCGGGTCGTAGCGGAAGAAGCCGAAGTCGTGCACCGGGTCGCGGTACACGGGCGTCAGCGTCACCTCCTCGCTGTTCAGGAACACCGCCTCGGCCACTACCGGCCCGGGCGTTACGACGTGGCGGTTGGTCAGGATCAGGCCCCGCTCCGCGTCCACGACGAAACCGGTCGCCTGGCTGGAGGAGTTCCACTCCGTGTCGAAGGAGCGGGTACTGTCCACCCGGATGGACACCACGCCGGTCGAGATCCGCTCGAGTGTCCCCATCCAGGCCGGCTCTTCGGCGTGCAGCAGAGGCGCCGCCAGGCACGAAAGAACGGCGGCGAGAGTGAGTCTGCGAAGCATGGTGTCCTTTAATGCTGTTCTGGCGCCCGGCACCGGACGGGTCCGTCTCTGGACTGTGGCCAGGCGCGCCGGTTCCCTCCGACCGGCGAAGCCGCGGCCCGAAAGCGCGCGATTATGCAGGACTCCGCCCCGGCGAATCGTCGACGGCGGTCACGGGCACGGTGTCAGGTCTCGCCCGCCGTGCCGGACCCGCCGCCCTCCGGGTTCCAGGCGAGATCGAGCCGGCGCGCGGCCTTGACGTCGTCCAGCCGGCGCACCGGGGTGGTCCAGGGCGCGCCCTGGACGCGCTCGAGATCGCTTTCGGCCTGCCTGGCGATGGCCACCATCGCATCGGCGAAGCGGTCGAGCGTTTCCTTCGTTTCCGTCTCGGTCGGCTCGATCAGCAGGCACTCGGGCACCAGCAGGGGGAAGTAGGTCGTCGGGGCGTGAAAGCCGCGATCGAGCAACGCTTTCGCGAAATCCATCGCCGTCACGTGCAGGGTCCGCGCCTCGCGTTTGAGCGTGATGACGAACTCGTGGCTCGCGCGCCGCTCCGGGAACGCCAGCGTGAAGCCTGCCTGCGCGAGGCGCGCGGCGAGGTAATTCGCGTTCAGTGTCGCGAACTCGGCCACGCGTCGCATGCCCTCGCGGCCGAGCATGCGCATGTAAACGTACGCGCGCAGGAGGACGCCGGCATTGCCCATGAACGCCGACAGCCGCCCGATGCTCTGCGGCAGGTCGTCCTCGGTCAGCCAGCGGTAGCTCGGCTCACCGTCGCGTTCCTCGCGGCCGACGATCGGCACGGGAAGGAACGGCAGGAGGCGCTGCCCGACACCGACCGCGCCCGAGCCCGGGCCGCCGCCGCCGTGCGGC
>CAZBGV010000228.1:0-4602 GCA_964491485.1 uncultured Woeseiaceae bacterium | reverse complement strand
GCTCAGCTGAAGTGGAAACCCGCCGCGGTGATCCATTCCACGGCGAAATGCGATAAGCCGGTCAGGATGATCATCTGCGCCAACGAGAGAACGCCGAGCAGCAGCCACGGCCTGACCGGCAACCGATAGTCCGCCGGTGAGCGGCGCAGCTCGTGGATGCGCACCGTCGCGTCGACCTCGCCGAAGGCGAGCTCCCAGCGGCGAGCGGCCTGCTTTTCGCCCGCATGGCCCTGCAATGCCCTGATGGCTGCGACGACCTGCGATCTGTCGCCCACGTGCCGCGCCGCTACGCTGTCGCAGACCAGCTCGGTGTCCGCCGAGAAATCGCGCCGGATCCGCTCCTTGCACCGCGGCAGCCACGCCACGGTCATGGAATGCAGCAGCCACGTTCTCAGGTTGTCGCGCCGCGATCTGTGAGCGGCTTCATGCGCGAGAACGGCCTGCAGTTGCAGTGGTGTCAGTCGCTGCAACAGACCGCGCGATACGTACACTTGCGGTCTGAACAATCCGCAGCACCAGGCAATCAGCGCCGGACTGTCGAGCACGCGATAATCGTGCAAGCCGTCTTGCACGCTGAGTGCCGACAGCGTAGTCAGCTTCCGGTGCCCCGCACGCAATCCGTGCAGCAGTGCCAGCAGGCCGGTCGAAAGCGCAAGCAACACGCCGGAAATCAACGTAACGCCACCCACGGACGTGCCTGCAAACTCCGGTGCGTGGGGGGCACAGCTGCCGGCGTGGCAGTGTGCCGGAACCAGCATGCCCTCCCAGCCGGGATACGCCATCAGGTATACGGCCAGCATTGCCATGACCGGCGGCATCGCACCGTAGGCCAGGGTCAGGAGCGTACGGTCCGCCGCGCGGCAGGCGGCCACGGCTCGGCGGAAAGCGGGATAGGCGAGAGCAGATGCCTGTGAGGCGAGGAGCGCGATGGCGAACCACAACACGAGCGATTCCGCGACGCTCATCATTCCGTCACTCCCCTGACCCGTCGTCCCGCTTCATGAGATCGGCAAGCTCCGAACGCCACTCCGGCGCTTCGTCCGAGAGATATTCCGCGAAACCGGACACCATTGGTCCGACCTTGCCGCCGGCGAGCTCATCCGCCATATTCTGCAAGATCCGGCCGATCAGTTGCGAACGGCTCAACGCAGGTTCGTGCCAGTAGGCCCGGCCCGTTCGCCTGCGCCGTACGAGTCCCTTGCGGCAAAGGCGTTCCAGCGTGCTTTGCACCGTGCTGAGCGAAACACCTTCCTGCAGGTGTTCGCGTATCTCCTGCGCCGAGGCAGCACCCTGTCTCCATAGCGCTTCGAGCACGGAAATTTCGCGCGCGCCGAGCTCCGGCATGGCCACTTTGCGTGTGCCGCCGAGCCATCGTCGGAACGTTTGAGAGCTGCCTGGCTTCCTGCGCATGAAAACAAACCGATCGCTTCTCGGTGTTACGAACGGATGCTACAAAGGCACCCTCCCTGCGGCAAGCCAACCTCGGCACTGCTTTCGGCAGCCGGCAAACCGGCCGCAGGATTACAACATGGAGGTAATGTCATTGAGGCCACGCAGCGTCCTTGCGAAATACAAGCTTGCAGCTGTAACGGTCGTGTGCACCACGGCGCTCTTCGCACAGGCCGCGGCGGCCGATCGGCCCTACGGTCGGACGCTCGACGAAATCGTGGTGTTCGGCCGTGCGTTACCGCAGGTCGGCAGCGCGTTGTCAGCATCGGAAGGGCTCGTCGGTTACGACGACATCCGCCTTGCGCCGTTGCTGCGCGTCGGCGAGCTCGTTGAAGCGGTGCCTGGAATGGTGGCGACGCAACATTCCGGAACGGGCAAAGCCAACCAGTATTTTCTTCGCGGTTTCAATCTCGATCATGGCACCGATTTTTCCGCCTCGGCCGAGGGCGTACCGCTCAACATGCGCACGCACGGCCATGGTCACGGCTACCTGGACATCAATTTCCTCATCCCCGAGCTGGTCGCCACGACGAACTGGCGCAAGGGCCCATACTACGCCGGCGTCGGTGACTTTTCGTCTGCCGGCAGCGTCGAGTTCGGGTTTTACGATCGCCTCGACAGGAGCTTCCTGAGTGCGACCGTGGGCGGCTTCGATTATTACCGCGGATTGGCGGCCGGCAGCGTCGAGGCAGGCCCGGGCGTGCTCACCGGTGCCCTCGACCTGACCCGCTATGACGGCCCATGGGATTTGCCCGAAGACCTCGGACAAACGAAATTCCATGTCAGCTACGTGACCGACATTGCGGGTGCAGAAGGCAAGTTCACGTTGCAAGGCTACGACGGAAGCTGGAATGCCACGGACCAGATTCCGCGGCGTGCCGTGAAGAGCGGCCTGATCGACGACCTGGGCCACCTCGATCCGGACCTCGGCGGAGATACGAGCCGTTATGCGCTGACCGGCCGGCTCGATTTCGGCGCATGGAACGTGAGCGCTTACCTGATCGACTACGAGCTCTCGCTGCTTTCCAACTTCACTTACTTCCTGGACGATCCGCTGCGCGGCGATGAATTCGAGCAAACGGACGACCGCACGATTGCCGGTCTCGCCTTGGGCGGCGCCGTCGACCGCGAGCTGGCATCGCGGCCGGTCACGCTGCGCTGGGGCACCGATTTGCGCTACGACGACATCCATGAAGTCGGCCTGTTCCACACCGCGGCGCGAGCCGTTACCTCCGCGGTGCGCCGGGATGCGGTCGAGGAAACGTCGCTGGGTGCGTTCGGTGAGGCGGAAATCGACGTCTCGAACCGCTTGCGCGCGACCGTCGGCCTGCGCGCCGACTACTACTCCTGGGACGTCGACGCTTTGCAGGATGAAAACAGCGGCAGCGGCAACGACAGTCTCCTCAGCCCGAAATTGAGCCTCGCCTGGCGCTTCAACGACAGTGTCGAGGGCTACGCGAACTGGGGCCTCGGCTTTCATTCCAACGACGTACGCGGAACCACCATCGCGGTCGATCCGCAGACCGGTGGGCCGGCGGAGCGGGTCGATGCGCTGGTGCGATCGAACGGTCGCGAGCTTGGCCTGCGCATGGAACGGGGACAGCGCTTCAATGCCACGCTGACGGCTTTCTGGCTCGACCTCGACTCGGAGCTGGTGTTCGTCGGCGATGCAGGCACGACCGAACCGAACGATGCGACGCAGCGCTTCGGAGTCGAGCTGGTTGCGTTCTGGCAGGCCAACGATTGGCTTGCGATCCATGCCAACTACACCGCCGTCGATGCCAGCTTCAAGGCCGATCAAGGGGGCGGTCGGGAGATTCCCGGCGCGGTCGACTCGACCTTCGCGCTGGGCCTGAACGGCGCCTGGGACAACGGGCTGCGGACCAGCCTGCGGTTGCGCTACCTCGGGGAAGCACCGCTGATCGAAGACAACTCCGTGAAAGCGGCGAGCTCTTTGCTGGTCAACGCCGGTATTGCATGGAGACTTCCGGCGGCGGAGCTCCGACTCGACGTGTTCAATCTTTTGGATTCCGACGACGACGACATTTCCTATTATTACGCATCCCGCCTGCCAGGCGAGCCGGCCGCGGGTGTCGACGACGTCCATTTCCATCCTCTCGAGCCGCGCACCATCAGGGGCACGGTGACCTTCTTCTGGGACTAGCGCTTCAGGCGGGGAGGCGGAACAGCATCTCCTGCATGCCGTTAGCGAGCAGCCGCCCGCGATCGATGGCGAAGCCGCCCATCATGCGCCCGAGATCCTCCGGCGAGTAACGTGGTGCAGGAACCTGCGGCGCCGGGCCGCCCTTGTCGATGAGACGCAGATCCTCGCCCGGCATCCAGCGCCCCGGGCGTTCCGGCATCGAGCGCTCGGAGTAGACGATGAGCGCGTGCGCGAGCCCGCGCAACTGCGTGCGCGCGGCGATGCCCTGCATCAGCGCCGAAGCCGCCGCGGGTTTGAGGTAATTCGGCAGGTCCCAGCAGAACACGAGGTCGAAAGGCTCGTCCTCGCGCGAGGGCAGCAGCGTTTCGGCGACCTCGGCCAGCGCCGCGGCGGCGCCTTCTTCCAGCGCCGCCGCGGCGTTCAACCGTTCGATGCCGCCGTCGGCGAGATCCGCGATCTGCACGCGGCAGCGGAATTGGCCGAGCAGCTCGAGCATCGGCGTCGAGGCTGCGCCGAGCTCGAGCACGACGTGCCGGCCCCCCGCTTCGAGCTGCTCAACGATGCTGCGGAAAAGCGGTGCATTGAGCGCCTCCGGTTTATCCATCGGCGCCCGGGCCGTCGCGCGGCCCATGGATGCACTCACGGTCGTCGTCCGTTGCCGGACGCGGGCCTCAACTGCCGGCCGCTCCCTTCACGGCGCCCGTCGGCCCGATGCGCGCCTCCGTGCCCTTCGCGGGCCCGCCCGACTTGCCGGACATCTGCACCTTCGAAAGCGCCTTGTCGACCTCTTCCTGGTCCATCTCGATCGAGCCCTTGAACCGGCAGCCCTCCTCGATGCCGACCTTCGGCGCGGTGATGTTGCCGCGCACGTTGGCGTTCGCGTGCACGTGCACCCGCTCGGTGGCGTACAGGTCGCCTTCGGTCGTGCCGTCCACGGTGATCGACTTGGCGTACACGTCGGCTTTCACGTGGCCTTCGCGGCCGATGGT
>CAZBGV010000227.1:0-4612 GCA_964491485.1 uncultured Woeseiaceae bacterium | reverse complement strand
TGATCCACCCGGTCATGCGCATCATGACGTTGAACACGCCGTCCCAGAACTTGTAGAGCGCATCGGAGAGGTCGCGGCCGATGCGGGTCATGAAGTAGCCGAACAGCAGCGCGAAGAAGATGATGCCGAGCATCTGTCCTTCCGCAGCCGCCTGAACGACGTTCTCGGGGATCATGCGCAGGAAGATGTTCGCTACGTCGCCCGCATCGCGATCGCCGACGCGTGCCGCGATGTCCTCGGTCGACGCGTGCAGCGCCAGCAGGTCGCCGGCGGGCTGGCCGTCCACGATTCCGGGCGAGACGAGATTGATGAGAAAGACTCCGAGCAGCGTGGCCGCGAGCCCGGTGCCCAGGTAGAAAAAGAGCGTGCGCCCGCCCAGCTTGCCGAGGTTGCCGCTCGAGCCGATGCCCGCCATGCCGACGATGATCGAGGAGAGGATCAGCGGCACGATGATCATCTTGAGCGCGTTCAGGAACAGGTTGCCGATGTAGTCGAACACGCTGAGAAAGGACACGCCGAAAACGCCGGGTGCCGAAGGATCGCCGTGGCCGGCGAAGTTCACCGCCCAGCCGGCCGCACCTGCGAGAATGATCGCGATCAGGATCTGCCAGTGCAGCGCGAGTCTTTTCATTCAGCCGTCCCCCCCGTAGGAGCCCGCCATGCGGGCGACCCAAACCCGCGCGATGTGAGCGACCCGACCGGCCCGCCATGCGCGCGACCCGAACGCGGGGGTCGCCCGCAGGGCGGGCTCCTGCGGGCGGGGAGCCGCCACGCACGATGCACAGCAGTGCGTCAGAACGCGGGCTCTTGCAGCGCCTCTTCGGAGCGCACGATCTTGGCATTCCGCTCGAGATCGAGCAGCAGCGCGGTGTAATCGGCGCGGCCCGCCTCGGCCGCGAGCTCGAGCTTGCGCGCGTCGCGCTGCTCGAGGGGGATCGCCTCCGGCCGGCCCGGCTGCACGGCGGCGATGCTGAACACGGCCTGGTCGCCGGAGCCGGTCACGGCCGTGCCGATGCTGGGCTGGCCCTCTGCCGCGGGCTTCGGTGCCCGGAAGATCGCCTCCAGCACGCGTGCGTCGACGCTGTCGTCCTGCCGGCGCAACAGCGCAGGCCCGGTGACCTGCGCGCCCGCGGCCTCCGCTGCCTCGGCGAAATCCGCGCCGCCTTCGAGCGCGGCGGTGAGCTCCTCGGCGCGCCCTCTCACGATCTCGCGCGCCCGGTCGTGGCGCAGGCGCTCGACGATCTGGTCCTTCACCTCTTCGAGCGGCTTCAGCTCGGCCGGATGGTGCGCGCGCACCGCGAAAACGGCGGCGCGGTTCGCATCGAGATCGACGATCTCGCTGATCCGGCCGTCGTTCAGCACCGCGGGGTCGAACACCGCGTCGATCGCCGCCTGGTTGTTGCCCAGCGGCTCGCCGCCGGAGCGCATGAAGCCGTCCGCGGTGTGCACCTCGAGCCCCAGGTTCTTTGCCATGTCGTCCAGGCTCTTCGCCTCGAACAGGGCGTCCGACATGCGGCGCTCCAGGGCATCGAACGCCCTGTCCGCCCTGTTGTCGCGCAGCTCGCGCTCGATTTCGCCGCGCACGTCCGCGAGCGGCAGCGGACCGCCGGGCTGGATGTCGTCGAGGCGCACGATGTGGAAGCCGAATTCGCTTTCGACCGGGCCCACGATCTCGCCCTTCTGCGCCGCGAAGATGGCATCGCCGAGCGGGCCCGGCATCTGCGACTTGAGCACGAGGCCCAGGTCGCCGCCCTTCTCCGCCGTGCCGCTGTCGTCCGAGTACTCGCGCGCAAGATCCTCGAACGGCTCGCCGGCCCGCGCACGCTCGGCGACCGCGGTGGCCTCCTCGCGCGCGGCTTCCTTGTCGTCGCCGAACGCGATCAGGATGTGGCGCGCCTTGCGCTGCTCGTCCTGCTGGTAGCGATCCGAGACCTGGCTGTAATACTGCTCGACCTGCTCGTCCGTGAGCTCGACCTTCGCCGCGAGATCGCGCCGATCGATCTCGATCCACGAGATGTCGGCGGATTCCTCGGCCTGGAACTCGTCCGGATGCGCGTCGTAATACGCCGTGACCTGCTCGTCGCCGACCTCGACCTGCTCCGCCGCCGCGGCGGTGTCGAAAGTGGCGACGGCGGCACGGCGCTGCTCGCCGTACAGGTTGAGATAGCGGCGGTACTCCGCCGGCGTGACGAACGCCGTCGCCGCCACGCCGCGCTGCAGCTGCGATTCGCGCAGCGCCTGGCGCCGGCTCTCCTCGAACTGCCGGGGCGCCAGCGACTGCGAGGTCAGCCAGTCGTAGTAGAGCTGCTTCGAGAACTTGCCGTTCTCCTGGAACTGCGGCACCTGCCGGATGAGGTCCGCAATCATCTCATCCGTGACCTGGTAACCCTCTTTGGCGAGGTGCTGGTTGACGAGCGTGTCACGGATGATGTCGGCAACCACCGCCTGGCGGACGAGTCCGTACATCTCCGGGGGGATGTCGCTCCCCTGTTGCGCGTAGCGCGCCAGCGTTTCCTGGAACGCCTGCTGGACGCGCTCCGGGGGGATCTCGATGCCGTCTACCTTGAGCGCGTAGCCGCCGCGGACGATGTTGTCGTAGGGAATGCCGAAGAAGGCGAAGGGCACGAGCAGCAGGGCGAAGATCGCGAGCGCGAACTTGCTGGTGAACCGTTCTCTCAGTTTCTGGAGCATGTAAGTCGCGGGTCAGGGGCAATGCTTTCGCGCCAATGGACCGAAGCACTGCCGAAAAGGTTCGTCAGAATCGGCGTCGGATGATAGCCGACGCGAGGGAGGAGACCAAGGCGCGAGCATGGGGGCAAAAGAAGCAAGGCCCCGCTCGGCGGGGCCTTTCTTCGGTTCTGGCGGAGTGGACGGGACTCGAACCCGCGACCCCCGGCGTGACAGGCCGGTATTCTAACCAGCTGAACTACCACTCCTGAACCTGGTGGGTGCTGAGGGGATCGAACCCCCGACCCTCGCCTTGTAAGGGCGATGCTCTACCAGCTGAGCTAAGCACCCCGCAAAGGCGGTGGAAACGGCAAGGGACAGTGACCGTAACGCCGCTGACCCGCCGTGCGATGCGCGTTTCGCGGGGGCTGCTACAGTCACTGTCCCCGGTCTTTTCCCCCGTTTTCGGGGCGCGCTAGTTTACGGCATCCTTCAGGGCTTTGCCAGCTTTGAACCCCGGTACGTTGCTCGCCGAAATCTGGATCATTTCGCCGGTGCGCGGGTTGCGGCCCGTGCGCGCCGAGCGCTTCTTCACCGTGAACGTGCCGAAACCGACCAGCGACACGCTGTCTCCCTTCGCCAGCGATTTCGTCACGCAATCGATGACGGCATCGACCGCACGCGTCGCTTCGGCTCTCGACAGATCCGCGGCGCTCGATACGGCCTCGATCAGCTCTCCCTTGTTCATGCACTCACCCTTGTGAATTGATATTTGGAATTCCGTGCGCTCGACCGCACCCCCGGTAGCGTTCGTCGCAGCTTATACCAAGGGGCCAAAACACCGTCAACAAACAACGGCTTCGCCGATCGCGAAAGCGCCTTCAGTGCGGCCGCACGAACGCCGTGGCTTTCTCCTCTTTCTCGGCCGCGGCGGCCTCGGGCCGGGACGGCTTGCCTGCGGATTCCGGCACGGGCATGTGCTGCAAGGCGAGCTCCAGCACACTGTCGATCCACTTCACGGGAACAATGTTCAGCTTGTCCTTGATGTTCTTCGGTATTTCCGCGAGGTCCTTCTCGTTCTCCTCGGGGATCAGCACCGTGCTGATGCCGCCGCGGTGCGCGGCCAGGAGCTTCTCCTTCAGGCCGCCGATCGGCAGGACTTCGCCACGCAGCGTGATCTCGCCGGTCATCGCGACGTCGCTCTTCACCGGCACGTTGGTCAGCGCGGACACCAGCGCGGTGCACATGCCGACACCCGCGCTCGGGCCGTCCTTCGGCGTGGCGCCTTCCGGCACGTGCACGTGCACGTCGTACTTCTGGTGGAAGTCGTCCTCGACGCCGAGCAGCTTGGCGCGGCTGCGCACCACCGTCATCGCCGCCTGGATCGATTCCGTCATCACCTCGCCGAGCTGGCCCGTGTGCGTGAGCTTGCCCTTGCCGGGCACCACGGCCGCCTCGATCGTCAGAAGCTCGCCGCCGACCTCGGTCCAGGCGAGGCCGGTGACCTGGCCGACCTGGTCCTTCTCGTCGGCGCGACCGTAACGGAAGCGGCGCACGCCGAGGTATTTCTCGAGGTTGCGCGGCCCGACCGTCACCGTCGACTTGCGCGGCTTGAGCAGGAGCTCCTTCACCACCTTGCGGCAGATCTTGGAGATCTCGCGCTCCAGGTTGCGGACGCCGGCTTCGCGCGTGTAGTGCTGGATGATGTCGAGCACCGCGGCTCGCGAGATCGAGAGATCGCTCGCCTCGAGCCCGTTTTCGCGCATCTGCTTCGGCACCAGGTAACGCTGCGCGATGTTCAGCTTTTCGTCTTCCGTGTAACCCGGGAGACGGATGACTTCCATGCGGTCGAGCAGCGGCGCCGGGATGTTCAGGCTGTTCGCCGTGCAGACGAACATCACGTCCGACAGGTCGAAGTCGACCTCGAGGTAATGGTCGTTGAACG
>CAZBGV010000226.1:1313-4659 GCA_964491485.1 uncultured Woeseiaceae bacterium | reverse complement strand
TGAAGCGCATGCTCGAGGCGATGGAGCCCGGTATGACGACGCGTGAGCTCGATGCGTTCGGCGCCGCGCTGCTCGAGCGGGAAGGCGCGCGCTCCGCGCCGCAGCTCGCCTACGATTTCCCCGGCGCCACCTGCATCAGCATCAACGAGGAAGCCGCGCACGGCGTACCCGGCGACCGCGTCATCCGGGCCGGTGACGTCGTCAACGTCGACGTGTCCGCGGAGCTCGACGGCTATTTCGCGGATACCGGCGGCACCGGCGTCGTGCCGCCCTCCTCCGAGCTCAAGAACCGCCTCTGCCACGCGACACGCCAGGCACTGGCGGCGGCGATGCAGGTGGCGCGCGCCGGCGCGCCGCTGAACGGTATCGGTGCGGCGATCGAGCGCACGGCGAAGGAGCATCGCTTCCGCATCATCGAAAACCTGGGCAGTCACGGCGTCGGGCGGGCGCTGCACGAGGCGCCGGACATCCCGGGCTGCCGCGCGCCGCGCGATCGCCGCGTGCTCGAGGAAGGCGCCGTGATCACCATCGAGCCGTTCCTGTCCACGAAGAGCCGGCACGTCACGGAAGCCGAGGACGGCTGGACGCTGCTCGCGCAGCCCGGCAACCTCTCGGCGCAGTACGAGCACACGTTGATCCTCACCCGCGGCGCGCCGCTGGTGGTGACCGTCGCCTGAGCGGCGCGCGGGGCGGCTCAGGTGCCGCGCCGTTGCCCGCCGGCCCGCCTCCGCTCTCGCAATCCCGCCCGGCCGATGGCAAGCTGGCCCCAGGCTGGTCCGGTGGAGCACGCATGGCCTACCTGATCTGGAAGCTGGTCCACGTGGTCTCGGTGATCCTGTTCGTCGGCAACATTGCGACCGGCGTGTTCTGGGCAGCCAACGCGGTGCGCAGCAACGAGACGTCGCTGATCGCCAGCACGTTCGAGGGGATCATCCGCGCCGACCGCTGGTTCACGACACCCGGGGCCATCGGGCTGACGGTGAGCGGCATCGCCGCAGCCTTGCTGGGTGACTGGCCGATTCTCGGCACCGGCTGGATCCTCTGGGGCATCGTCATGCTCGTGATCTCCGGTGCCGCCTTCGGCATGCGCGTCGCGCCGCTGCAGCGCGAGCTCGTCCGCCTTGCAAGCGACGCGCGTCGCGACGAGGAATCACGAACGCTGTTCCGCCACCGTTACCGAAGCTGGCAGCTGTGGGGCACGCTTGCGCTCGTCACTCCGCTGATCGCCGTCGCGCTGATGGTGCTGAAGCCCGATCTTCCCGCACTGTAATGAACGGCAGATCGCCGATGAAAGGCATGGCTCTCAGGGAATGCCCCAGTTGTGCGGCCCACTCGATCCGGCCGGCGGACCTGCTGTTGTCGGACTGCTATTGCCCACACTGCGGGGCCCTGGTCGGCACGCATTGGGCGGCCTCCCTCGGCTGCACCGTTCTGATCTGGGCCGTCACGTTGCTGACGAGTGTCATGGTGCTCATGCAATCGGGGCTGTATGCGGCGCTCCTGTGGCTCCCCTTTCCGGTCGGTTCACTGGGCTACCTCAAGGCCCGCTTCGCGCCGCTGGAGACGAAACAAAAAGGGCGCGGTGCCTGAAATGACGCACCCGCGGGCGTGCCGTACACTCGGGGCACGGGCACGGCGCGCGGGAGGATCCGACTTGTTCAAGCTGCTGGGCGTGCTGCTTTCGGCCTACGTGCTCTATGCCGCCGCCGCCGGCAAGGTGGTCGCCAAATCGGGGCCCTGGGCGCGCGTGGTCATGCGCGACGAGCGGCCTCGTTACTTCTGGAGCGTCATCGTCGTCTATGGCGCGCTCGGCATCGCCCTGATCGCATTCTTCTGAAGCAATGCACCGCTTGCGTGAATCGCTGCTCGTCGCCGGACTCGTCCTGCTGGCGGGCGGCGTTCAGCCGCGGCCCCGGGTTCATGTGCGCCGACTGCGCGGTCCCCGGGCACTGACTCCCCGCCCTGCCGAGCGTACAGTGCATAGGCTCTGAGGGCGGGAGACGGGGCGGTCGACCACGACGAGCGGAGGAATGCCGATGCACCGTCCCCCGAAGCCGCTTTGCGCGCTGCTGGCCGCGAGCCTCCTCGCCGCCTGCGGCGACACCACGACGTTGCCGGTCGAAGCCGGCATGGGCACGGATCCCGTGCTGCCCGAGCCCGACCCCTCGCTGGTCCCCGTCGTCAACATCGCGCCCGCGGTCGGCTGGGGGGAAGGCGAGCAGCCGCGGGCGGCGCCCGGGCTGGCCGTGAGCGCGTTCGCACGCGGGCTGGAGCATCCGCGCTGGCTGTACGTCCTGCCGAACGGCGACGTGCTGGTCGCCGAGACGAACGCGCCGCCGAAACCCGAGGATTCGCCCGGTGTTCGCGGCTGGGTCATGAAGCGCGTGATGAAAAAGGCGGGGGCCGGCCCCGCGAGCGCGAATCGCGTCACGCTGCTGCGCGACGGCAACGGCGACGGCCGCGCCGAGACACGGTCGGCCTTCCTCGAGAACCTGAGCTCGCCTTTCGGCATGGCGCTGGTCGGGCGCGATTTTTACGTCGCGAACACCGATGCCCTCGTGCGTTTTCCCTACGAGGGCGGCGAAACGCGCATCACCGCGCCGGCCACGGAAGTCGCCCCGCTGCCCGCCGGCCCGATCAACCATCACTGGACGAAGAACGTGATCGCGAGCCCGGACGGCTCGCATCTGTATGTCACGGTCGGCTCGAACAGCAACGTCGCGGAGAACGGTATGGAGGTGGAAAGGAACCGCGCCGCCATACTGGAAATCGAACGGGAGACCGGCCGCACGCGGCTCTTCGCCTCCGGCCTGCGCAACCCGAACGGGCTCGACTGGCAGCCGGTCACCGGGGAGTTGTGGACGGCGGTCAACGAACGCGACGAGCTGGGCAACGATCTCGTGCCGGACTACATGACCGCGGTGCGTGAAGGCGGGTTTTACGGCTGGCCTTACAGCTGGTTCGGCGCGCACGCGGACGACCGTGTCACGCCGGCGCGGCCCGATCTCGTAGAGCAGGCCATCGTCCCGGACTACGCGCTCGGCGCGCACACGGCCTCGCTCGGCCTCGTGTTCTACACGGGCGACCTGTTGCCCGCGCAGTACCGCGGCGGCGCCTTCATCGGCCAGCACGGCTCGTGGAATCGCAAGCCGCTGAGCGGCTACCAGGTGATCTTCGTGCGCTTCGAAAACGGCCGGCCGGTCGGCAAGCCGGAGGTCGTGCTCGACGGCTTCCTGAACGAAGCAGGCGAAGCGCGCGGGCGGCCCGTGGGCGTTGCCGTCGCGCACGACGGCGCGCTGCTGGTGGCCGACGACGTCGGCAACACGATCTGGCGCGTCGCCCCCCC
>CAZBGV010000226.1:0-1213 GCA_964491485.1 uncultured Woeseiaceae bacterium | reverse complement strand
GAGAGCCCGCCATGCGGGCGACCTGAGCTACGGGTCGCCCGCATGGCGGGCTCCTACGACGGGGGTGGATAGGTGATCCGCTGCCCCCGCACCTGCGCCATCGGGTTCAGCTTGCGCGCCTTTGCGGGTCCGGTGGTCATGATGTCGCGCACGTCGAACCCGCGCACGATGAGCGCATCCGCAATCATCGAGCGGTGACAGCGCCAGGGCACCGCCTCGGCGCACATGATCGCGGTGGTCTTCTCCTCCGCGAGCCGGATGAGCTCGTCCAGCGCCGTCCTGAACTCGTCCGTCTGCATGTAATCGGCGTAGCCGCGGAACGATGCGTTGCGCCACCCCGTGTTGACGGAATCCGGCCGCGCGCGCCGCAGGCCGCCGAGGTCCTGCATGTGCCGGTAGGCGATGCGCCGGTTGCGCAGCGCCGGACCGAACGTGTCGCGGTTGAACTGCGGGTTCGTCCGCGAGCGCGGCACGGTGCGCACGTCAACGAGCCGCTCGACGCCGTGCGCGCGCAGCAGCTCGACCATCTCATCGAGGCTGCGCGTCGAATGTCCGACGGTGTAGATGACGACCGGCGGCTTTTCAGCCTTGCGGGCTTTCGCCGGTCGCGGCTTCTTCTTCATCGTCGAACAGCCAGCGGTCGAGGTGCGGCTGGATGAACCGGGGGAACAGCAGGTACAGCGCGCCCAGCGCAATGGCTCCGTAAATGGGCGAGAGCTCGATGACGAACACCGGCCAGATGAACGCGAGCACGGTGTTCACCAGCGACTGCACGGCGAACCGGAACAGGAACTCGAGCAATTCCTCCGCCAGGAACGCGGCGAGGCTGCTGCTGGTGGCGAGCTGGCTGACGAACGTCGTCGCCTCGAGCCACAGGAAGGTCACGACGAAACCGCACGCGTACAAGCCGCCGCCGCGCGCGCGGAACAGGGCGCGCACGGAGCGTTTGAAGCGGCGCCCGAGCTCCCCGGGCAGCGAGCGCGGCTGCTCGAAGGCGAGGCGGCCGAGCCCGGCCGCGTCGCGGACGCGGTCCCCGGTGCGCTTGACGAAGGATTCCCTTCGCCGCCTCGGTTTTGCTTCGCGTTCGGTCATCGTTCGACTGCCGCCTCTCCCGGTGCGCGCGATGCGCGTCCTGCGGCCGGGTTCAGGTCTTGTCGATCTTCGTGATCTTCGAGCCTTCGAGCGTCAGGTTGTACATGAGGCCCTTCGACCC
>CAZBGV010000225.1:0-4685 GCA_964491485.1 uncultured Woeseiaceae bacterium | reverse complement strand
GCATCATCTATCGCGCGCTCGGCATCCCGACCTCGATGTTTACCGTCATGTTCGCGATCGCGCGCACCGTCGGCTGGGTCGCCCACTGGCGCGAGATGATCACCGACCCTGAAGGCCGCATCGCCCGCCCGCGCCAGCTCTACACCGGCCCCGAACGCCGCGACTACCTCTCGCTCGATTCCCGCTGAGCCGCCGGAGCGCGCATTGCGCGCGAGCCCGCGGTGGGTGTCGTGGCATCCAATCGTTTCGAGCGCATCGTTCCCGCACGTTCGGCTACGGTGGCTGGGGCTGCGCCGCGACCCGGTTGGGATTCGTGGCGTGCGGGAACGATGCTTTGGGCTAGCGTGCCTTCGTTTGCACGTGGCTTCGTTCGGGGGGCGCGGTGCGCGGTTAGTCGCAGGGTGCGTCGTCCAGGAGGTCGCGGACCTGGCGGGCGTCGGCGCGGCGCATCGGCCGGCCGTCGATGGGGCTGATCGGTGCCTGGCGGACGCCGTTCAGCGGGAACACGGTGGCCTCGATCGGCGCCTCCTCGTGCATGAAGCGCAGGCCCGCGAAAGTCTCCGCGCGGCCGGGGCGGCTCTTCAGGCGCCGCTCGTACAGCCGGTAGCTCACGCGATTCTCATCCAGGCGCAGCGTGACCTGCTCGAACGTGTCGGCGAACAGGTGCAGGTTGATCGGCGAGTGTGCGGCCGCCGTGCCGTGCAGCACGGGCCCGACCAGCCGCGGCGCGAACGGTGACAGGAGATCCATCGCGGAAAGTGCGGCGCGCCGCAGCATGCGCAGGAGGTCGACGTGGCGGTCGCGGCCGAAGAGCTCGAGATGGGCGGAGAGGGCGGCCTCGATCTCGCTGTTGCCCGGCAACGAGCCGCGTTCGGTCAGGCCGAGCCTTTCGGCGGCCTTGCGCTTCGCCACCTGGTAATCCTGCACGCCCTGCTCGGCAATGATGCGCGCCGCTTCCTGCGCCAGCAGCTGCCGCGCGCGGTCGAAGTGGCCCGTCGTCTTCCTGCCCATCAGAAAATCGGTTGCGCCTCCTCCTCGTCGTCCCCGCTCTGGTTGAAGATGTCGCGATGGTCGTCGCTGTATTCGCATTTCGGCTCGTGGCCGACGCGGAACACCTCGAACATCACGTCCTCCACGGGATCGGCGGCGCTCGCCGGACAGCCCGTCCGCTTGTTGATGCGCACGTTCTCCATGCCCTCGGGCATCGGCATGGCATTGAGCGGTGTCCCCGCGAGCGCGACGCGCATGAACTCGATCCACAGCGGCAGCGCCGTGCGCGAGCCCTGCTCACCCGGCCCGAGCGGCAGCGGATCGTCGTAGCCGACCCACGACACCGCCGAGATCGCGCCGTTGAAGCCCGCGAACCAGGCATCGCGCTGGTCGTTGGACGTGCCGGTCTTGCCCGAAAGATCGCTGCGGCCCAGCGCGCGCGCGCGCAGGCCCGTGCCGCGCGTGATCACGTCGCGCATCATGTCCTGGATCAGGTACGCGTTCTGCTCCGGGATCACGCGCGGTGCGAGGTGCACGTCCTCGAAGAGCTCCGGCGCGTCGATCGCGTCCGGACGGTACGATTCGCCGACCTCCGCCATCTGCTCGAGCGACATGCCGGTCCCGGCGGTATCGGCCGCGCCTGCCGTCCCGGCCGTCCCGGGGTAAGGCATGCCCTGCATGAGAGGGCCGTTCTCCAGCGCCGCGGTCGTCGGCGGCCGCGCGCGTTCCCGCTCGCGGCGCTCGTTCTCGTCGACCTCGCAGCGGCGGCACACCACCGCGGGATTCGCCCGGTACAGGACCTCGTCGTTCGCCGCGCGGATCGATTCGATCACGTAAGGTTTCACGGCATAGCCGCCGTTCGCGAACACCGCATAGCCCTGCGCCATGTCGAGCGGCGTCGCATTGCCGCCGCCCAGCGCGAGCGAGCCGTTGTAGGGCAGCGCCGCCGGCCCGAACCCGAATTTGCCGATGTGCCGCACCGCGTTGCCGATGCCGGTCTTGTTCAGGAGCAGCCGCACCGTCGCGAGGTTGAGCGAATGCACCAGCGCCTCGCGCAGCCGCTGCTCGCCATAGAAGCGACCGGTGTAGTTGAGCGGGCGCCACACGGCCTCGAGCTCTGAGGAGCGGATGAAGACGGGGGCATCGAGCAGGATCGTCGCCGGCGTGTTGCCCTGCTCCAGCGCGGCCGAGTAGATGAACGGCTTGAACGCCGATCCCGGCTGCCGGGCGGCCTGGGTCACCCGGTTGAACTTGCTCAACGAGAAATCGAATCCGCCGGCGAGACTCGTGATCGCGCCGTCCATCGGATCGACCGACACGAGCGCGGCCTGCGCCTCCGGCACCTGCGCAAGCGCCCACGTGCCGCGCGTGGTCGGCATGACGTAGATGATGTCGCCGGGCGCGAGCACGTCGGCAACCGTTTCCGGTGCCGGCCCCCTGGTCGACTGGTCGATGTAGCGCCTCGCCCAGGAAATCCCGTTCCACGGCAGCCTGAGCGGCGTGCCGTCCTGCAGCGCCACGCTCGCGCTGTTGTCCGCGTTCAAATGGGTGACGATCGCGACCGACAGTCCGCCCGGGTTGCCGTACTCGGCGAGCTGCATCCGCAGGTCCTCGGGCCAGTCCGCGTACGGGCTCTGCAGCGTGCCCGGCTCCGCGTCGACGTGCGCGATCGGGCCGCGGTAGCCGCGCCGGCGGCTGAACTCGAGCAGCCCGTTGCGGAGCGCATAGACCGCCGCCTTCTGGAGCCGCGAATCCAGCGTGGTGATCACCTTGTAGCCGGCCGAGTACGCGTCCTCCGGATAGCGCTCCAGCATCTCGCGCCGCACCATCTCGGCCACGTAGGGCGCGACGAGCTCGGTCGCGGTGCCGTACAGGCGCGACTCCATCGGGTAGTCCATGGCGGTGCGATACAGGGCGTCCGGGAGGAACCCGAGCGCGCGCATGCGCCCGAGCACGTAGCCCCTGCGCATCAGCGCGTTCGACGGGCTGCGCACCGGGTTGTAGTCCGAGGGCGCCGGCAGCACGCCCGCGAGCGTCGCCGCTTCGGCGACGTTGATCTCCTGCAGGCTCTTGCCGAAGTACACGTGCGCTGCCGCCGCCACGCCGTAGGCGCGCTGCCCGAAGAACGTCTTGTTGACGAACAGCGTGAAGATCTCCTCCTTCGTGAACTCCTGCTCGATCTTCCACGCGAGGAACGCCTCGCGCAGCTTGCGCGTGAACAGGGTCTCGCGCGTGAGGAAGTAGTCGCGGGCGAGCTGCTGGGTGATCGTGCTGCCGCCGCCCGCGCTGATCGAGCCCGTGCGCAGCAGGCCGGCGAAGGCGCGCAGGATGCCGCGGTAGTCGACGCCCGGATGCTCGAAGAAGCGCTGGTCTTCGGCGGCGACGAACGCCTGCACGACGAACGGCGGCAGGTCGTCGTAAGAGACGAGGATGCGCTTGCGCTCGCCGATCTCCTCGATCAGCCGGCCGTCACGGCTGTAGATCCGGAGCGGGATCTGCAGCGGAATCTCGCGGATGGTGTCCGCCTGCGGCAGGCCGGGCGCGACGTAATAATAGGCGCCGATCACGGCGGCGGCGGCGGCGAGCGCGCCGGCGGCCGCAAGTCCGCCGAGCAGCACCAGCCATCTCAGCCGGCCGCGCCAGGACCGGCGTTCCGTGCCGCCTCGGTGTCTGCTTCCATTCAACATGTCGGACGTCTTTCGCTCGCCAGGATGCGCCGCGCGCGGGCGATGATATGACACTCGCGCGCGCACGGGCCACGGCAGGGTCGGGCCAAGGGTGCCCTCCCGCATGATAGCGAGCCGCGAGCGGCCTTGTCAGCGCCGAACGCCGGCGTATGCCCGTCGACGGGCATACGGAAACCTGCAATGATCCGGCCGGTAAGGGGGCAAGCCGCCAGGGCGAGCGGCGCCGCGGCCCGCCACGGGAGGGGCCCCCGGGGGAACATTCTTCTGGCCAAGAGCCAACCAGTTCACGGAATGGGGGGTGAACCCGGCATTACCATACGTCCCGCCGGTTCGTGAACAAGCGCACGTTTTATTTAACATTTTATTGATATATAGTTAAATCGATTTGCTAACGCCCGCGCGATAAGTGGCGTGCAAATCTCTGAACTAAAAGGATAAAACACGTGCTTTTCCGGAAGAAGTCCGTTCCCCTGCTGGGCCTCGACATAACGACGTCTTCGGTCAAGCTGATCGAGCTGTCGCAGAGCGGCAAGCGGTTCCGGGTGGAGGCGTACGCGGCCGAGCCGACGCCCCCGAGCTCCGTCAATGAAAAGGCCATCGTCGACGCCAAGGCGGTCGGCGAGGCCATCCGCCGTGCCGTGAAGCGCTCGGGCGCGAAGGCGGCCGACGCGGCGGTCGCCATTTCCGGCGATGCCGCCATCACCAAGATCATCCAGATGCCGGCGAGCCTGTCGGAGCGAGATCTGGAAGGTCAGGTCGAGATCCAGGCGGACCAGTACATCCCGTTCCCCATGGAAGAGGTGAGCTTCGATTTCGAGGTCATCGGGCCGAACGGCAACGATCCGGAGATGATGGACGTACTGCTGGTCGCCACGCGCACCGAGAACGTCGAGCAGCGGCAGGCGGCCGTGGTCGCGGCCGGGCTGCGCACGCATATCGTCGACGTAGAGGCCTTCGCGCTGGAGAACGCCTGCCAGCTGCTCTCGCACCAGATTCCGGACGGCGGCA
>CAZBGV010000224.1:0-4693 GCA_964491485.1 uncultured Woeseiaceae bacterium | reverse complement strand
CGAGGAACGGCATGTTGTCGTTGACCATCTCGACGATCGTGAACGCCGAGTGGTAGCCGTGCTGGTCCTGCGACGGGTTGCAGATCCGCAGCAGGGCTTTTCCCGGGAGCCGCTTTGCGCCGAGCTCGAGGTGCGACATCGCGGCCTGTGCGAGCTTCTCGAACGAGCGCCCCTGCATGTCCTCTACGGGGACGTTGCCGAAATACTGGCGCAGGAAAAGCTCGGCCTGGCGGCGGTCGGCAAGAATGCTGGTGTCGGGGCGTGTCGCGACGATTTCGTCGACGAGCCGTTCCGAAAGATCGCTCGAGCGACGCAGGAGTTTTCTGGACACTGCGAAAAGCTTCCGGCTTCTGGGAGGTGGGGCGTGTGGTGGCGGACTCTAGGCCGTGTCACGGGTCTTTTCAAGGGCGCCTGGCCGGACCGGCCGAAACGCCCCGGACACGACGGCCGGCCCGGCCCGCAGAGGCTCAGCGCGGCTTTTCGAGATCGGCGATCACCCCTGCAAGGAAGCGGCACGCTTCGCCCCCGCTGATGCAGCGATGATCGAAGCTCAGCGACAGCGGAATGCGCCGGTGCACCTCGATGCCGCCCATGACCGCGATCACATCGTGCTGGAGCTTGCCGGCGCCGAGGATCGCGACCGTCGGCGGCACCATCAACGGCGTCGCGTAGCGCCCCGCCAGGGTGCCGAAGTTCGAGAGCGTGATGGTGTAGTTCACCATCTCCTCCGGCTGCACCGTGCGGTTGCGTGTCGCCTCCTTGAGACGCCCCACGGCAGCCCGGATCTCGTCCAGCTCCATTTGCTCGACGTTCCGGATCACCGGCACGATCAGGCCCTGCTCGGTATCGACGGCCATCGCGATGTCGACGCGCGATTCCATCGTGTGCGTGAGCGTCTCCGGATCGAAAAAGCCGTTGAGCGCGGGCTCGGCGGCGCAGCCGGCGACCATCGCCCGCAGGAGCCGCGGGGTGAAATCCCGCTTGTCGATCCATTCGTGGATGTCGGCGTCGTCGAAGATCGTGACCAGCGCCACCTCGTCGCGCGAGCGCGCCATGCTTTGCGCCATGGCGCGGTGCGGCCCGCGCAGCGTGCGGCTCTCCCCGGCGGTAGCAGGACGTTGCACGGCCGGGCGCGCCGTTGCCGGCCGGTGCGCCGGCTTTCGCGCCCGCTCCAGGAACGCCTCGAGATCGGCGGCCGTGATCTGCCCGTTCCGGCCGGTCGGCTCGACCTCCGCGAGATCGATGCCGAGCCGTTTCGCCTGGGCGCGCACGGCCGGTGCAGCCTTGATGCGCCCGCGCTCGCGCCGCCGCCGGCCGCCCGCGATCGCCGTTTCCTCGAGTATCTCGTCGCCCGCCTGCACGCTGCCGACGACCGAGCCGGCGTCCGGGCGCGCGGCTTCCGCCGGCGGCGCCTCCGGGGCAGGCCGCTCGGCCGGCGCCCGCTGGCGGGCGTCGCCCGTGCCGGCCCCGGGCGCTTCCTCGAAATCCACGAGGGGTGCGCCGGTCTGCACCACGTCGCCCGGGGCCGCGTGCAGCTTCCGCACGACCCCGGAGAGCGGCGAGGGAACCTCCACGACCGCTTTCGCCGTCTCCACGGAGACGAGCAGGTCGTCGACCTTCACGGTGTCGCCTTCCGCGACGTGCCAGGCGACGATCTCCGCTTCGGGCAGGCCCTCGCCGAGATCGGGCAGCTTGAACGTGGTCATCGCGGGATCACCTGGTCACTCCAGCGTTTCCTTGATGGCGTCGACGATCTTCGTGACGCTCGGCATGTAGTCCATCTCGCGGCGGAACAGCGGCATGACGACGTCATAGCCGGTCACGCGGCGGATCGGCGCCTGCAGGTCGTACAACCCGCGCTCGCTCACGATGGCGGCGACCTCCGCCCCGACGCCGCAGGTGCGCGCGGCTTCGTGAATGATGACGAGCCGGCCGGTCTTCTCCACCGATTCGAGAATCGTGTCGTAATCGATGGGGCTGATGGTGGCGAGATCGATCACTTCGCAGCTCACGCCGCTCTTCGCCATGCGATCCGCGGCCTTGAGCGTCTCGTACGTCATGGCGCCCCAGGTCACGAGCGTCACGTCCTCGCCTTCCCGCAGGATATAGCAGACGTCGAGCGGCAGCGCCTTGCCGTTGTCCTCAACGCTCTGGCGGTTCAGGCGATAGATGCGCTTCGGCTCCAGGAAAACCACCGGGTCGGGATCGCGGATCGCGGCGAGCAGGAGTCCATAGGCGCGCGCGGGCGAGGAGGGGATCACCACGCGCACGCCGGGCATGTGGGCGAAGATCGCTTCCGTGCTCTCCGAGTGGTGTTCCGGTGCGTGGATGCCGCCGCCGAACGGCGCACGCAGCACCATCGGGCAGGAGAGGCGGCCACGGGTGCGGTTCCGCAGGCGTCCCGCATGATTGATCATCTGGTCGACCGTGGGATAGATGAACCCCATGAACTGGATCTCGGCGACGGGCCGCATGCCCTGCGCCGCCATGCCGATCGACACGCCCGCGATCATGCCTTCCGCGAGCGGCGTGTCCATGACACGATCGGCGCCGAAGCGCGCCTGCAGGCCGGCGGTCGCGCGGAATACCCCGCCGTTGACGCCTACGTCCTCTCCCAGCACGACCACGCTCGGATCGTGCTCGAGCTCCCAGGCGAGCGCCATCGTGACGGCGTCGATGAGGGTGACGTCAGGCATGTCCGTTACCGTTCTGGTCCGCGTACCTGATCGCGTGCTCGCGCTGCTCCTCGAGCGCGACGGGCAACTCCGCGTACATGTAATCGAAGATGTCACCGACGGGCATCTTCGGCGTGTTGAGGTAGCGCTGCACCTCCAGGTCGACTTTCGTCGCCGCTTCGTCCAGCAGCTGCTGCTCCTTTTCGTCGTCCCACGCGCCGAGCGCCGTCAGGTACTTGCGCAGGCGGATGAGCGGCTCCACGCGGCGCGCCGCTTCGACCTCGTCCTTGGGCCGGTAGCGGCTCGCGTCGTCCGCGGTCGTGTGATCGCTCAGGCGATAGGTGACCGCCTCGATCAGCGTCGGCCCGTCGCCCTTGCGCGCGCGCTGCAGCGCGCGTTCCACCCAGTGGCGAACGGCAATGACGTCGTTGCCGTCCACCTGGATTCCGGGAATACCGGCCGCCACGGCCTTCTGCGCCAGCGTTTTCGTGCCGGTCTGCAGCTCGATCGGCACGGAGATCGCCCATTTGTTGTTCACGACCATGAACACCATTGGCAGCTTGCGTGCGCCGGCGATGTTGATCGCTTCGTAGAAGGCGCCCTCCGACGTGCCGCCGTCCCCGTTGGCACAGACCGCACAGCGCTGCTCGCCGCGCAGCTGGAAAGCCATTGCCGCGCCGGCCGCATGCAGGCACTGCGTCGCGATCGGCACGCAGAACGGGAAATCGTGGCGGGCGTTCGCGAAATCGCTGCCGCGCTCGTCGCCGCCCCAGTAGAGCAGCACTTCGTGCATCTGCACGCCGCGCCACAACATGGTGCCGCACTCGCGATAGCTCGGAGCAAAGACGTCGTCCGGACGCATGGCGGCAGCCATGCCGACGTGGGTCGCCTCGTGCCCGAGGCAGGACGCATAGGTACCCAGCTTGCCGGTCCGCTGCAGGTTCACGGCCTTCGTGTCGAACACGCGCGTCTCGACCATCATGCGGTACATCGCGACGAGCTCGTCCGCGTTGCGTGCAAGCTCGGGCGTGTCCTTCCTGGCGTTGCCTTCGGGATCCAGAAATTGACTGTACTGGATCGCGAAATCCGCAATCGTTTCCACGTGTACTCCAGCGGCAGGTCAGGGGAGCTCGCGCGGCGGAATTCTTTTCGGGGCGACCGGCGACGGGCCGGCATTATACATCACGACCGGCGCCGTATCGGGACCCCCCGGTACCACGATTGTGGTAGCCGCGGCGCCCGATTTACCCAGATTCGCCCGGAATCCGCCTACAATGGCGCCCTTTCCCTCACACGACAGCAGCGATGAAACAGCGGAAACTCGAGCCCTCGATCCACAAGCGCCTCGAACGCGGCAGCGACTACACGGGCTACCTCCAGCTCGACAAGCTGCTCGACGCGCAAGTGCCGCTCTCGGATCCGCCGCATCACGACGAGATGCTGTTCATCATCCAGCACCAGGTCGCCGAGCTCTGGATCAAGCTCGTCATCCACGAAATCCAGGCCGCGATGCGCTGCATCCGCGCCGACGACCTCCCGCCGGCAGCCAAGCATCTCGCGCGCGTCAAGCATATCCAGAACCAGCTCTACAACCAGTGGACGGTCCTGGACACCCTCACTCCCAGCGAATATGCGCAGTTCCGCAACGTGCTCGGCAAAGCATCCGGCTTCCAGTCGCCGCAATACCGCATGCTCGAGTTCCTGCTGGGCAACAAAAGCACCTCCATCATGAGCGTCTACCGGCACCACGAGGACTGGTACCGGCGCCTCGAGGCCGCGCTGCACGCCCCCGCGATATTCGACGAGTTCCTGCGGCACCTCGCGCGCGCCGGATGGCGCGTCCCGCACGAGGCCCTCGAGCGCGATTTCAGCCGCAGCCGCCCCTCGCTCCCGGGCGTCGTCTCGCTGCTGAAAGCCATCTACGATGCGCCGCGTGAGCACTGGGCCGCCTACGAAATCTGCGAAGCGCTCATGGACGTTTCCAACAACTTCCAGTTCTGGCGCTTCCACCACATGAA
>CAZBGV010000223.1:0-4705 GCA_964491485.1 uncultured Woeseiaceae bacterium | reverse complement strand
TGTCAAGCGACATCCGGAACTGACCCCTTGGCGACATTTAAAACTGACCCCCTGCCGCCGCCGTCACAACAGGCTTTTTCTTGCCTGCCGCCGGCGATTTTTGTAAAAGCCCGCTGCGCCTTTTCTCCCGCAGCCGATAGCTGTCGCCACGGATCGTGACCACGTGACTGTGGTGCAGCAACCGATCCAGGATCGCCGTGGCCACCACCGGATCGCCGAACACAGAGCCCCACTCGCTGGTGGTCAGGTTGCTCGTGATGAGCATGCTGCCGCGCTCATAGCGGCGGCTGACCAGCTCGAAGAGCAAGTGCGCGGCGTTCGCCTCGAGCGGCAGATACCCGAGCTCGTCCAGCACCAAGAGCTTCGGCTTGGCGTAGTGCGTCAGCCGTTCCTCGAGCCGGTTCTCGTGCTGCGCCTTTGCGAGGTTCGCCACCAGCGCCGTCGCGTTGGTGAACAGCACGGTGTAGCCGCGCACGATGGCCTCGCGCCCGAGCGCGATCGCCAGGTGCGTCTTGCCGACGCCGGGCGGACCGAGCAACAACAGGGCATCGCCGTTGCCGATCCACCGTCCGGTGGCGAGCTCGCGGACCTGCTTCGGATCGACCGCCGGTTGTGCATCGAAGTCGAAGCCCTCCAGCGTCCGGACGCACGGGAACTTCGCGAGCGACAGTGCCATCTGGATCCGCCGCTCGTCCTTGCGGGCGCACTCGGCTTTGCACAGGAACACCAGCGTATCGAACAGCGTCAGTTGTCGGCGCGCGGCCTCATCGAGCAGCGAGTCGAGCTGATCCCGGATCGCGGTCAGCTTCAGCCGCGTCAGCATACGGGTGAGATCCTCCTGGACGTTCATGGCTGACCTCCCTCGGCAAGCGCATACTCCGCCAGTGGCCGCAGCAGCTCCCGCGCGGGTGCCGGCACCGGCGGTGGCCGCCGGCTGTCACCGATCACATGGGCACCGACGATCCCGACCAGGTGCCGGCGATCGACCCGGCGCTCCCGCCGGCCATGGGCACGCGCATGCACAGCCACTTCATGCTGGCCGTGGAAGATCCGCAGCTGCTGCGCTTCGACCGTGACGCGCACGCTCTCGCCGATCAGCCGCCAGGGCACCGAGTAGGCGTTCGTGTCGACCTCGATGCAGGCGTCGGACTGCACGCGCCGCGTGAGCTCCCGGCTTTGCAGGAACGGCGGGCGACCGGCGAGGGGCCTGAGCGCCGTAGCCTCTGCGGCTCTGAACCGAACGATCGGCCGCTCGCCCGTCGTGCCGTGCACGCGCACGTCGGCCACCGTCCGCGTCCAGCGCTCCAGGTGCGACTCGAACTCGCCCCAGGAGGCGAACCGGCGCCCGGCAATCGCATTCTTCTTCACATACCCGACGCCGGACTCGTCCTTGCCCTTCGTACGCGCCCGGTACGGCGCGCACGCCCGCAGCTTCACGTCCCAATGGCCGGCAAACGCCTGGAACTTCGCGTTGAAGACGACCGTGCGGTTCGCCACGTCGTGCTCGTCAACCAGGGCCCGGGCGTTGTCGACCAGCAGCTCCGCCGGCACGCCGCCGAAATGCTGGAAGGCCGTCTCGATCCCGCCGAACCAGTCGCTCTGGCGCTCGTGCAGAAAAGCCCGTACAAAGAGCCGCCGCGAGTAGCCGAGCGTGGCAACGAACAGACATACCCGCACCGGCTCGTCACCGATCCATACCCGACGTACGCCGAAATCGATCTGCAGCTGCTTCCCCGGCGGCGTCTCAAACCGCACCGTCGCCCGCGCCTCGGCCGCCAGCCTCCGGCGCAACGGCTTTACCGCGCGTTCCACCGTCCGCAGGCTCACGATGATCCCGTGCTCGTGCTCGAGCTCCTGGCGCACGACGTCGGCGTTGCCGCGATGCACCCGAAAGCGCTCTGTCAGCCAGTCCTCCAGGTGATCCAGCTTGCCGGCTCGCCGCGGCCGCTGGTACGGCATGAAGCCCCCGGCTCGCAGCCAGCGACGCACCGTCGTCTTGCTGCAGCCGAGCTCCCTCGCAATCCGCTTCACCCCCCAACCCAGCTCACGCAACTTCAACATCGCGGTCACCGCTTCCGGTGCCAACATCGTCTCGCTCTCCCCGGTCTCTTCCCGGGGCTGAGACTGCCTGACCTGGTCCATCGATACCCTCCTTTCCTCAAGAAAGGGGGTCAGTTTTGCGTGTCGTCAGGGGGTCAGTTTTACATGTCGCCTGACACCAGACTCCGTCTGGCCGCGCGCACGGACAGTGTCAATCGGCGCCGAAGTCGAACCGCAAGCTGGCCTGCCAGGTCATCGGCTCCGTCCAGTACAGCTCGAACAGGTTGTTCGTGATGTACTCCTCGTCGGTGCAGTTCTTGCACTCCAATCTGGCGGTCCAGCGCCCGCCGTCATTGACCAGTGACAGGCCGGCATTGATGATCGTCTTGGGTCCGTTGACTCCCAGGGAACCTGGGCAGCGGCCCGGGCATCGCTTTCGAATAGACGTTTCAGCGTTGCCCGTTCAGCGTTCCCCCATGCCCTCGGCGGGCTTCGGTGCGCTGCCGGCGCGAACCTCTTGCTCTATCCGCTGCCCGACATCGGCGTCAATATTCTTCCAGTACTGGAAGGCGCGCTCGAGCACCTCGCCGTGTACGCCGCCCAGCAGACTACCCGCAACCTGCTCGACCAGCTTCGCCCGTTGCTCGTCGTTGAACACCTCGCGCACCAGGATGCCCGGCTGGGTGAAGTCATCGTCATCGGCACGCAGTGTATAGGCGCTGCGGACCATCTCGCCGTCTGCCTCCCAGCCGTCCGGTACACGCCCGCTATCGTCCGCCCATCGGCGGCCGTCGCTGTTGGGCGCATAAACGGCCGCGTTACCGCTGTGCTCGTAAGTCATTTGGCCGTCGAACATGTAAGTGTTGACCGGCACCCTGGGACGGTTCACCGGAAGCTGGTGGAAGTTGGCACCGATGCGGTTGCGCTGCGCGTCGTTGTAGGCGAACGCACGGCTGAGCAGCATCTTGTCCGGCGACAGCCCGATGCCCGGCACCGTGTTCCCCGGCGAGAACGCTGCCTGCTCAATCTGGGCGAAGAAGTTCTCGGGATTGCGGTTCAGCGTCATCGTGCCGACTTTTATCAACGGATAATCCTTGTGCGGCCAGGTCTTGGTCAGGTCGAAGGGGTTGAACCGGTACGTCCTGGCATCGTCGTAGGGCATGATCTGAACGGACAGCGTCCACTTCGGGTGCTCGCCGCGCGAGATCGCCTCGAACAGATCGCGTCGATGAAAGTCGGCATCCTTGCCCGCCATCTCCGCGGCTTCGGCATTGGTAAAGAAGGCCATGCCCTGATTGGTGTGGAAATGGTACTTCACCCAGGATCTCTCGCCGTCGGCGCTGATCCACATATAGGTATGCGAGCCGTAGCCGTTCATGTTGCGCCAGGTGCGCGGCAGGCCACGCTCGCCCATCAGGTAGGTCACCTGGTGGGCCGATTCCGGACTGCCGGTCCAGAAGTCCCATTGCATGTGATTGTCACGCAGGCCCGAATCGGGAAGCCGCTTCTGGCTGCGAATGAAGTGCGGGAATTTCATAGGATCACGCACGAAGAAAATCGGCGTGTTGTTGCCGACCAGATCGTAATTGCCCTCGTCGGTGTAGAACTTCAGCGAAAAGCCGCGCACGTCGCGCCACGTATCCGGGCTGCCGGCTTCACCGGCCACCGTAGAGAAGCGCGCCAGCATCTCGGTGGCCGCGCCCCTCTGGAACAGGGCCGCCCGGGTATATGCCGAGACGTCCTCGGTGGTTTCGAATATACCGAACGCGCCCGCACCCTTGGCGTGCGGTTGGCGCTCAGGCACCTTCTCGCGATTGAAATGCGCCATCTGCTCGAGAAAGTGCACGTCGTGCAGCAGGATGGGCCCGTTGGGACCGATCGTCAGCGAGTTACGGTCGCTCGGCGCAGGCGCGCCGGTGCTCATCGTGGAACCCACGGACTGGTTGCCTTTCGATGCGGTCATGCTGGAGCTCCGTTAATCAATGGGCTGCAAATCGGCGACGATCTGCTCCCTGTAAGGCTCGAAAAGGGGGGGCACTACGATCTTCTCGCCAAGGGTCGCCGGATCCTCGTCGACGGTAAACCCGGGGCCGTCCGTCGCGATCTCGAGCAGCACGCCGTTCGGCTCCCGAACGTACAGACTACGGAACCAGTACCGATCCACTTTGCCGCTGTTCGGAATCTCGAACTCGCTCAACCGGTCCGCCCAGGCGTCGTAATCGGCATCCGGCGTCCGGAAGGCGACGTGGTGAACACCGCCCGCCCCTTGCCGGGTTGCCGGCAAATCGGGCTGAACGGCCACGTGCAGCTCGGCATGCGGCCCGCCCGTTCCCATCTCGAACACGTGCACGACAGTGCCCGGATTGGTGGGATGCGCACAGTCCCGGACCAGGCGCATATTGAAGACACGTGTCAACAGCGTGCCGGTCGGACTCAGGGTCGGAATGCTGATCACAATCGGCCCGAGGCCGCGTACCTGGAATTCCACCGGCACCGGGCTGCGATCCCACGGGGTCGGCACATCGCCGGCACCGCCGTCGTCGACCAGTGCGAGTCGCTGGCCCTCCGGGTCCTCGAAACGCAAAATCTGGCGGCCGTCCCACTCGACGATCGGGCCGTGCACAACCGCGATAGCGTCGAACCGTTCTACCCACCACCTCAAGGC
>CAZBGV010000222.1:0-4722 GCA_964491485.1 uncultured Woeseiaceae bacterium | reverse complement strand
GCGTGGCGGGCTCCTACGGGCGGAAGAGCCAGAGGAGGAGGGTGATGAGAGCGCTGACGAGCAGCATGGTGGTGATCGGCACGTAGAGCTTGAAGCCGGGCTTGTCGACGATGATGTCGCCCGGCAGGCGGCCGATCGGCAGCTGGCTCAGCCATGGCCACAAGAGCCCGGCCAGCAGGATGGCGAGGCCGATGACGATCAGGGCTCGCTGCATGGCAGGTGGCGGCGTTGCGGCGAGCGGCTACCGGGCGTGGTGATCCGCGAGCACCTTCGCGACGCAGCTCGTCAGGCGCTTGCCCGTGGCAATGTGCAGGAACTCGTTCGGGCCGTGCGCGTTCGAGTTGGGCCCGAGGAGGCCGGTGACGAGGAACTGCGCTTCCGGGAACTTCTCGCCCAGCAGCCCCATGAACGGGATGCTGCCGCCGGTGCCCATGTACATCGACGGCTCGCCGAAGAACGTCTGCGAGGCTTCCTGCATCGACGCCTCCAGCCAGCCCGCCACGGCGGGCGCGTTCCATCCGCCCATCGTCGATTCGACCTTGAAGCTCGTGCGCGCGAACGGCGGCGGATCTGCTCCCAGCGTTTCCTTCACCGCCTGCGCGGCACGCTGTGGATCCGCCGTCGGCGGGAGGCGGAACGACAGCTTGAGCGTCGTCTTCGGCAGGAGCACGTTGCCGGCATTCACGATTGCGGGCAGGCCTTCCGCACCCGTGATGGAAAGCGTCGGGCCCCAGGTGTTCGCGAGTAACAGATCGAGCGGCGGCTCTGCCGGCCGCGCGGTCTCGTCGACCCAGGGAAAACGCCGCCATACCGCTTCGCCGAGCACTTCCGCGGCGCGCTGCGCCTGCTGCAGCCGCTGCTCCGGGATTTCCGGCTGGAGCGCTTCGCAAAGGATCCTGCCGCTCGACTCGTCCTCCACGCGGCTCAGGAGGCTGCGCGCGATGCGGAAGCTCGACGGCACGACGCCGCTCGCGGTGCCCGAATGCACCCCTTCGCGCAACACCTCCACCGTGAGCGTGCCGACGAGATTGCCGCGCAGGGACGTCGTGCACCAGAGCTGGTCGTAGTTGCCGCACTCGGCATCGAGGCAGACCACGAGGCTCGGTGACCCGATACGCTCGCCCAGGGCTTCGATGTAATACGGCAGGTCGAAGCTGCCGCTTTCCTCGCAGCCTTCGATGAGCACGACGCAGCGGGCGTGCGGGATCTGCTGTTCCTGGAGCGCACGGATCGCGGTCAGCGAGCCGAACACGGCGTAACCGTCGTCCGCGCCGCCGCGTCCATAGAGCTTGCCGTCGCGCAGGACCGGCCGCCACGGGTCCAGCCCCTCGGCCCAGCCGCTGAACTCCGGCTGCTTGTCGTAATGGCCGTACAGCAGGACGACGTCGTCCGAATCACCGGGCACGTCGACGTAGAGCAGGGGAGTGCGCCCGGGCAGGCGCACGATCTCGACCGTCGCTCCCACGAGCGGCTGCGCGCGGCACCAGGCCGCGAGGCGCTCTACGGCGCGCTCCATGTGTCCGTGCTCGGCCCACTGCGGGTCGAAGGCGGGCGACTTGTTGGGGATTTTGATGTATTCGGCGAGCTCCGGGAGGATCGAGTCTTCCCAGGCGGCATCGACGAATTCCGCGAGCTTGCTCGTGTTCATTGGCACCGGAATGCATGGATCGGGCGGGCCAGCCGCCGGATGTGGAGGACAAGCCTGAAGCAATCCGCCCGCGAACGCAACGCAGGGACGGTCATGCGCTCCGGCCCGAATCTGGCCGGGAGGAGCGCGCACGGCGCGCGACCGCATTCGTCGGCGTGCCCGTACGTCGACACGGTTCCCCGACGCATCGGTCGCGCGCAATGCGCGCGCCTCGCGTCAGATGCGGGCGCCGGCAGGGATCGGCTCGTGCAACGCGCGCGGTCGTCAGGACACGCGGTCGACGGCCTCCGGCACGCCGCTCTCCCCGGCGCAGTGCGCGCAGCAGAATATCCTCTCGTCGGCCTCGATGCCGTGGCCGATGATGCGGGTGCCGCAGTGGTCGCACACCGGGGCGAGCGCCTGGATTGCGCACTCGAACGAATCGAAGACGTGGGATTCGCCTTCCATGTTCAGCGTGAACGCCTTGTCGTAGTCGTTGCCGCAGGTTTCGCAAACGGGCATGGATGGCTCCTTGCTGCTCGGAGTGGGTATGCCGTTCGGGAAAGCAATATCCGTACCAGCCCGACGGGCCTCCCGCCCGGGGTCGCTCGCGCGCAGCGTGCGCGGCGGCGGCCGATGACCTGTCAGCCCCGGCCGGAAAGCGCGCGCGCGACCAGGCGGCGCAGCACGTGCTCGCGCAGCGTGCGCGGCCGGTCGAGGGCGAGGCGTTGCAGCGCCGCGTGCGTGCCCGGTGCAGGCCGCCGGAGCATCGAACCGGCGACGGTGCGGATGCGCTGCCAGCGCCTTCCGGTCCGGTGCTTGAGCCACTCGAGCGCGGCCGCGAGCTCCCGCTCCGCCGGAGTGAGGTCGGAACCGAGGGGATAAGGCGGGAAATGCCGGGCGACTTCGGGGTCGCCGAATACTTCGCGCAGCGCCGCCGGCGTGTTGCGCGCGGCGTCGACCGGCAGGGAGTGATCGGCGCGGATCTTGCCGGCGGCGATCGCGCGCTGCAGCAGCTCGCGCTGGAATACGGCATCGGCCAGCGGGAGCAGCGCCGCGATCACCGCGGCGTCATGCAGTCCGCGCGTCGCCGCGATGCCGTACTCGCTCACGAAAATGTCACGATAGTGCCGCGGCACGGTGGTGTGCCCGTAGCTCCACAGGACGTTCGAGCGTGCGACGCCGTCGTGCAGGCGACGGCTGCCGAACATCAGGACGGAGTGCGCATCCTCGAGCGCATGCGCCATGCGCACGAAATCGAACTGGCCGCCGACACCGCTCACGACACGCCCGTCCTCCAGCGCATCGGAAACGGCGGCTCCGAGCAACGTGACCATCATGGCCTCGTTGACGAAACAACCGCGACTCCGCTGCCGCCGCTTCATGGCTTCGTCACCGTAGAGGCCGTTGACGAACGAGATGGGGGACATCGCGATCAGCCGCCGCCGCGCTTCGGGCAGGTCGCGCAGTCCGCGATAGAGCGCCGTCGAGCCGACGAAAAAACCGGCATGGATCACGCTCGGATCCCGCTCGTCCGCGGGCCGGCGCACGATGCCGGCGTCGAACAGCGCGAATACGGCGTCGCTCAGGAGCTCCGTGCACGAATACAGGCCTTCGCTGAAAGGCGCGGTTTCGAGCGGCACGGCGGGGCGCCGGCCGGAAGCCGGCCCGCCGGGCAGGCGCTCCAGCACCCGGCGGAAAACCGCGGGCTCCCTGTGCCGCAGGATGAGGCAGTGGGCGAGCGCTTCGCTCAGCGAGCCGATGCCGAGCTGCAGCGTGCCGCCGTCGCGCACGAGACTGGCGACGTGCATCGCGGTGGCATAGTCGCGATCGCCCACGGCGCGCCGCGGCAGCCCGAAGAGCGGGTAAGCGCACGCCTCGGACCGCAGCACGTAATCGAAACGGGTCGCGTCGAGCTCCGCCGCGCCCGGCATGTACGGCATCTCGGGGTTCACCTCGGCGACGAACGCGAACGGCCGGCCCGCCGCGCGGCGGCGCTCGAGCTCGGGCAGCAGGTCGAGCGTGACCTCCGGGTTCGAGCCGAGGCTGTAGCGCCCGCCCGCGGAATCCGGTGCGACGAGCTGCGCGACGACGTTCACGCCGAGCCGCAAGAGCTCCTTTCCGACCTGCGTGTAATTGAGACTCGTGTAGTCCCGCTGCGCCGTCGGATTCGCGAGATACGCGCCCGGCCGCAGGTAGAACTCGTGCACGCGGATGTTCGCCGGCAGGCGCTCGCGCGCGAGATCCTCGGCGTAACGCAATGCCGGCCAGCCCTTCCACAAACGTGCGGCCAGCGGTTCGAGAAAGCGACGCTCGAGCTCGCCGCGCGCCCTCGGCACCTCCAGCGTGAGAGCGGTGAAGATCGTGAGCGAAATCGCAGGGTCGCGTGCCGCGCGCTCGTAGAGCGCGTTCGCAACGTGCACGGCCTTGCCCAGGCCCACCGGCAAACCGAGCACGAGGTTCGGCCCTACCGCCGCAATGACTTCCTCGGCCAATGTATCCGCTGATTCGAAATAGCGCGTCATGGGCGGCTCATCCGTGCGCCGAGTCTAACCCACGTCACGTTTTGACCGCTCGCGAAGCGACCCGCGTCGCAGATTCACTGCCCTCCGGGGCTGCGCCGCGCGGAGCGGGACGCCGGTCACAGCCCGCCCGCTTCCCGGCGGATCAACATTGCCGCATGAAAGTCGCACTCACCCGGCCAAAGCCGCAGCCCGGCCGCGCCGACAACGTCATTCCGTTCCCGCTGCATCGCCGCGAGATGCAGGGCTGCCCGCACTGCGGCAAGCGCAGCGGCGTCTGGCGGATCGGGCGGCTCGTCTGGGCCTGCTGCGACATCCACGAAGTGCGCTGGGTCGCCGCCGACCTGCAACGCGTGCCGCCCGGCAGCCTGGATCGCCGCCAGCTGCGCAAGGGCCTCGAGTTCCTCGCCGCCTTCGACGAAATCTCCCGCTGACCGTCCGCCGCCGCCTTCCGTAGGAGCCCGCCCTGCGGGCGACCGAACGCACTAAACGAAGGCACCCGCAGTTGCGCGCATTGCGCGCGACCGCATCGTTCACGCACGTTTGCGGGTGGTGGCAAGGGCTGCGCCGCGA
>CAZBGV010000221.1:0-4727 GCA_964491485.1 uncultured Woeseiaceae bacterium | reverse complement strand
ACCGGCGCGAACAGCAGGTCGTCGCCGGCGACGTAGTCGACGGCCGCGACCCGGCCATGCGTGAGCCAGGCGGCGACCGGCAGGCCGCGCCCGGCGGCCCATTCCTCGGAAGCAAGCAGCACCGCCGCCGCGCCGTCGGTCAGGGGCGTGCTGTTGCCCGCCGTCATCGTGCCGCTGCCGCTCCGGTCGAAGACGGGTTTCAGCGCCGCGAGCTTCCCGGCCGACGTGTCGCGGCGGATGTTGTTGTCCTCGGCCACGCCCTGGAAAGGCACGACGAGGTCGTCGTAGAAGCCTTCGTCGTACGCCTTCGCGGCATTTTGGTGGCTCGTCAGCGCGAGCGCGTCCTGCTCCTCGCGGGAGATGTGCCACGCCTTCGCCGTGCGCTCGGTGTGCTCGCCCATGGACAATTTCGTACGCGGCTCGACGACCGCGGGAAAATCCGGCTTGAAATGCCGCGGGCGCAGCCTGAGCCACGGCTTCAGCTTCTCGCCGAGGGAGCGGCCGCGGTGACTTTCCATCAGGATGGCGCGATAGGCGTCCGGGTACACGATCGGCGCGTCGCTGATCGAATCCGTGCCGCCGGCGATGCCTGCCTCGATCTGGCCCAGCGCGATCTTGTTGCCGATCGCGATGCAGGCCTCGACGCTGGTGCCGCAGGCGCGCTGCAGGTCGAAGGCCGGGGTGGTCGCGGCGAGGCCCGAGCCGAGCACGCTTTCGCGCGCGAGATTGTAGTCACGCGAGTGCTTGATGACGGCGCCGAGCGCCACGTCCCCGAGTTGTTCCCCTTGCAGCTCGAACTTCCTGACCAGCGCCGCGAGGGTCGCCGTCATCATGTCCTGGTTCGAGCAGCGCGCGTAAGCGGTATAGGCGCGGCAGAACGGGATGCGTACCCCGCCGATCACCGCGACCCTTCTTGCGCGTCCGTCGTGCAGCATGCCCCTCTCCATGCGCCGGGCGGCGATAACTGTACACTAGTGTCCCGTTCCGTAAATAACAACGCAATTCCGCTGCGCCTTTTCGCGGCTGGCGGCGTTGCGACTCCTCGCAACAGCCCCCGCTATTCCTCGTCGTCGCGGGCACTTCCGCTGGTACCTCGGGGCTCAGGATGGTTGGGAAGCCCGCATTGCCTGGCCAGCCACGAAAAGGCGCAGCGGAATTGCGCAGTTATTCACGGAACGTGACACTAGCCGATCTTTTTCCTGAACGCCGCCGTACCTTGCCGATGACGACGCTCGCTTCCAGCTGGTCATGGGTCGAGGCCGTAGCTTGCCGATGACGACGCTCGTTTCCAGCCGGTCGTGGGTCGAGGAGGTGAGCCGGCTGTTGCGGCTCGCCGGGCCGCTCATGGTGAACAGCCTGTCGATCGCCGGCATCCAGTTTGCGGATGCGGTCATGGCCGGGCGGCTCGGCGCCCGCGCGCTCGCGGCGGTGGCGGTGGGAGCGAGCACCTGGTTCCTCGGCTTCATGGTGTGCCTGGGCCTGCTCATGGCCATCTCGCCCATCGCCGCGCGCCACTACGGCGCGGGAGAATCGGAGCTGATCGGCCGCTATACGCGCCAGGGCATCCTGCTCGCGGTGCTGCTCGGGCTCGGCGTGATCGTCGCCGCGTATGCCTTGGCCGGGCCGCTGCTGGCGGCGATCGGGGTCGATCCGGGCTTTCGCGAGCTCACCGTGGATTACGTGCACGCGATCGCGCTCGGCGCGCCCGCGATCTGCATCTTCCTCGCCCTGCGCTTCACCACCGAAGGCATCGGCTACACCACGCCGCTCATGTACCTGTCGCTGTTCGGGCTCGTCTGCAACGTGTTCCTGAACTGGGTGTTCATCTACGGCAAGCTCGGCGCCCCGGCCCTGGGCGCCGTCGGCTGCGGCGTCGCGAGCGCGATCACCATGTGGCTCATGATGCTGGCGCTCCTCGTGTTCGTGTATCGCCATCCGCGTTATGCGCCGCTCGGCATCTTCGCGCGGGTGCCGCGGCCGCGCGGCCCGGAGCTGCGCGAGATCGTGGCGCTCGGCGCGCCGATCGCGATCAGCATCACGGCGGAGGCCGGCCTGTTCTCCGCCGTCTCCATCCTGGTCGGCACGCTCGGCGCCGACATCACGGCCGCGCACCAGATCGCGATCAACTTCGCGAGCACCACCTTCATGGTGCCGCTTGCGCTCTCGGCGGCCACCACGATCCGCATCGGCCACGCCCTCGGCGCCGGCAACGCCGCCGCCGCGCGCTACAGCGGCCGCGTCGGCATCTCGGCGTGCGCGGCGTTCATGACGTGCTCCGCGCTGGGAATGCTGCTGTTCCGGGACGCGGTCGTCACGCTGTACACCAGCGACCCCGGCGTGCGCACGATAGCCATCAGCCTGCTGCTCATGGCCGCGATCTTCCAGATTGCCGACGGCATCCAGGTCGGCGCCGCCGGCGCGCTGCGCGGCTACAAGGACACGCGGGTGCCCATGGTGATCACCGCCTTCGCCTACTGGGTGCTCGCGTTTCCGCTCGCCTGGCTCGCCGCCGTCGTCTATCGCGCGCCGCCGGCCTGGATCTGGGGCGGCTTCGTGGTCGGGCTCTCGGTCGCCGCCGTCCTGCTCGGCGCCCGCTTCCTGCGCGTGTCACGCTCGGCCGTCGACGAATCGGAGAGCGCGCTGCGGGCCGCGGAGCACCCGTAACGGCGCCTGGCGGGCGGGCTCAGCCCTGGCCGAACGTCAGGCTGTCGCCGGCAAGGTACTCCTCTTCTTCGGGCGTGTTCCTGCGCCCGAGCAGCTTGTTGCGGTGCGGAAAGCGGCCGAAGCGCTCGATGATGTCGCGGTGCAGCTCCGCGAACTGCGCGATCGTCTCGAACGTCTCGCGGTAGGTCGGCGACACGGCTTCCGCGAGCTTCCTGAAGATCTCGACGGATTTCGCCTGCACCTTGCGCGACTCGGCATGCTGCATCGGCATGTAGAAGAACACCCGCTGGATCGGCGTGAGCCCCTTGTCTTTCTTCTGCATCGCGCCTTCTATGCAGAGCTTGAGCGCGACCTTGTCCTTCGCGAACGCCCCCGCCGTGCCGCGGTAAATGTTGCGGCGGAACTGGTCGAGCAGCAGGATCAGGGCGAGCCTTCCCGCCGGAGTGCGGGCCCAGTGGTCGAGGCCGCCCTGCGACGCTTGTTCCACGTCGGCCGCGAAGTCCCGCTCGATCTCCTGGTCGAACACCGGGTCCTCGCCGAACCAGACCTCCATGCGCCCGTCGATCTGCGGCGCCGTGAGCTCGTGCTCCTTGAACCAGAACGTGAGCACGCGCTCGATGCGGACGTGATCTTCGTCGGTGATCGTCGCATCCATGCTTTCGCTGAGGAGCTTGACTGGCATGGCTTCCGGTCCGATGAGGGCGTGCGCGCATTATAGAACGATCCTTCCCGGCGGGCCGGCGGCGGGGCAGGCGCTCCCGACATCGGCACCCGGCCCTGCGCTTCGAGCTCGGCCGGACGGCGGCGGCCGGCCCCTGATCGGCGCGCGCCGGCCGCCGTGGAGCCCGACCGCGGCGGCCGATTGCACGGGCAACCGTCAACAGTTCTGGAAATCCGGTGCCGCGCTTCCTTATACTGGAGTCCTCGGGCTGTCACACACATCCAACCGGTCGGCGCGACGCTGGCGCCGGTCCTGCGCGCAAGCGCGCATCGCCCACCGAGGCGGGCAGCGAAGGCAGCACCTCGGCGTCCTCGAGTACGCCGGCTCACGAATTCCGCATCGAGGCCTGGCTCCGGCGGTGGAGCAAGGACATGGCCCGGCTGTCGACGACGGCCGCGTCGGTGCGTGCAGGTGCTGCATAAAGACATGACGACAAGGGGACTCTACGATCCGGCCTTCGAGCGCGACAGCTGCGGCTTCGGCTTGATCGCCAACCTGGACGACAACCCGAGCCACCGGGTGGTGGAGACGGCAATCGGCGCGCTCGCGCGGCTCACGCACCGCGGCGCCGTCGCGGCCGACGGGAAGACCGGCGACGGTTGCGGCATTCTCATGAAAGCGCCGCTGGCTTTCCTGCGCGCGATCGCCGGGGAAAGCGGTATCGCGACCGCGGAGCGGTTTGCGGCCGGCACCGTGTTCCTGTCGCAGGACGAGCACCGCGCCGCCGAGGTCAGATGCCTCATGGAGCGCGCGCTCGTCGACTGCGAGCTCGAAGTCGCCGGCTGGCGCGCCGTGCCGATCGATGCTTCCGTTTGCGGCCGCGCGGCGCTCGCCACCCTGCCGCGCATCGAGCAGGTGTTCGTCAACGCTCCGCCCGGCATGCAGCGGGCGCATTTCAACCGGCGGCTGTTCCTCGCGCGGCGCCGCGCCGAGCGGCACATGGCCGCCGTCGACCGGGGCGCCTACGTCGCAACGCTCTCGTCCACCACCCTCGGCTACAAGGGCATGGTGATGCCGGAGGCGCTGCCGCGTTTCTATCCCGATCTCACGGATCCCCGGCTCGAGACGTCGGTGTGCCTGTTCCACCAGCGCTTCTCGACCAACACCCTCCCGCAGTGGCGGCTCGCGCAGCCGTTCCGCTTTCTCGCGCACAACGGCGAGATCAACACCATCCAGGGCAACCGCAACTGGGCGATCGCGCGCGCCGCGAACTTCCGTTCCGACTACCTGCACGACGTCTCCGAGCTCCAGCCGATCGTCTCGCTCGAGGGGTCCGACTCGGAAAGCCTCGACAACATGCTCGAGGTGCTGCGCGCCGGCGGCATGGACGTGCTGCAGGCGA
>CAZBGV010000220.1:0-4768 GCA_964491485.1 uncultured Woeseiaceae bacterium | reverse complement strand
CGCCGGCGGCGATGCGTCCCGACGGAAACCGCCACGCCGGCGGCGATGCGTCCCGACGGAAACCGCCACGCCGGCGGCGATGCGTCCCGTAGGAGCCCGCCATGCGGGCGATCCCGATGTTCGAGTCGCCCGCATGGCGGGCTCCTACACCCGAAAGCCTTCGTTCACCAGCGGGAGGGAGCGGACACGGTGGCCGCAGGCGGCATAGATCGCGTTGCAGATCGCGGGCGCCACCGGCGGCAGCACCGGCTCGCCGGAGCCGGTCGGCGGGAAATCCGAATCGACGTAATGCACCTCGACCGGCGGCGCATGCGGCATGCGCAGCAGCGGATAGCGATCGAAGTTGCTCTGCTCTGCGCGGCCGTTCTCGAACGTGACCTGCAGGCCGAGCGCCGCGCTGAAGCCGTCCACGACCGAGCCCTCCGCCTGGTTCTCGGCGCCGCTCAGGTTGACGATCGGCCCGATGTCCGCGGCGACGGTGACCTTGTGCACCGTGAGCTTCCGGTTCTCGTCGACGCTCACGTCGGCCACCTCGGCGATGTGCCCGGCATGACTGAAATGGAACGCGAGCCCGAGCCCGCGGCCTTTCGGCAGCTTGCGGCCCCAGCCCGCCTTCTCGGCGGCGAGGCGGATGACGCCCGCGGCGCGCCCCGTGTTCAGCGACCAGAGATCGCCTTCTTTCAGCCAGCGCGGCTCGCCCATCACTTCCAGCAGGAACTCCACGTGATCGCGCCCTGCCGCGACCGCACACTCGTGCAGGAAGCCCTGGATCGCGAACGCGATGGCGTTCGAGCCCGGCGCGCGCCACGGCCCCGTCGGCAGCTTCGAGGCAATGAGCGACTGTGCCATGCGTGCGTTCGGCAGGACGCTCGCGGGAAACTCGTCGGCCTTCAGGCTGCCGCTCGTCACCGGCTTCCTGCCGTCGCGCGTGAACGTGATGAAGTGATCCTCGAACGCGGCGAGCCGGCCTTCTCCATCGAGCGCCGCGCGAAACGCATGGAAGCCGCCCGGGCGATAGTAATCGAAGCGCATGTCGTCCTCGCGCCGCCATAGCGCCTGCACCGGCGCGCCGACGCGCTTCGAGATCGCCACCGCCTGGATGACGCTGTCGTTCGCGAGCCTGCGGCCGAACCCGCCGCCGGCACGCAGCTGGTGCAACAGCACCTTGTTCTTGCGGACGCCGAGGAACGCCGCGGCACCTTCCACCGCTCCCTGCGGTGTCTGCGTCGGCGCCCAGATTTCGACCGAGCCGTCGTCCTTGCACCAGGCGGTGCAGTTCTGCGGCTCGAGGTCGGCGTGCGCGAGGTACGGGTAGCTGTAGAACGCCTCGACCGTTTTGCCGCCCTGCGCGAAGGCCGCATCGACGTCGCCCGTCTCGCCCAGCACCTGCTGCGGCGATCTGGCGGCCAGCCGCCCGGCTTCCGCCACCGCCTCCCGCCAGCTGTCGCTCGAGGCCTCGCTCTCGTCCCACTCCACCTCGAGCAGGTCGGCCGCCTTGAACGCCGCCCAGGTCGAATCGGCGACGATCGCCACGCCGGACAGCATCCCGGCCCCGGACGTGTCGAACTCCACCGGCGTGCCGGCCGTCTCCAGCAGGAAGGCGTCCTTCACTCCCGGCAGCGATTTCACCTGCGCGAGATTGGCCGAGACGGCGCGCGCGCCGATCGCGGGCGCCTTGACGTACGCGGCGTACAGCATGCCCGGCAGGCGCTGGTCGATGCCGAAGAGCGGCTTGCCGGTCACCACCGCGTGGTTGTCGACGCCGGTGATGCGCCGGCCGAGCAGCCGGAACTGTTTGCGATCCTTGAGCGGCACGTCCTCCGGGTCCGGCATCGGCACCATCGCGGCGCGCTGCGCGAGCTCGCCGTACCCGAGCTTGCGGCCCGACGCTTCGTGGATCACGAAGCCCGCCTCGGTGACGAGCCCGGCGGCATCGACCTCGAGCTGCTCGGCCGCGGCCGCGACCAGCATCGCGCGCGCGACGGCGCCCGCGCGCCGCAGGGTGTCCCAGTTGCGCGGCACCGACAGCGAGCCGCCGGCGAACTGCTCGCCGAACAGCTCCTCGCTGATCGCGGACTGCTCGACGCGCACGCGCGACCAGTCGGCATCGAGCTCCTCGGCCACGATCATGGGCAGCGACGTCTTCACGCCCTGGCCGATCTCCGGGTTCTTCGCATACAGGACGATTTCGCCGTCCGGCCGCACCTGCACGTAGGCGTTGGGCACGAAATCGCCCTCGGCCGTCAGGAGGCGCTTGCTGCCGGGCTTCATCGCCCCGGCGCCCAGCGTGAGGCCGATCACGAGACCGCCGCCGACGATGCCGCCGAGTTTCATGAACTGGCGCCGGCTCACGGCCGCGCCGCCGGCAACGATCTTCTGCATGAACGCGGGGAGATTCGGATCGACGGCTGGCTTCGGCGTGCCGCTCATGACCTGCCCTCCGCCTTCGCCGCCCGGTGAATGGCCTTGCGGATGCGGTTGTAGGTGCCGCAGCGGCACAGGTTGCGCGACATCATCGCGTCGATGTCGGCGTCCGAAGGCTCGGGATTCTGCGCGAGCAGCGCGGCCGCGCTCATGAGCTGGCCCGCCTGGCAGTAGCCGCACTGCGGGACGTCCTCGTCGATCCACGCCTGCTGCAGCGGGTGCAGCGTGCCGTCCGGTGCGGCCAGGCCTTCGATCGTGGTGATCTGCCGCCCCGCCAGCGCGGACACCGGCAACTGGCAGGATTGCACCGGCGCACCGTCGACGTGCACCGTGCAGGCGCTGCACTGGCCGATGCCGCAGCCGTATTTCGTGCCGACGAGTCCCAGCGTGTCGCGCAGCGCCCAGAGCAGCGGTGTCGAGGGATCGATGTCGCCCAGCTCGTGCGAGCGGCCGTTCACGTTCAACTGCATGCCAGCCTCCGGGCCCGGAAACGTGCGAATACGGCAGTTTCGGACCATTCGCACCGGGACGCAAGCCGCGCCCCCGGCCCGCTGCAGGCCGTTGAAAAAATGACGCTTCTGCCCGGCCGGGCTGCGACTCCGGCCGCGAGACGCTAGACTTGCTCACGGGTGGCGGAAACCGGCCGCGAAAGGCCCGCGGAGACGGCGCGCCACGAGCGCGATCGCGCCGCTCTCCTGTCGTCCAACCGGTCAAAGCACAGGAGGTATCCCCATGAGTAAACCGGTTTGCGTGGTCGCGGGCGTCGGCGAGGGCAACGGCGCGGCACTGGCGCGGGCCTTCTCGGAAGAGGGAATGGCCGTCGCCCTGCTCGCCCGCGATACCGATTTCACCGGCGGCCTCGCGGTCGAGCTGGCCGGCAGCCGCGCCTATGCCTGCGACGTGAGCGATGCCGCGTCCGTCAAGACCACCTTCGACGCCATCCGCCGCGACATGGGCGATCCGGAAACGCTCGTCTACAACGCGGGCTCCGGCGTGTGGGGCGACGTCGAATCGATAAGCCTCGACGATTTCGAAGCTTGCTGGCGCGTGAACGCGTACGGCGCGCTCGCCGCGAGCCAGCAAGTGATCCCGGCGATGAAGGCCGCCGGGCGCGGCAGCATCATCTTCATCGGCGCGACCGCATCGAGGCGCGGCGGTCCGCGCACGGCGGCGTTCGCCCCGGCCAAGGCGGCGCAGCGCAGCCTCGCCGAATCCATGGCGCGCACGCTCGGCCCCCAGGGCATCCACGTCGCGCTGATCGTCATCGACGCCGTCGTCGACCTGCCGCGCACGCGGCAGAACATGCCGGACAAGCCGGACGAGTTCTTCCTCAAACCCGCGGATATGGCGGCGAGCGCCGTCTGGCTGGCGAAACAGCCGCGCTCCGCCTGGACGTTCGAGATCGAGGTGCGGCCCTTCGGAGAAAAATGGTAACCGGCAGGGAAATGCCCGCGCACTGAGTGCGCCTCCATCGCTCATGGACGACGGGCACGAATCCACAAGCCTGGCCAGGCTGGCCGCAATCGTCGAATCCTCGGACGACGCCATACTGTCGAAGAGCCTCGACGGCATCATCCAGTCCTGCAATCCCGCGACCGAGCGCATCTTCGGCTATCGGCCCGAGGAGCTGATCGGCCAGCCGGTACGCATCCTGATTCCGCCGGACCGGCAGGAGGAAGAGGACGAGATCCTGGAGCGCCTGCGGCGCGGCGAGCGCATCGATCATTTCGAGACCGTGCGGCTCACCAGGGACCGCCGGCTGATCGACGTGTCGCTGACGATCTCACCGATACACGATGCTCTCGGCAACATCGTCGGCGCATCCAAGATCGCGCGCGACATCACCGGGCGCAAACGGGCCCGCGAACGCGAGTCCTACCTTGCGGCGATCATGTCGTCGTCGACCGACGCGATCATCTCCAAGGACCTGAACGGCATCATCACCGCCTGCAACGAGAGCGCCGAGCGCATCTTCGGCTACCCGGCGGAGGAAATGGTCGGCCGGCCGATCTACCTCATCATTCCCGCCGATCGCTACGCCGAAGAGGAGATGATCCTGTCGAAGATCCGCGCCGGCGAGCGGGTCGAGCACCTGGAAACCGTGCGGCTCGCCAAGGGCGGCCGGCAGGTCGACGTTTCGCTGGCCATCTCTCCCATCCGCGGCGAATCCGGGGACATCATCGGCATCGCCAAGGTCGCGCGCGACATCACCGAGCAGAAGCGCCTCGCGCGCGAGCTCGCCGACCAGAAGGAATGGCTGCGGGTCACCCTGAGCAGCATCGGCGACGGCGTGATCGCCACCGACGTGCAGGGCCGGGTCGCGTTCATGAATCCCGTGGCCGAG
>CAZBGV010000219.1:0-4775 GCA_964491485.1 uncultured Woeseiaceae bacterium | reverse complement strand
GGGCGGAGCCGTGGCCGGGGGAGTCCCTCTCGGCGGCGTGCGAGGCAAAGCCTAAGCCCGCAGGACCACAGGGACGTGCTCGTGTCCGGCGCCGAGAGGGAGCTCCCCCGGTCGCGGCTCCGCCCCGGCCACCGTAGCCAAACGTGCGTGAACGATCCGATCCCAAAGAGGGCGGGCCACGAAATCGCGGTCGCCCGCATGGCGGGCTCCCACGGCAAACCGGTCGTCAGAGGGCGTTCAGGATCGCTTCGGCCTTGCTGACTTCGAACTGGCCCGGCTGCTCGATCGCGGCGTGCTCGACGACGCCGTCGTCGACGACGAGCGCGAAGCGCTGGCCGCGCATGCCGAGACCGAATTTGCTGCCGTCCATCTCGAGCCCGAGCGCACGCGCGTATTCGCCGTTGCCGTCGGCCAGCATGAGGACCTTGCCGTCGACCTGCCGGTCCTTGCCCCAGGCATCCATGACGAAGACGTCGTTCACCGCCATGCAGGCGATGGTGTCGACGCCTTTGGCCATGATTTCGTCGGCGCGCTGCACGAAGCCCGGCAGGTGGTTCATGGAGCAGGTCGGCGTGAAGGCGCCGGGCACGGAGACCAGCACGACGCGCTTGCCCTTGAACAGCTCGTCGGTCGACAGGGCGCCGGGGCCGGCCTCCGTCATTACGGCGAAGACGCCGTTCGGCATCCGGTCTCCAGCTTTGATGGCCATAAGTCTGCTCCTCGGGATCGATAAGCGGGTCGGTGAGCGCGTCATCTTAGCAGGACGCCGCAAAAGGTCACGCCGCGCGCCTCTCGACATTGCGCACGGCCTGGCCGGTGCCGCGGGCGCCGTCACGTATAATCCGGGGTGAAGAGACTACGTGCCGGCCGCAGCGGCACGACGGGACGAGCGATGGATTTCCGACTCAGCGAAGAGCAGCAGATGATCCGGGCGGCGGCGCGCGAGTTCGCGCAGAACGAGATCGCCCCCGTTGCCCACCGCTTCGATGCAAGCGGCGAATTTCCCGTCGAAACGATCGCCAAGGCGGGGCAGCTCGGTTTCATGGGGGTCGAGGTGCCGGAGGAATACGGCGGCACCGGCTCGGATGCGATCAGCTATGCGCTGGTCATCGAGGAGATCTCGGCCGCCGACGCGGCGCACGGCACGATCGTGTCGGTCAACAATTCACTCTATGGAACCGCCCTGCTCGACTTCGGCACCGAGGAGCAGAAGCAGCAGTTCCTCCGGCCCGTCGCCTCGGGCGAGGTCAACGGCGCCTACGCGCTCACCGAGCCGCAGTCCGGCTCGGATGCCGCCGCCATGCGCACGCGCGCGGAGCTGTCGGCGGACGGCTCGCATTACGTGATCAACGGCAAGAAATCGTGGATCACCTCCGGGCCGGTCGCGAAGTACGTGATCCTGTTCGCGCGCACCGAGCGCGCGGGCGAGCCGGTCGGTATCAGCGCGTTCGTCATCGACGCGGACGCGCCGGGGTTCGTGCGCGGCAAGCCGGAGCCGAAGCTCGGCATACGCGCGTCCGCCACCTGCGAGATCGAGCTGAACGATTACCGCTGCCCGGTCGAAAACCGCCTGGGCGAGGAAGGCCAGGGTTTTCGCATCGCCATGACGGTGCTCGATTCGGGACGCATCGGCATCGCCGCGCAGGCGCTCGGCATCGCGCAGGCCGCGTACGACGCGGCGCTCGCGTACTCGCGCGAACGCCACGCCTTCGGCGAGCCGATCGGCTCCTTCCAGGCGATCCAGGCGAAGATCGCCGACATGCGCACGCGCATCGAGGCTTCGCGGCTCCTCATCTACCAGGCCGCCTGGAACCGCGCGGAGGCGCGCCGGGCCGGCACGCGCAACACCCTGCACGGCAGCATGGCGAAGCTCTTCGCTTCCGAGACCGCCATGTTCGTCGCCCACCAGGCGCTGCAGATCCACGGCGGGATGGGCTACAGCAAGGAGCTGCCGCTCGAGCGCTATTTCCGGGACGCGAAGATCACCGAGATCTACGAGGGCACGAGCGAGATCCAGCGCATGGTGATCGGCAGGCTGGAGACGGGCCTCCGGTAGGAGCAGCGCAGCGCGCGACCTGTCGTGGCAACGAATCCCTGGGACCGCATCGTTTACGCACGTTTGCGGTCAGTGCCCCGGGCGGAGCCGCGACCGGGGGAGGCCTTTGAAGGAATGGCTCCCTCTGCGCCCCTGCGGGGCGCTGCCGGTCCGCTTTATTTCCATCAAAGGCCTCCCCCGGCCACGGCTCCGCCTTGTCTGCGACGGTGCCGTGCGTGAACGCTGCTCACCCCTGAACGTGCCGTTGTTCGGCTATGTGCCTGCGTCGGGTCGCGCGCGACGCGCGCTCCTGCAAGGGTCGTCAGGGATCCGTGTTCTGCGGGTTGTGCGCGGCGTCGGCGGCGCGAGCAGGCGGCCCGTCAGCCCTCGTTCTCGGCGACGTGCACGATGAGCCCGTCGAGCTCCTCGGTCATCTCGATCTGGCAGGTGAGCCGGCTGTTCGGCCGGCGGTCGAACGCGGCGTCGAGCATGCTGTCTTCCATGTCGTCCATGGGCGGCAGCTTGTCGAGCCAGGCTTCGTCGATGTAACTGTGGCAGGTCGCGCACGCGCACGCGCCGCCGCATTCGGCGACGATGCCGTCGATATTGTTGTTGATCGCGCCTTCCATCACGGAATACCCGACCTCGACCTCGACGTCGTGACGCTCGCCGGCCGGCGTGATGTAGGTGACTTTGGGCATGATTTCAGAAGGGGTCCGGCAAAAGGCGGCGCATTGTAAGGAGGCCGCCGGTTAAGGGTCAATTGCACTCGAAAGTTCCAGCCGCGCGATGGATTCGAGGTGCACGGCGTCCGGCCCGTCCGCGATGCGCAGCGTGCGCGCGGTCGCCCACGCCGCCGCGAGCCCCGTGTCCGCGGAGACGCCGGCGGCGCCGTGCACCTGGATGGCCCGGTCGATGACGGCGAGCGCCATCGCCGGTGCCGCCACCTTGATCATGGCGATCTCGCGCCGGGCCGCCTTGTTGCCCGAGCGGTCCATGCGCGCGGCCGCCGCGAGCGTGAGCAGGCGGGCCTGCTCGATTTCGATGCGCGAGCGCGCGATCGCCTCGCGCACGGTGCCCTGCTCCGCCAGCGGCTTGCCGAATGCGACGCGCCCGCGCGCCCGCGCGACGAGGCTCTCGAGCGAGCGCTCCGCGAGCCCGATCAGGCGCATGCAGTGGTGAATGCGCCCCGGCCCGAGCCGCCCCTGCGCGATCTCGAACCCGCGGCCTTCGCCGAGCAACAGGTTCTCTCTCGGCACCCGCACGTTCTCGAACAGGATCTCCGCGTGCCCGTGCGGCGCGTCGTCGTAGCCGAACACCGTGAGCGGCCGCACGATGCGCACGCCGGGCGTGTCCAGCGGCACGAGGATCATCGACTGCTGCCGATGGCGCTCCGCTTGCGGGTTGCTGCGGCCCATGAAAATGAGCACCCGGCAGCGCGGGTCCATGGCGCCGGAGATCCACCATTTGCGGCCGTTCAGCACGTAATCGCCGCCGTCGGCCTCGATCGTGGCGCGAATGTTGGTCGCATCCGAGGACGCGACGTCCGGCTCGGTCATCGCGAAGGCGGAGCGGATCTCGCCGGCCAGAAGCGGCCGCAGCCAGCGTTCCTTCTGCCCGGGTGTGCCGTACCGGACCAGCACCTCCATGTTGCCGGTGTCGGGGGCCGAGCAGTTGCAGGCCTCGGCGGCCAGCGGCGAGCGGCCCATGATCTCGGCCAGCGGCGCGTATTCGAAATTGCCGAAACCCGGGCCGTGCTCGCTGTCGGGCAGGAACAGGTTCCACAGGCCGGCCGCACGCGCACGGGCCTTCAGCTCCTCGATGACCGGCGGCACGGTCCAGCGCGACGGCGCCGCGGCCAGGAAGCCGAAATACTCCTCCTCGGCGGGACGGACGTGCTCGTCCACGAAAGCGGCGAGCGCGTCCCGCATGGCGCGCACCGCCGGCGACCATTCGAACGGCATGGGGGGCTTCGCTGGCTGTGTCGACGCAGCCATCATGCCCCCCGGGGGTCGGTATCACAAGGAACTGATTTGCCGAGGGTTGACATCGCGCAAGCCATCCAACATGATCCGGTGATGATTCCGCACGCGACATCCGTACCCGCGGAGGCACAGGCCTCTCTCCTGCTCGAGCTTACGCTGGTACTCCTTTGCGAGAGGGAGAGCGGGTAGCGGACGTAAGAAAGAGAGTAGACCAGACCGAAAGCCGAACCCCGCGATCCCAAGGACCGCGGGGTTTTTTTTTCCGCCCGAGCTCACAAAAGGAAGCCCGACCATGCAGATGTACCAGGAGTCCGACGTCGACGCGAGCGTGCTCGCCGGCAAGCGTATCGCCATTCTCGGCTACGGCAGCCAGGGGCGCGCGCACGCGCTGAACCTCAAGGACAGCGGTCACGACGTGGTGGTCGGCCTGCGGAAGAGCGGCGCGAGCTGGGGCAAGGCGACCGCCGACGGGCTCGAAGTCCGCGAGCCGCAGGAGGCGGTACAGGGCGCGGCGATCGTCGCGTTCCTCACCCCGGACATGGCGCAGGCCGGCCTGTACGAGACCGTCGAAGCGGGCCTCGCCCAGGGTGCCGCCATCCTGTTCGCCCACGGTTTCAACATCCATTTCGGCCGCATCCAGCCGCGTGCCGATCTCGACGTCGTGCTCATCGCGCCGAAAGGCCCCGGCGACCTCGTCCGGCGCCAGTACGTCGAGGGCCACGGCGTGCCCTGCCTCGTCGCGGTCGAGGCCGATC
>CAZBGV010000218.1:0-4883 GCA_964491485.1 uncultured Woeseiaceae bacterium | reverse complement strand
CCCCCGTAGGAGCGCGCCATGCGCGCGACCATTCGGTCGCCGATTGCGCGGACCCCGGCCGTCCGCGCGGCGGCCCCGTACGAGCGCGCCATGCGCGCGACCATTCGGTCGTCGATGGCGCTGCGATGCCGCCAGGCATTCGCGCCGCGGTTCAGGAGCGGGCATGGCGCGCGACCGCGTGCCGACGTCGGGCTTCGCCGGGCCGGTGTGACGCTTTCGTTCGTGCGCACCCCGGGCCGCCGACGCCATGAGGGCAGCATTCTGTTTATTGCGTCCCGACCGCCACGTCGCGGCGCGCTGGCTCACCGCCCATGCGGACGAGATCGCGGCCGCGATCCGGATCGCACTGGGGAATCACGCATGAGCGACACCCTCGCCTTCTCCGATCTCGAAGAGTTCTACGACCGCCTCGCCGCCGCGATAGACGCCGCCGGACGAGAGAAGGAAAGCCTGTTCCTTGCGAAGCTCTGCATGACGCTCGCCCACCACGTCGGCAATCGCGACACCGTCCTGCGCGCGCTCGACATCGCCGCCGCCGACCTCGATACCTGAGCGAGCCGGCAGCGTGCAAAGCACCCCTCAGTCGTATATTTCGCGGCTCAGCGCGTCGAGCTTGGCCTGGTACAGCGAGCGCGTGCTCGGCCGGTAAGCATTGTCCAGCGCCTCCTCGAGTGCCCGCCGGGCGCTGTCGAGCCGGCCCGCCTGGTAATACGCCTGCGCCAGGCCGAGGTAGCCCTGGTCCATGTTGGGCGCCAGCTCGAGCGCGCGCCGGAAGTAACCGATCGCCCGGTCGTAGTCGCCTTCCGCGTAGGTGTCGCGCGCGAGCTGGATCCAGTGAAACGGGCTCGGATCGTCCATGCGCGCGAGTTGCGCTTCGATGGCCGCGGCATCGTCCTTGCGGCCGGCCCGCAGCAGCAGCGTGCGGTAGTTCTTCAGCAGGCTCAGCTTCTCGTCCGCGTGCTCGATGCCGTAACGGTAGATCGCTTCCGCCTTGTGCTCGTCGCCGGCCCGCGCGTACACCACGCCCAGCATGTTGAGCCCGGCGGAGCTCAAAGGCGCAAACTCGAGGGATTCCAGCGCGTACCAGTATGCCTTCCGGTAGTCTTTCTGCTCGATCGCTTCCTCCGCGATGTTGCGGTAGTACATCGCGAGGTAGTCCGGCTTGCCCAGCTTACCGATGAACCGGCTGCCGCGCGTCGGGAAATAATCGATCGTGATCGCGGAGCGGGAAAGCAGGAGCGCCCGGTCTCCGGCCTGCTGTTTGGGCTCGTACAGGACGGTGCGCACGTGCACGCCCTTGGTGACGACGTCGCCGTTCCACTCGAAGACCGGCGCATCGTCGGCCGGCTCGTAGCCGACCTCCACCCCGGCAATCTCCGCGACGGCGGTCGTCAGGATCGCGAGCGAGAGGCAGTTGCCGCTGGCCCGGTCGAGGGCATCCGCGGCCATGAGCGTCTCGCCGCGATAGTCGAATCCCCGGGTCATGCGCTCCAGGAATTCGAACACGCGGCGGTGCCGCGGGGTTTTAGCCTGGCCTGGGGCGTCCATGTAGTCGAGGACTTCCGCGCGCTGGGCAGGCGTCAGCCGGTGGATGTCCCCGGGAGTCGGAATGTCCGGGCGGCTGCCGAACTCCCCCGCGTCGGCATACACGAGCGCGGCAATCGCGGGCTGCTCCGGCGGCGCCGGCGCGACCGGCGCCGTGCCGGCGCACGCCCCGAGGCAGAGCGCCCAGCAGGACAGCAAGAGCCCGTGCAGCGAACGCCGGCGCGGCGCGGCGCAAGCACGTTTCGGCAAGCGCGCCGGCGAGCCGCCGCAGCGGGCGTCGGATACGCGTTGAATCTGCACGGCTACAGTATGCTGGGTGGCGGCGCGCGCGCCAAGCTCGCCCGGCATTTGCAGCCCGGAAGCGGCCGCTAGTGGGGTTTTCCGAGAAAGGCGAGCACCGCTTCGAGGAAGCGCCGGCGGCCGTGCTCCGCGCGATCGAGATGAACGTGATGCGTGGCGCCCGGGATCACGACCGTTTGCACGCGGCTCGCGTGCACCAGGTGACGCGCAAGCGTCTCCCTGTCCGCCGGCCGCGACCAGAAGTCGTTCCCCGAAGCGATGATGAGCACGGCTGCGCGGACGAAGGTCGCATCCCACAGCTGGTGACCGGTCGCGATGTAGAAGCTGTCTTCCATTGCGCCGCTCGGTGCGCGGAAGCTGGGCGGCGTGCGGCTGTCGCTCGTGGCATCGCTCGCGAGCGCGGCCGCGGCGTACGCCGCGGCAACCCGCGGATCGCGCCAGCTCGCCTTGTCCGCGACCGGGATGCTGCGATCCCACGCCCCGAACAGGGATTCGGCCGTGCTGTAGCGGTAAGCACCCATCCCCGCGTTGAAGCGGCCCGGGTGCGCGGGATCCTCCAGCGAGGAGCCGTGGCCGAGCAAGGGATGCTCGTCGCTGCCGCCGTAGAGCGTGTTGAAGAGAATGAGGTGACTGACGCTCTCGGGATGCAGGCTCGCGTAATAGCCGCACCAGAGGCCGCCGGTGGCCCAGCCGAGCAGCGCGACCTGCTCCACCGAGCGGCGCTCGCGAATCCAGTCGACGACGGCGGCGATGTCGGCCGCCGCCGCCGGCGTGCGGACCAGGGGCGGATTCGCGGCGCGCGGCTCGGACATTGCCTGCGGCCGCGTCGAGCGGCCGTAGCCGCGCACGTCCATGACGTAGACCGGGTAGCCCGCCTGCGCCAGGTCGGCGGCGAGCGAGCCGTTCGGCACCGGGAGGTCGAACGAAGCGAGGCCGGGAACCCGGGCCCCGTGCAGGAGCAGCACCGGGGGGTTGCCGGACGTCGTCCCGCCGCGGTGCACCTCGCGCACGAACAGCTCGATGCCCGGTTCGCTCTCGACGAGGAAATCCCGGCGTGCAAGCTCGCCCGCGGCCGCCCCGCCGGGTCCGGCGGCGAGCAGCGCCGCCGCGAGGGCGAGCGTCGCCCGGCTACTCGGCCGTCCGGTCACCGAGAAACGGCGCGACCTGCTCCGAGACCTGGCTGCGGTCGCCGACGACGACCAGCGTCATGTCCTGGTCACGCAGGTATTTTCGCGCCATCTCCGAGACCTGCTCGGGGGTGACGGCGAACACGTTGCTCACGTAATTCGTGAGATAAGTGTCCGGCAGCCCGTGCAGGTCGAGAAAGCTCAGCGCGTTGATGATGCCGTTGCGCGTCGAGTTCTGCAGCACGAACGTGCCGGCGGTGTAGTTCTTTACGCTGTCGAGCTCCTGCGGCGAAGGCGGCTCGGCCTGCAGCGACTTGATCTCGCCCAGGATCTCCTCGATGGCCGCTCCCGTGACGTTCGTCGTCACGGCCGCCACCTCGGCCCAGTAGCCATCGCGGTAGCGAGCCGAGAGCGTGCTGTAAGGCGAATACGTGTAGCCCTTGTCCTCGCGAATGTTGCTCGTGATGCGCGACGAGAAATAACCGCCGAGCAGCGTGTCGGTCACCTCGAGGGGCACCCAGTCGTCGTCCACCGGATTGATCGTCGGCAGCCCGAGTATGATGTTCGACTGCGAGGCGCCCGGCCTGTCGATCACCCGGGTGGCGATCTTGCCCGGCGCCGGCTCCGGCGGATTCACCAGCGGCTCCGGACCGGCCTTCCAGTCCCCGAACGCCTGCTCGATCGCCGCCATGGTGCGCTCCACGTCGAACTTGCCGGAGATGAAAACGTGCGTGCGCCGCGCGCCGAAGTTGTCCGCGTGGAACGCCCGCACGTCCTCGACCGTGTAGCCGGTGAGCTGCTCTTCCGTCGGAAACACGCGGCCGTAGGGGTGATCCCCGTACAGCGCCTTGCGGAAGGCGGCGAATGCCATCTGCTGCGGATCGGCCCTGGCCACACTCAGCTCGCGCAGCCGATCGCGCTTGAGGCGCTCCATCTCGGACGCAGGAAACGACGCGTTGCGCACGACGTCGGCGAGCAGCGCGACCATGTCGGGGACGAACTCCGCAAGCACGTCGCCGCTGATCGTCGTTTCGTCGTCGTCGACGGCAACGTCGACGCTGCCGCCCATCGCGGCCGCCTCGCGCGCGATCGCCTCGTTCGTGCGTGTTGCAGTGCCTTCGAGCAGGAAATCGCCCGCCAGGTCCGCGAGCCAGGTGTCCTCACCCGCGTTCAGCGCCCCGGCGCGGACGACGACGGCGATCGTGGCCTTCGGCACCGCCCCGAACGGCACGGCCGTGACCTCGAGGCCGTTGTCGAGCCGCTTCGCCTGCTTCTCCGGCAGGGTGAAGTCCTTCGGTTTTCCTCCTTCCGGAGGCGCCTGCTTCGCGATCGCCGCGGCAGCCAGCACGGCGCTCATGGCGAGTGCAAAAGCGGCAAGCTGGCGCACCAGGCGATGATCAATCATTGCGAGCCACCTCCCTGGCATCCTGCTGCGCCCCGGCTTCCAGCCAGAGCAGCGTGCGGTTGGTGGGCCGCAGGTATTCCTGTGCGGTCTCCTGGAGCTGCTCAGGCGTCACCGCCATGATCTTCGCCTCGAACTCGTTGATGAGCGCGGGGTTGTCGTCGAACAACGCCAGCGCGGCCAGCAGGTCGGCGCGGCCGAAGCCCAGGTTCGCGCCGACCGTGTCATAGAAAGCCGAGCGCCACTTGATCTTCGCGCGGGCGAGCGTCTCGGCGTCCACGGGCCGGGCGCGCACCTGCTCGATCACGCGATCGAGCACGCCCTTGATGCGCTCCCGCGCGATGCCCTGGTCGTAAATGAAGTACGCCTGCCACAGCATCGGTCCCCGATAGTTCAGCATGTTGCCCAGGAACGCATTGATGCCGCCGTCGATCGAGCTCGTGATGCCCTCCCGCTGCACGAACGCCTGCCAGAGCAGGCTGTCCTCGCCCTGCAGGAGGACCTGGTCG
>CAZBGV010000217.1:2303-4956 GCA_964491485.1 uncultured Woeseiaceae bacterium | reverse complement strand
CTTGGGCAAGAGCGGCCGCCGAACGCGGCAGCCCGCGTGTGAACCGGTTCACACTTTCGCGTCGCACCGCACCGGGCGCGCCCTCGCGTTTGTGAAATCTGCAAACCGGTTCGTTTCGCCTGCCGGCGCGGACTCCTAAGCTGTGTCAATTCGCCAGTTTGGCTGCGAGCGGAAACCCGGAACGGGTGCGAGACTCGGGAGCGGCAGGAGCAGGAAAAGACCGTGAGGAGCAACGTCAGGACGATCGTGATCAAAAGCCCGAAGCTCGTCATTCCGGCGCTCGCCGCGCTCGGCATCGGGGCACCGGCCGGAGCGCTGGAGCTCGGCCCGGTGCGCCTGGACTCCACGCTGGGGCAGCCGCTGCGCGCGAGCATCGGATTCGCGCTGCGGCCGCACGAGCAGATCGCGGCGCACTGCATCCGCGTCGCGACCGGCACCTCGACCAACGGCTTCCCTTCTCCGGGCCCCACCTGGGTGAGCGTGCGCGACGGCGCGATTCACCTCGTCAGCGAGCGCGCAATCGCCGATCCGCTGGTCGGCCTCGAGCTCACGGTCGACTGCCCGTACGCGGCGCACCTGTCGCGGCAATACGTGGTATTCGTCGACCCGCCGCGCGCCGCCACGGCCGGCGCACCGGAGCAGCGGTTCGCGCGCGCGGCCGCCGAGGAACGGTTGGCGGAGCCGGGGCGCCAACCCGCGCGCGAGGCCCTGCCGCCCGCCGCGTCCGCCCGCTCCGCGCGGGCGCCGCAACCCGCCATCACCGCGAGCACCAGTTACCGCGTGCGCCCCGGCGACACGCTGTCCGGCATCGCGCAACGTCTTTCCGGGCGCCGCCTCGGACTCTGGGCGACCGCGGACCGGCTCTTCGCCGCGAACCCGCAGGCGTTCGTCGACGGCAACCCGAACCGCCTGCGCGCAGGCGAGCTGCTGCGCATCCCGGACGACGTGTACGCGGAGGCGCCGGCACCGGCCGCATCCGACGTGGCCTCGCCCGCGCTCGCCGGCGCCGCACCCGCGAATGCGCCCGCCACCACCGGCTACCCGGGCTACGGCGGCTACGGCGCGCCCGGCCCCGCGGATCCGGCGGCGGCTTCGACGGCCGCGCCGCAGGTACGCGCCGATGCGCTGTTCCGCGACGCGCTGCCGGCGGTTCCGGTCGCGGATGCCGGCGCCGATGTATCGACGGCGACGAGCGCGCCGGCAATCCAGGCCGATGCAGGGCCGCAGCCGGGCGACGTGCTCGTCGACCCGGAGGGCCTTTTCGTCACTCCGGTGGACGGTGGCATGGCCGCACCGCGGCCGGCCGCGCGCGGCACGGCTGGCGAACCGGCAGGCAAGCCGGCGACGCACGGGGCGCCCATCGTGCGCGCCGAGAGCACCGGCGCAAAAGGCGGCGGGTGGTCATGGCTCATCGGCCTGGGCGGCAGCGGGGTCGCGCTGATCCTCGGCCTGCTGTTGTTCGGCCGTGCCCGCCGGAACCACAACCGCCCCCTCGATCTCGACGTTCCGGACCAGGACGCCGTGCCGGACGCCGGCGAGGTCGATGCCGGGCAGGATGCGGCGCAGATGCCGGTCGACTTCCGGTTCGACGAAATGGACGCCGACGCCCGCATCGTGCGCGTCGACGCGGACCTCGACGACGGCAGGGGCTTCCAGGAAAGCGGCGACCTCGTCGTCGCGCAGGATTTCGGGTTTGCCGATTCGGGAAGCCTCGAGCTCGGGCTCGACATCGACTTCTCGGAGGAAGCGCTCGCGGCACCCGGCCGCCGCCCGCGTGAAGGCGAGGTGATCGTCGAGCGGGAGGTCCCCCCGGGCGACCAGGCCACCAGCGAATACGACCTGTCGATGATCGTCGATGCCACGCGGCAACCGATCGGCGAAGGCGACGATACGGAGAAGGACCTGGAGGCGATCCAGCTGGATGCGGCCGACACCGAGCCGGAAGAGGATCCGTTCACGCTGAGCCACGAGGTGGATTACAAGATCCTGGAGCAGGATTACGAAGAAGAGCTCACCGCCACGCAGGCGCTGGCCAAGGAGCTCGAGAGTGCGGCGCGCGATCTCGTGGAGCAGATCTACGAGCCCGGTGAGACCGGGCTGCACGAGCTGCCGACGGTCGAGATGGCGGGTCCGGGCACGGAACCAACCGTGGACATGCCGAGGCCCGGTGCGGAACCCGCGGCGGCGATGCCTTCGCCGGACACCGAAGCAACGGCGGAGATGCCCGGCCGCGAACCCGCGGCGGCGATCCCCGACAGGGAACCCGCGGCGGCGATCCCCGCCAGCGAAGCCACAGCGCAGTTGCCCGGCCGCCAGGGCCCGGCGGAGATGTCCGGCACCGAAGCCGGCGCGGAGATGGCTGCCGGGGACACGACGGAAATGCTGCCCCCGGCCGCGCTCATGAGCGGCGACGATACCGGCGCCGACGAGGCCCTCGCCGTGGTGGTGCCCGAGGCCGGCAACGACGCCGACGTGAACATCGAGATCGAGTCCGCGACGATCGACACGAAAAAGCTCAAGGTCTCCTGATCCGCCGCAACGCGCACCTCACGACGGAACAAAGCCCGCGTAGGAGCCCGCCATGCGGGCGACCGAACGAAGCCCGCGTAGGAGCCCGCCATGCGGGCGACCGAACGAAGCCCGCGTAGGAGCC
>CAZBGV010000217.1:0-2203 GCA_964491485.1 uncultured Woeseiaceae bacterium | reverse complement strand
AAGCCCGCGTAGGAGCCCGCCATGCGGGCGACCGAACGAAGCCCGCGTAGGAGCCCGCCATGCGGGCGACCGAACGAAGGCACGTTAGCCCAAAGCCACCGACCGCCAACGTGCGTGAACGATGCGTTCGCGAAGAGTGCGGGCCACGATCCGGTCGCCCGCATGGCGGGCTCCTACGGACCCGAGCCACCGCACGCCAACGCGCGTGGACGATGCGGTCCCAAAGAGGGCGCCACGATCCGGTCGCCCGCATGGCGGGCTCCTACGGGACGGCGGTGAGGCGCTCCACCTTGCGCCAGCCTTTCGGCAGGAGCGCCCCGCGGCGCCCGCGCTCCCCGTAGTACGGATCGGTGTCGTCCCACTTGATGGTCATGGCACGCGTCGGCGTGTGCACCTGCAGGCCCGCGCCCTCCGGCACGACGGCGATGGCCACCAGGGTTTCCTCGCCCGCGGAGTACTTGTGGCCGGGGATGCCGATGAGCCGGTTGCCGCGGCCCTTCGCGAGCTCCGGCAGCTCTTCGAGCTCGAAGAGGAGCAGGCGGCCGATGGAGCTCACGGCGGCGATGAGGCACTCGATGTCCTCCGGGATGGCCGCCGGCACGACCACGCGGCCGCCCTGCGGCACGCGCAGCACGGCCTTGCCCGACTTGTTGCGTGAAGCGAGATCGCCGAGCTTCGCGACGAAGCCGTAGCCGGCATCGCTTGCGAGCACGACTTTCGAATCGGGCTCGCCGATCATGGTGCCGCAGAACTCGGCGCCGTCGGGCGGGTTGAAGCGGCCGGACAGCGGCTCGCCCTGCCCGCGCGCGGAAGGCAGCGTATGCGCGCCGACGCTGTAGACCCGCCCGGTGCTGTCGATGAACATCGCGAGCTGGTTGCTGCGGCCGTGCGCCGCCGCGAGGAACTCGTCGCCGGCCTTGTAGCTCAGGCTCAACGGATCCACTTCGTGACCCTTCGCCGCGCGCGCCCAGCCGCGCTTCGAGAGCACGACGGTGACGGGCTCGCTCGCGACAAGCTCCATCTCGCTGATCGCGTGCGCGGCCTCGCGCTCGACGAGCAGCGTGCGGCGCGCGTCGCCGTACGCCTCGGCATCCTCGAGAATCTCCTTTTTTATCAGCGCCTTGAGCTTCGCCGCACTCTTCAGTGTCTTCTCGATGAAGTCGCGCTCTTCGCCGAGCTCCTTCTGCTCTCCGCGGATCTTCATTTCCTCGAGCTTCGCGAGGTGGCGCAGGCGCAGGTTGAGGATGGCCTCGGCCTGCGCGTCCGACAGGCGGAATTTCTTCATCAGGACGGGCTTCGGCTCGTCCTCCTTGCGGATGATCGCGATCACCTCGTCGATGTTGAGGTAGGCGATGAGGAGGCCGTCGAGCACGTGCAGGCGATCGGTGACGATCCGGAGGCGATGGTTGAGGCGGCGCCTGACGGTGTCCTTGCGGAACTCCAGCCATTCGGTCAGCAGCTCGACCAGGTTGAACGTGCGCGGCCGGCCGTCGCGGCCGACGACGTTCATGTTGACGCGCACGGTGCGCTCGAGCGAAGTCGTGGAGAACAGGTGCGACATGAGCTGGTCGACGTCCACCCTGGATGACTTCGGCGTGATCACGAGCCGGATCGGATCCTCGTGGTCCGACTCGTCGCGCAGGTCCTCGATCAGCGGCAGCTTCTTCGCACGCATCTGGGCGGCGATCTGCTCCAGCACCTTGCTGCCGGACGTCTGGTACGGCAGCGAGTTGATGACGATGTCGCCGTTCTCCCGCTTGTAGGTGGCGCGCAGGCGCAGCGTGCCGTTGCCGGTCTTGTAGAGCTCGCGGATTTCGCTCTTGGGCGTGATCAGCTCCCCGCCGGTCGGGAAATCCGGGCCCTTCACGTGCTTCATGAGCTGGGCGATCGTCGCGTTCGGGTCGTCGATCAGGTGCACCAGGGCATTTGCGACCTCGCGCAGGTTGTGTGGCGGAATGTCCGTGGACAAACCGACCGCGATGCCCGTCGTCCCGTTCAGCAGCACGTTCGGCAGGCGCGCCGGCAGCACGAGCGGCTCGTCCAGCGTGCCGTCGAAATTCGGCACCCAGTCGACCGTGCCTTGCGCGAGCTCCTGCAGCAGGCTCTTCGCGTACGGCATCAGGCGCGACTCGGTGTAGCGCATCGCCGCGAACGACTTCGGATCGTCCGTCGAGCCGAAGTTGCCTTGCCCGTCGATCAGCGG
>CAZBGV010000216.1:0-5003 GCA_964491485.1 uncultured Woeseiaceae bacterium | reverse complement strand
GGGGAGTGCAGGACGAGATGAAATCCGCGGTGAACGTTCACGCCGGCAAGACGGTGGCCGACATCACGTTCCAGCCGGCGTCGCTGGACATCTGGAGCGCCAAGTACCGTCTCGCGGCCAAGGACGGCACGCCGATCGACCGCACGATCGACGACACCTACCGGCGCGTCGCGCGCGCGCTGGCGGACGTCGAGGCGGAGCCGGATCGCGAGCGCTGCTACGAGGCGTTCGTGTGGGCGCTGCAGAACGGTGCCATCCCGGCGGGCCGCATCATCTCGAACGCGGGCGCCCAGGAGCACAAGCCGGCGACCTCGACCATCAACTGCACCGTCTCCGGCACGATCCACGACTCGATGGACGACATCCTGGCCAAGGTGCACGAGGCCGGCCTGACGCTGAAAGCCGGCTGCGTGGCGCCGGGAACGCTGGTCTACACGGATCAGGGGCTCGTGACCGCGGAACGCGCGGTCGCCGAACGGCACGCGAGCATTCTGTGCTACGACCGCGACGCGCGGCGGTTCGAAATGCGACCGATCCTGCGCCACCTGACCACGCACGTGCCGCGCGAGGAAAACATCGAGATCGTCTCGAATGGCGCGAGCCTCAAGACGTCCCGGCGGCATCCGGTGCTCGTGTATCGTGCAGGTGAGCTGGTCTATACCCGCGCCGACGACGTCCGCAGCGACGATGCGGTCGTGCATTACCAGTTGCCGTGGACCGCGGACGACGCGCGTGCAGAGGACGCATGGTTTGCCGGTGCGCACCTCGGTGACGGCAGTGCGTATCCGAAGCGCTTCCGGTACAAGCCCTCGCGGGTGGCCTGGGCGGCACGCGCGCAGGCCCTGGGCACGCGGCTCATCTTCAAGATCCGCGCCGCCGAAAGGACCGTCGTGGAACGCTACGCCGCGTTCTTTGAAGCGTTTTGCGGGGCGAAGGCCCGGACCGTCGCGGCAGTGACGGTCAATGGCACGCCGGTATGGGACTACACGGTCGCGAGCTTCGAGGCGAGCCGCGCGGCCGGGCTGGTCGACCACCAGGTTGGAAAGAAGTGCCGGACGCTGCGCGTTCCGGAATGGGTCGAGCGCCGGCCCGACAAGTACTTCCTGCCGTTTCTCGCCGGACTGATCGATACGGACGGCACGGTTTCCACCGAGCGGGGCAGCGTAACGATCGCAATGCAGAGCGCGGCCTTTGCTGCCCAACTGAAAGCGTTGCTTGGCCTGTTCGGTGTGCACGCCGGCCTGACCCGGCGGAAACGGTACGAGCACGAGTATCGTGGTCGCACGGTCCGCGACAGCGGCGGGATGTCATTGAAAATCTCGGACTCGGCTTTCCTCGAGAAAGTCGCCGGGTACATGGCCGATACCGGCGAGGGCGGCAAGCGCGACCGGATTCTCAGGTACGCGGCGCGGGCGGGCCAGTACGACCGCTATGTCCTGCCGGTGGCGCTGCGCGAGGCGCTCGTGCGCAAGATCGAGACGCTGAGCCACGAGGAACGACAGTCGCTTGGCTTCTACCACGGCTACCACACGAGGCGCGTGGTGAGCCGCGTCTGGCTCGATCGCTGGGCGGCACGCTTTCCGGATCTCGAGAAGCTCGTGGATTTTGCCCGCACGCTGCGCCCGGTCGAAACCGTTCGCTACGGTCTCGACCTGCCGGAGACGTTCTACGACTTCACCGTCGCCGCACACAACAATTACGTGGCGGGCTCGGGCGGCCTCATGGTCATTCACAACTGCGGCATCGGCTATGACTTCACGACGCTGCGGCCGCGCGGTGCGTACGTCTCGGGCGCCGGCGCCTACACGTCGGGGCCGCTGTCGTTCATGGATATCTACGACAGGATGTGCTTCACGGTGTCGTCCGCCGGCGGCCGGCGCGGTGCGCAGATGGGCACGTTCGACATCGGCCACCCGGACGTCCTCGATTTCATTCGCGCCAAGCGCGAGGACGGGCGGCTGCGCCAGTTCAATCTTTCGCTGCTCATCACCGACGAGTTCATGCAGGCGGTGCTCGAGGACCGCGAGTGGCAGCTCGCGTTCCCGGTCACGCCGAGCGAGGTCGAGCTGGAAAAGCTCGACGTGCACGACGAGCAGAAGTTCGTGTGGCGCGAGTGGCCGGATCCGGACGCCTACGAGCGCAACGAAAAAGGGCTCGTCGCCTGCAAGGTGTACCGCCGCATCCGCGCGCGCCGCGTGTGGGACCTCATCATGGCTTCCACCTACGACTTCGCGGAGCCTGGCTTCGTCCTGATCGACCGCGTCAACGAGATGAACAACAACTGGTTCGCGGAAAACATCCGCGCGACCAACCCGTGCGTGACGGCGGACACCTGGGTACACACGGCAAGCGGGCCGCGCCAGGTCTCGGATCTCATCGGCCAGCCGTTCGTCGCGAGAGTGGACGGGAGCGACTACGGCACCGGCGCGGAGGGCTTCTTCCGCACCGCGACGAAGCCCGTCGTCAAGCTGCGGACCGCTGAAGGCTACGCGCTGCGCCTGACCGCCGATCATCGGGTCCGGCGCGTCACCACGCTGACGCGCTGGGTGCGCGAGACGGAATGGTGCGCGGCGGGCGAGCTGCGGGCCGGCGACCGGGTATTGCTCGGCGATCACCGGCAGCATGCCGAATGGCCGGGCCGTTACGGCGACGCGGAAGGCTACCTGGTCGGGCTGCTGGTCGGCGACGGCACCATCAAGGCGGAATGCGCCGTGCTCTCCGCCTGGCTGCCGGCGATCGCCGTGAACGAGGGCTCGAGCGGGCGCGATGCCGGCGTGCGCGCGATGATGGCGGCGGCCGAGGCCGCGGCCCGCACGCTGACGCACCGGTCCGACTTCGGCGGCTGGCACGAGGTGACCGGCAGGGGCGAATACCGGTTGAAGAGCGCGGCGCTGCGGTCCCTCGCGGGCGCGCTCGGCATCAAGCCCGGCGCGAAGACCGTGACCCCTGCCATCGAGCGCGAGTCGAGCGCATTTTATGCGGGCTTCCTGCGCGGCTTGTTCGACGCCGACGGGTCCGTGCAGGGGTCCCAGGCCAAGGGCGTTAGCGTGCGCCTCGCGCAATCCGACCTGCCGGGGCTCGAAGCCGTGCAGCGCATGCTGCTCCGGCTCGGCATCGCGTCCGCTATCCATCGCGACCGCCGGTCAGCCGGCGAAGCGGTGCTGCCGGACGGCCGCGGCGGTGCTGCAGCCTATGCGGCGCAGCATGAGCTCATAATCTCCGGCGAGAACCTGGCGCGTTACGCCGAGTACATCGGCTTCGCCGACTCCGCGAAAATGGCGCGGCTGAACCGCGCGCTGGCCGGCCATGCCCATTCCCGCCGCTCGCCGAACCGCGAGCGGTTCGTCGCGCGCGTGACGGCGGTCGAGCCCGACGGCATCGAGGACGTCTACGACGTACAGGTGCCCGGCATCAACACGTTCGACGCGAACGGCCTGCACGCACACAACTGCGGCGAGCAGCCGCTGCCCCCGTACGGCTCCTGCCTGCTCGGCTCGATCAATCTCACGCGCTTCGTGCGCGACCCGTTCACCGACAAGGCGCGCTTCGACTGGGACGAGTTCCGGCGCGTCGTCAAGGTGTTCACGCGCATGCTCGACAACGTGGTCGAGATCAACGGCCTGCCGCTGTCGCAGCAGCGCGTCGAGATCCTGAGCAAGCGCCGCCACGGCATGGGTTTCCTCGGGCTCGGCTCGACGATCGCGATGCTCCGCATGAAGTACGGCGAGGCGCCGTCGGTCGAGTTCACGGAAGAAGTGTCGAAGCAGCTGGCGCTGGCCGGCTGGGAGGCCGGCCTCGAGCTTGCCGAGGAAAAGGGTCCGGCGCCGATCATGCTGCAGGAGTTCGAGGTCACGCCCGAGATGCTGGCGAAGCGCCCGGAGATGGCGGCCGACGGTTACAAGGTGGGCGATCGCGTGCCCGGACGCATCCTGCACGCGCGCTACAGCCGCTACATGCAGCGGATCGCGGAGGAGGCGCCGGAGCTCGTCGAGAAGCTCGCCGAGGTCGGCGCGCGCTTCACGCACCACAGCTCGATCGCGCCCACGGGCACAATCTCGCTTTCGCTCGCGAACAACGCGAGCAACGGCATCGAGCCGAGCTTCGCGCATCATTATTTCCGCAACGTGATCCGCCAGGGCCGCAAGACCAAGGAAAAGGTCGACGTGTTCTCGTTCGAGCTGCTTGCCTACCGGCAGCTCGTGAACCCGCGGGCGATGCCGGACGGCAAGGACTCGAAAGACGCACTCCCGGACTACTTCCTCACGGCCGACGACATCACGCCGCGGGCGCACGTCGACATCCAGGCGGCGGCGCAGAAATGGATCGATTCGTCCATCTCGAAGACCGCGAACGTGCCGACCGACTACCCGTACGAGGACTTCAAGGACATCTATCGCTACGCCTACGAGAAGGGGCTGAAGGGCTGCACCACGTTCCGCTTCAATCCCGAAGCGTTCCAGGGCGTGCTGGTGAAAGAGCAGGACCTCAAGAACACGACCTATGTCTTCACCCTGGAGGACGGCACCGAGCTCGAGCTCAAGGGCGACGAGGAGGTCGAGTACGACGGCGAGGTACACACGGCGGCGAACCTGTTCGACGCCCTGAAAGAAGGTTATTACGGCAAGTTCTGAGAGCCGCAAGGCCGGGACGGTACGGACAGTGACTACGAAGATCGACAAGAAGATCGTGGGATACGCGGTGAAGCAGCCGGCGAAGCGCGAGACGCCGAAACCGGAGGCGCCGCGTGAGCCGGAGGTATCGCGTGAGCCGGAGACGGCGACGCCGAAGGCGGAAGTCATCCGCATGCACGAGAAGCTGGAGCGCCCCGAGGTGCTCATCGGCTCCACGTACAAGGTGAAGACGCCCGTCTCGGATCACGCGATGTATGTCACCATCAACGACATCATCCTCAACGAGGGCACGGAGTACGAGAAGCGGCGGCCGTTCGAGATCTTCATCAACTCGAAGAATCTCGATCATTACCAGTGGATCGTGGCGCTGAC
>CAZBGV010000215.1:0-5063 GCA_964491485.1 uncultured Woeseiaceae bacterium | reverse complement strand
TGCGGGCGGGCCGGCCATCGCGGTCGCCCGCGTGGCGGGCTCCTACGGGGAGGGGGTGTAGGTGACGACGTCGAGGACGTTCGGGTCGGCCGTGTCGATGACGGCGAGCTCGACGATGTCACCCTCCGCGAGATTCACGGGCAGCGGGCCGACGGCGACCGTGTCGTCGTCGCCGAAGGTGACCGTGAGCTCGTACTTGCCCGGCGCGAGGGTCAGATAGCCGGAGCTGGTCTGCGTAGCGAAGTTCGGAAAATTCGGCGCCGAATCCGCGATATTGGTGCCGGCCTTAAGCAGCCAGAAATCCGCCTTCTCGATGCTTTGCGACAGGAACGTCATCCTGAGCTTCGCGATATCCGTCACCGGCCGCCGGTCGTCGGTGAGTGTCATCATTGCGAGATCGCCGGGCGCCCCGGCGAGGAAAGTAGTGGAACGCGTGTTCCCCGACACGGCTTCCTCGTCCTCGAGCAGGATCGCCCCGGAGTTGCCGGCCTGCGTGAACGCGAATTCGGTCTCTCCGGACGGCACCGGCACGTCCGCCGAGAGCGTGCCATAGGCGAGGCCCGGCACGGCCGGATTCGCGAAATCGCCGTCGACGACGACGTCCACGTTCGCCGTGCCCTGCGCCGCGTGGAAGAAGCGGCGCGTGGCCGGGAAGCGGTTGTCGACGAGCCGGGTTGCCGCGCCCTCGCGCGTGACGCGCTGCGCGGACAGGTTGCTCGTCAACGAAGGATCGGGGTCCTGCAGCGTGAACATGACGCTGGTCCGCTCCGTGAGGCCCTGGGTGGTGGAGCGGAACAGCACGTTCGAGGGATCGCCTCCCGCGGTGATCGTCAGCACGTAATCGCCCTTCTCGATTTCGAAAGGCTCGAGCTTGTCGCCGAAAGCGAGCGTGCCGCGTGCCTCACCGATCGCCGGCGCGGTTCCGGGCGGTGCCAGGTAGACGTCGAGCAGCCCCATGCTTTGCGCGAGATGTCCCGCCGAAGCCTGGAGCACCGTTTCATCTCCGTTCCACATCCGCTCGGGCGTTTCCCACACCACGATCGACGGGTGTTCCAGCGTGCCGGTCAGCGCGAACACGTAGTCGGTGTCGGGCACCACCGTGAGCGTCTCGGTCGCGAGGCGGCGCGGGGCGCTGCTCCCGGGAAGCCGCACGTCGAAATTGAAGTTGTACGTGAGATCGTCGAAGGCCTGGGCAGAGGACGTGCCCCGGTATGCAAGCGTCTCGAGCGAGCGCTCCTCGATCAGGAATGAGACGTTCGGCGCGGTGACCATCGCGTGCACGCCGCGGATCGTGCCCTTGCCGGTCGCGGTGGGCCGCTGCGAATCGGTGCAGCCCGCGGCCAGCGCCGCGGCCAGCACGAGCCAGAGAAGCCGCCCCCAGGTCGTCGTCATCATTGTTGTGCTCATCCGTTCCCCGCCCGTCCGTGTTGTATCGTGCGCGCACGTGCATCCTTGCAGACCGCCGCGGCGGCCGCGAGTTTCCGCTCCTGCAGACGGTCGCGCGATGCCCCCGCCGGTCAGCCGGCCTTTTCGCCGTAACCGTAGATCGATTTCACTTCCAGGAATTCTTCCAGGCCGTACGCCCCCCATTCGCGCCCGTTGCCGGACTGCTTGTAACCGCCGAAGGGCGCGAGCGCATCGAGCGGTGCGCCGTTCAGGTGCACCATGCCCGTGCGCAGCCGCTCTGCCACCCGCCGGGCGCGCTCGAGGTCCGACGACGAAACGTAGCCGGAAAGGCCGTAAGGGGTATCGTTCGCGATGCGGACGGCGTCATCCTCGTCGGCGTACGGCATGATCGACAGCACCGGCCCGAAGATCTCCTCGCGCGCGATCATCATGTCCGGCGTGACGTTCGCGAACACCGTCGGACGCACGTACCAGCCGCGCTCGAGCCCCGGCGGGCGGCCCGGACCGCCCGCGACGAGCTTGGCGCCCTCGTCGATACCTTTTTGTATATAGGCCTGCACGCGCTGCCACTGCGCGCCGGACACCACGGGCCCGATGCGCGTCCGCTCGTCCTGCGGATCGCCCGCCACCGTGCTGCGCGCGCGCTCGGCTGCGATCGCCGCGGCTTCCTCGAGCCGCGCCGCGGGCACGAGCATGCGAGTCGGCGCGTTGCAGGACTGGCCGGCGTTGTCGAAGCAGGCGCTCGTGCCGCGTGCGACGGCGCGCTCGAAATCGGCGTCGTCCAGGATGATGTTCGCGGATTTCCCGCCGAGCTCCTGCGCGACGCGTTTCACCGTGGGCGCGGCGGCCTGCGCGACCGCGACACCGCCGCGGGTCGAGCCGGTGAACGACACCATCGCAATGTCCGGGTGGGACGCGAGCGCGGCCCCGACGGTCGGTCCGTCGCCGTTGACCAGGTTGAAGACACCCGGCGGCACGCCGGCCTCGTCCAGGATCTCGGCGAAGATCATGGCGTCGAACGGCGCCAGCTCGGAGGGCTTCAGCACCATCGTGCAGCCGGCCGCGAGCGCCGGCGCCACCTTCACGGCCACCTGGTTCATCGGCCAGTTCCACGGCGTGATCAGCGCGCAGGGCCCGATCGGCTCTTTCAGCACGAGAGTGGTGCCGATGCGTTCCTCGAACGGATACGTCTTCAGGACCTCGATCGCGGCCTCGAGATGCTGCGGCCCGCTGCCCGCCTGCGCGCCTTTCGCGAGTTTCCACGGCGCGCCCATCTCTTCCATGATCGCCTTCGCCACGTCCTCGCGGCGGCGCGCGAACACCTCGAGAATCGACTCGAGCAGGCGGATCCGCTCGGCCGGCGTCGTCCTCGCGTAATCTTTCGCCGCGCGGACCGCCGCCGCGACCGCCCGGTCGACGTCCTGCGCGCTGCCGAGGCTGATGCGACCGCAGATTGCCTCGGTCGCGGGGTTGACGACGTCGTGCGGGCGCGGGGTGACCGGATCGACCCAGCGGCCGTCGATGTAAAACTGCAGCATTTCGCGCATTCCGCGCCTCCTTCGTGCAAGCCGCGAATGATACCGTAACCCGCGAGGGGCGTTCCGCTGGCGCATTGCCCCCGCCCCCCGGGCGGCCGCCGTGCGGGCGCGCCGGGCGCAGGCTCGCCGCCGCGGCGCCGCAGGGCGGGCGGGAGCGGGGCGGCGGCGCTGGTAGAATGCCGGCACCGGCGGGGCGCGGGACATGCCGTCACGGACGCCGGCGACCATGAGGAACGAAATGAGCAGGAACGAGGAACTGTTGCGGCTCCGCGAGACGGCGGTGCCGAGGGGCGTCAAGAATCTGCACGGCATTTTCGCCGAGCGGGCCCAAAACGCCGAGGTCTGGGACGTCGACGGACGGCGCTACATCGATCTCGCCGCCGGCATCGCGGTGCTGAACGTCGGCCACAACCACCCGAAGGTCGTCGCGGCCGTCCGCGACCAGCTCGACAAGTTCGCGCACACCTGCTTCCAGGTGCTGCCCTACGAGCCCTACCTGCGCCTCGCCGAGCGCCTGAACCGGCTGGCGCCTGGCTCCTCGCCGAAACGGACCGTGTTCCTGACCACCGGCGCCGAGGCCGTCGAGAACGCCGTCAAGATCGCGAAATACTACACGCGGCGCTCCGGCGTCATCGCTTTCTCCGGCGGCTTTCACGGCCGCACCCTGCTCGGCATGACGCTGACCGGCAAGGTCTCGCCCTATAAAGCCGGGTTCGGGTCGCTCGCGCCCGACGTCTTCCACGTGCCGTACCCGATCGCCTATCACGGCGGCAGCGCCGGGCAATCGCTCGCCGCGCTCGCCGACGTGTTCCGCTCGGACATCGACCCGGAGCGGGTCGCCGCGATCATCATCGAGCCGGTGCAGGGCGAGGGCGGGTTCTATCCCGCTCCGCCGGAGTTTCTGCGCGCCCTGCGCGATCTGTGCACCGAGCACGGGATTCTCATGATCGCGGACGAGGTGCAGACCGGCTTCGCCCGCACCGGCCGGCTGTTCGCCGTGGAGCACGCGGGGATCGAGCCGGATCTCATCACGGTCGCCAAGAGCCTCGGCGGCGGCCTGCCGATCGCGGGCGTCATCGCGAAAGCGGAGATCGTCGATGCGGTGCCCCCGGGCGGGCTGGGCGCCACCTACGGCGGCCCGCCGGTCGGTTGCGCGGCCGGACTCGCCGTGCTCGACGTGATCGAGGAAGAGAACCTGTGCGCGCGCGCCGACCGACTCGGCGAGCGCATCGTCGCCTGGGGCGAACAGCTCGCGCGCGCGACGCCCTCGGTCGGCGACGTGCGGGCCCTCGGCGCCATGGCCGCCATCGAGCTGGTGCACGACCGCGACGCGAACCGGCCCGACCCGGACCTCACCCGCGCGGTCGTAGCCGAGGCGCTCGTGCGCGGCGTGATCCTCCTGTCGTGCGGCGCGCGCGGTAACGTCATTCGTTTCCTGCCGCCGCTCACGATCGAGGAGAACCTGCTCGACGACGCGCTCGGCATCGTGCGTGAGGTCGTCCTCGACCTGGGGCAGCGCGCCCGCAAGGCAGGCTGATGCCCGCCGCGGCGAGCCGCTGCGCCGGGCCGCCCTCGAGCCGGCCGTTTTTCGACAGCCGGCCAGGGGAGCACCGGCCGCGGTGAGCGCTGCCCCGGAGTCCGCCTTCCGGGTCCTGCGCGACGTGTTCGGCTTCGCGGCCTTTCGCGGGCGCCAGGAAGCCGCGGTGGCCGCGGCGCTTGCCGGTCGCGACGCGCTGGTGCTCATGCCGACCGGCGGCGGCAAATCGCTGTGCTACCAGGTTCCGGCCCTGGTGAAGCGCGGGACGGCGGTGGTGATCTCGCCGCTGATCGCCCTGATGCAGGACCAGGTGCGCGCGCTCGAAGGGTCCGGCATTCCGGCCGCGTTCCTGAACTCGAGCCTCGCGCCGGCGGAGCAGGAAGCCGTCGCCGCGCGGCTCGCGCGCGGCGAGCTGAAGCTGGTTTACCTCGCGCCGGAGCGCATCGTGCAGCTCGCGACGCGCGCGCTGCTCGCGTCCGTCGAGCTGTCGATCATCGCGATCGATGAAGCGCATTGCGTGTCGCAATGGGGCCACGACTTCCGCCAGGACTACCTGGCGCTCGATGCGCTGGGCGAGTGGT
>CAZBGV010000214.1:0-5137 GCA_964491485.1 uncultured Woeseiaceae bacterium | reverse complement strand
CCTACCGCCCTCAGGATGCCGTCGCCCGCGGCGACGGTGAACGGGCGCGAAGGTGCCCGAGCCACCTCGAACAGAGCCTCTCCCTGCAACAGCCTGATGCGGCGTTCACCAGGGGTGTAGTGCACCTCGATCTGGCTATTGGTGTTCAGCGTGACTCGCGACTCATCGGGAAGAGCAATGACCTGCTGCTCACCGATGCTCGTGAAGTACTCCGCCTCGAACGTCGACGGCGCCCGCAGGAGCCATAACGCTACCATAACGCCCACGACCGCAGCAGCCGCCGCCAGGGGCAGGATGCGGCGGCGCAGCTGCCGCCGCCGCGACCATTTGCCGATGACGTCGGCATCCACCTTTTCGGTGCGCAGCCGCTGCACGACGTCGATCTGCTGCCACTTACTCCGCAGGCTCTCGAACGCCTCCCGGTGCGCCGGGCTCTGGTTCAACCAGCGGATGAATCGCGCGTTGTCCTCGGGCGAAACGTCGCCGGCATCGAATTCGATGAGCCAGTCGAGGGCCTCGTCCGACACGGTGTCGTCGATTCGGGTTGCTTGCGAAGCCTTCATCATTCAGCGTTGTTGCCTGGTCAGGCGGCCCCTGCTCGTCGCGGCCTGCCGCGCACGTCCGCCGCGCACCTCAGAGACTGCCGTCGTAGTAGCCCTGGACCAGCTTGAACCCTCTCTTCACGTAGGTTTTCACGGTATTGACTGAAATCCCGCAATGCTCCGCGATCTCCTGGTACGAGTACTGATACACCTTTCTCAACACAAAAGCTTTGCGGCATTGCTCCGGCAGCCTGCCGATGGCCTCGCAAACCGCCTCGAACTCGAGCTCCCAGGTCGCGCTGTGCTCGGCGGACGGCACGCCGGGACCAACCTTAACCGCCTCGATATCCTCGACGTTGTCGGTCAACGCCACCATTTTCTGGTCACGGTGGCTTTTCCGAATGACGTTCTTGGCGGTCTCGTAAATGAACGCCAGCGGCTTGTCGAGCGTGTTGCCGTTGCCGACGTAGGCGTGGACGTTGAGGAGCGTCTGTTGCGCGAAGTCTTCGACCTGGTGGGCGGGAACCCGCCTGCGCAGGAACAGCACCAGCTCGTCGCGGTACTGATCGATTCCATCGGCCGAATTCCTGGATTTCGCGTTGCGCATGGCTCGCGCTTTCGGCGTATCTGGCGATTGTGCCTATGATACTTATCGTCATCAGAATGTACACCGCCAATGCGGCCGGCGGAGTGAGAAGGATGTCCGGAAGGGTCAACAGGCCGGCGGACGAAAGCAGTCTCAACGCCGCACCAAGCGAGCGCACGACGAGCAGGGCTGTCCCGGGATACCCGGGCTGAATCAACGACCGAGCGCTTTCATCAGCTCCGGCAGCAGCACCACCCGACGATCATGGTACCGGTCGATTGCGGCAATCAGCTCCTCGCGCCGCCCCGCGAGAAGCAGCTCGCAGAACGCGATGAGCTCGCCGGCCACGTCGTCGAGGTGCCGGCACTCGATCGTGCGGATGTAGTGGAGGTGGTCGTTGGCGATGTCAATCGAGTGGACGACCATGGCGTTCTTCCGGAGGGAGCCCATGTGAGCGAATATCCCGGCCGTGCAACGCACGAGCGCGCCGACGTCCTGTGGCCGCGATCGCTGCAGCCGGGTCAGTATCCGGGCAACCGGTTCGTGCTGCGAAAGGTCTCGAAGCACCTGCGGGTCGAGCATCTCGATCTCATGGGTGAGCAGGATCCGGATCAGCCAGTAATGCCCCCGCAGGTTCGCCTCGGACAGTGTCATCGCGATAAAGCCCTTGCGCGGCGCCTTGATGACGAGGTTTCGTGCGGCCAGGCGATTGAGGGCTTCCCGCACCGGTGTCGTGCTCACGCCGAGCTCGGCGGCGATGCGCTCGATGTATATCCGTTCGCCTTCGGGGAATTCGTAAGCAATGACCCGTGCCTTGATGGCCTCGTAGACGCGCTCGCCGGGCGCACCGCTGCCTCCCGTGACGTACATGTTCATCCCATCCGCGAACTGTGATTCTCGTTATTGCCACCGTCCAATCGATCGGAGTACCGAAGGCCCGATCGGATCCAGGGATGCCTCGACTCTATACGACCACATGGTGAAACGCGCCTACCAGATCCGGTAGCGTGCAAGGAATTCCTTTCCGGCCGGCCGGGGATCTCCACGTCTCTCCAACCGCCGGTTCTACGCGGCCAGCGGTCTCGCCACTACCAGATCTGGTAGGTGCATCGGAGGGGCCGTTCTGGTATAGGATGAAGCGTAAAGAAGCGCACCCGCATGCCGCGAAGCCGCCGCAGCGGAACATATAGGCCATCCGCTGCAAATGCGGCCGCTGCGACAGAGGATTGCGGGCAACCGAACAGTAACCTGACTGCCGGATCGCCGGGCGATCCGGCCCAGGCCCGTGAGACGGCCTGGAGAAGGGGTTATGCGCCTATCCGACTTCATCGACGCGTCGAATCGAACCGATTCGCCGGAGGGTCTCCTGCACCTCATGGAACGCGCGGTCGGCGACATCGGGTTCGAACGATATGCGTACTGCGCGCTGACCGGCCACGACCGCTACAAAGGTGCCGACAACCGGGCGCCGGCCGTCGCGCTCAACTATCCCACTGACTGGACCGACTACTATTTCGAGCACGGGTATCAATCGAGCGATCCCGTGCTGCACTTCGCACCGGCGATGGCACACCCCTTCCTGTGGCGCTGGCTGGAGCAATCGGTCCGGCTGAACAGGGCGCAGGCAACGGTCATGGACGACGCCCGCGAAGCCGGGTTGCTGGACGGCGCCGCCGTTCCGATACACGGCCCGTACGGCAACGTCTGCCTCCTCACCTGCGCGTCCGCGAACCGCAATCCCCGCGCAGGACTGATGCTGCCGACTCTCGCCGTGCTGGCCACGCAGTTCCACGCCGCCTACAGCGCGCTCTGCCGCACCGAAGCCGAGAGCCGCATCGTCCCGGTGCTGTCCGAACGCGAGCGCACCTGCCTTCAGCTGGTCGCGCGCGGCAAGAGCTCCAGCGACGTCGGGGACATCCTGCACATCAGCGAGAACACCGTGAACTTCCACCTGAAGAAAGCATTCTGGAAGTTGCATGCGAGCAATCGCATCGCCGCCGTGGTGAACGCCATCCGCTATGGGCTCATCAGCCTGTAGGGCTGCAAACTACAAGATTTGAGAGCTGCGGGCCCGCGCGATCGTGATCTAGTATCGTGCGCTGCCGAATCGTCGGAGCCCGGGCATGCCGGTCGTCTGCCTCAGCTGGGAGACCGCTCACCTGCATGGCGAGACGTGGATATCGCACCATCGACTTCGGCACCGGCTGTTCGTCGAGCGCCAGCAATGGGAGGTCCCGACGTTTCGCGGGTTCGAGTACGACCAGTTCGATACGCCGGCCGCCCAGTACCTGGTCTGGCTCGACGGCAGGGGCGAAACGCGCGGCGTCGCCCGGTTGCTGCCGACGACCCGGCCTTACATGGTGAAGACGCTGTGGCCGGAGCTCGTCTGCGGGGAGCTGCCGGAATCCGATGCCGTGTGGGAAGTGACGCGCTTCGGCTGCGATCACAACCTGGATCCCAAAGTCCGGCGGCGAGCGGTCGCGGAGCTCCTGTGTGCCATGCAGGAGTTCGGACTCGAGCGGGGCATGGACGGCTACCTGGTCGTGACCCCGCGGCGGTTGCTGAAACGCGTGGTCGTGAATGCCGGCTGCGCAGTGACGATCCTGGGCCCCGAGCGGAACCTGGGGCGGCGGCCCGCGGTCGCGGGTTACATCCACGTCGACCGCAAGACGCTCGCGGTCGTGCGCCGGCGGGCCGGCATTGCAGGACCGGTGCTGCGCCCGGCGATGTCGGTGGCGGCGTGACGCTGCGCAGGCAGAGGGAGGCCCGTCCTTTCCTCGTCAAAGAAACACCGGAGCAAGCCGCGCGCTCTATCTCGTGCGCGCTGGATTTCCTGCGGAACGAAGCGGACGCCATCGGGATGATCGATGTCGGGGAGTTGATCGGCCGGGCGAGCGAGCGGGCGAACGAGTATTGGCCTGGGGGCGAGGGGGATTGAGCAGGTAGCCGGTTGGTGGTCGCCCGCATGGCGGGCTCCTACGGGGTCGGGGCACCCTGCCAGCCACGGTCAGATCAGGCCGGCTTTTTTGACCGCGTGGTAGCGGTTCACGAGGTCGATGCCGAGGCGATCGGGTTCGGCGTCCACCATCAGCGCGTCGCGCGCCGACAGGCGCTGGAACGCATCGCGGCGCGCCTGCTCGTAGAGGTGTGCACCCGCCACGTCCAGCGCGGCGTCCAGTGAATCGACGGGCTGGCGCCGCAGCTCGCCAACGATCCGTTCCCGCAGGCTCGCCGTGAGCACGAGGTGGCGCGAGCCCAGCAGCTTGAGTGCGCCGCCGAGCTCGACCGCATCCTCGTCGCGGAAGTTGGTGACCAGGATGACGAGCGAGCGCTTGCGATGGCGCCGCAGGAGATCCTGCGCGGCGTTCAGGTAATCCGAATGCGAAGGCGTGGGTTGCACCGCGTACAGCTCGGCCATCAGCGCGCCGAGCGCGTGCGCACCCTTGCGCGGGACCGCCCAGCGCTCCTCGCCCGGCGGCGTGCCGAACGTCATGGCGCCGACCGCGTCGCCCTGCTTCAGCGCCACATACGTGAGCAGCATCGTCGCGTTCAGCACCTGGTCGAAATGCGATGCGCCGATCCCGGCTTCCGGATCGTCCGCGCGCATGCGCCGGCCGCAGTCGATCAGGAGGATCACGCACTGGTCACGCTCGTTCTGAAACTGCCGCACGATCAGCTTCTCGTGCCGTACCGTGGCCTTCCAGTCGATGTGCCGCACCGGATCGCCGATGCGGTATTCGGCCAGCTCCTTGAAATCCGTCCCCTCGCCACGCTGCTGGTACGTCTTGATGCCCATCTCCGCCAGCCGCCGGTCGCCGGCCAGCCAGGCGTAACGAGCGACCTGCGCGAAATCGGGGTAGCAGCGCCGCGTCTCGGCGGCACCGAGGCGCGTGCAAAAATCGAGCAGCCGCAAGCGCGAGCGCACGCGCAGATCCGCCGGTGCGAAGTGCAGCTCGCCGCGGCGCGTCGGCGTGGCGAGGCAGGCCAGCTCGACGCCGGCGCCGCCCGC
>CAZBGV010000213.1:0-5191 GCA_964491485.1 uncultured Woeseiaceae bacterium | reverse complement strand
GCAGCACCGTCTGGCTGCCGAGCGGGATGCCGGCGTCCGCCAGCCGCCCGCAGGCTTCGGCCACTTCCGGCGTCAGCTCGTCCGGGTGCGTGAAGTGCAGGCTCATCCACAGCGGGTGGTAGCGCTTCAGGATGCGTGTCAGCGCCGGTGTCACCCGCATCGGCTGCACCGCCGGCTGCTTGCTGCCGATGCGCAGGAACTCGACGTGCGGGATCCTGCGCAGGCGCTTCAGGATGTAGTCGAGACGGTCGTCGTCCAGAGACAGCGGGTCGCCGCCGGAAACCAGCACGTCGCGCACCGTCTTCGTGCGCTCGATGTACTCGATCGCGGCATCGATGTCGGTCTTCTTCACGCTGCGTTCGCCGGCGGAGCCGACCATGCGGGCGCGGGTGCAGTAGCGGCAGTAGACCGAGCAGAAGTTCGTGACCAGCAGCAGGACGCGGTCCGGGTAGCGATGCACCAGGCCCGGCACCGGGCTGTGGGTGTCCTCGCCCAGCGGGTCCTCGGCTTCGCCGCGGGACACCTCGTACTCGCCCAGCACGGGCACGACCGTGCGGCGGAGCGGCTGGCCGGCGTCGTCGGGCGACAAGAGGCTCGCGTAATACGGCGTGATGCCGACCGGCAGCGCGCCCGTGTGGCGCTTGATCGCGGCGCGCTCGTCATCGGACAGCACGAGCATGCGCTCGAGGTCGGCGAGGGTGCGCACGCGGTGGCGGTTCTGCCAGCGCCAGTCGCACCAGTCGTCGACGCTCGCTTGCGGGTAGAAGCGGGCGAGGAACTCGCGGCTTCGCTCCGACACGCGCATCTTCGACCGATCGCGTTTCGCGATGGCCTGGTTCAGTGAATCGGGAGCGGGGACGGGGCGGAAGGCGGGGACGGCGGGAGTGGAGGTTCTACAACTTCCGGCGTCGGGCGGTTCTTCGGCGCTTTGCCTGGCGGTTTTCATCTCAAATCCTTCGATGCAGTTGGGCGACCTGCGAGACAAAAACCGACCCGGCCCTTCGAGTCGTGCGGGAATGTGCCCGCCTTTCGCGCGCTAATATATTTCCGGCCGGTAAAATGTCAATCGTTTTCTGTCACGGTTTTCACCTGCGTTTCGACCGCCCGAAAACCGCCAAAAACGCACCTCAGTCGACCGCCCCAAAGCGTCTCCACACACCGACAAATCATCTCCCGTAGGAGCCCGCCATGCGGGCGACCGAACGCAGGCACCTACCCCGACCACAGGTACGTACCCCACACGCGAACGCAGGCAAATATCAAACGAATGGAACCGGACAAACGAAGGCACCTCAAGGTTGGTGCCACGTTGCCTTCCGTGGCCCGCACTCTTTGGGAGCGCATCGTTCACGCCACGTTTGCGGCCGGTGGCTGGGGCGGAGCCGCGACCGGGGGAGCTCCCTCTCGGCGCCGGCCACGAGCACGTCCCTGTGGGCCTGCGGGCTTAGGCTTCTGCCTCGCACGCCGCCGAGAGGGACTCCCCCGGCCACGGCTCCGCCCTGTCTACGATGGTGCCGTGCGTGAACGATGCTGAAGGGCTAACGTGCCTTCGTTTGTTGTCTGTGCCTTCGTTCGGTCGCGCGCGTGGCGCGCTCCGACAGGGCGCAAACGCTGCGAGCACCGCAAATGCTGCGAGCCACGGCATCAGGGCGGCACCGGTGGCGGCGGGGTGCCTTTGGGGGAAATAAAGCGGACCCAGGACGATGCGGAGCAGCCAGCGCGGAACTCACCGGCTGCCGCCGCAGCTCAGGCTGCTCCGCAGCGTCCGGAGGGAGCCATTCCCCCAAAGGTACCCCGCCGTCGCCGGTGCTGCCGAATCTGGCACGACCGCTGACTGCTACGCTGCCACCGAGGGTGGCGCGAGGGCTACGGGCCGGAGATGTCTCGGTTCGGGTGGCCGACGTAGCGGTCCATCAGGCGGTAGATGCGGCGATATTCGTCGAGCCAGGATTCGGGGTGGACGAAGCCGTGCGGGTCGAGCGGGTAAATCGCCGTCTCGAAGGTCGGGATTTTGAGCTCGATGAGCCGCTGCACGACCATGACGGCGTCCTGGAAGAAGACGTTGTCGTCCTGCATGCCGGAGGCGATGAGGAGCGGCTTCTTCAGGTTCTGGACGTAGGTGATCGGCGAGCTCCGCTCGAACGCGACCGGGTCGACGAGCGGCGTGTTCAGGATGTTCGACGTGTACTCGTGGTTGTAGTGACGCCAGTCGGCGACCGGGCGCAGCGCCGCGCCGGCGGCGAAGAGGTCGGGGGCGCGGAACAGCGCCATGAAGGTCATGAAGCCGCCGTAGGAGCCGCCGTAGATGCCGATGCGCTGCGGGTCGACGCCGTAGTTCTCGACCAGCCAGCGTACGCCGTCTTCGAGGTCCTCGAGCTCGGGGTGGCCCATCTGCCGGTAGATGGCGGTGCGCCAGTCGCGGCCGTAGCCCTGCGACGCGCGGTAGTCCATGTCGAGCACGACGTAGCCGTCGTTCGCGAGCACCGTGTGGAACATGAACTCGCGGAAGTAGTAGGGCCAGCCCATGTGCGAGTTCTGGGTGTAGCCCGCGCCGTGCACGAAGAAGACGGCCGGATACGTGCGGCCTTCCTGGTAGTCCTTCGGCAGGTACAGCTTGCTGTAGATCGGCCGGTCGACGTGCGAGGAGGGCACCTCGACGATCTCGGGCACGACCCAGTCGATGCTCTTGAACTCGTCGCTCACCGTGTCCGTGATCGGTCGGGCCGGCGCGCCCGGCACGGCCCGCTGCACGTACAGGTCCTCGTGGCGGTCGAGGTACGAGCGGCTGAGCAGGAGCTCCTCGCCCGACGGCGAGAGCTCGAACGCCACGACGCCGCCGAGCTTCGTCACGGGCTCGAGCTCGCCGCCGGCGACCGGCACGCGGTACACCTCGTAGTTGCCGGGATGCGTGCGGTTCGTGACGACGTAGAAGAACCGCTCCTGCGGGTCCAGCACCGGCGAGAAGACGACGAACTCGCCTTGCGTGAGCTGCCGTGCGCGGCGCTCGTCCAGGCGCTTGACGTACAGGTGCGACCAGCCGGATTGCTCCGACAGGTACCAGAGCGCGTCGCCGTCCGGCAGCCAGCCGAAGTCGTTGTAATCCCAGTTGATCCATGCCTCGTCCGTCAGGCGGTGCTGCAGCGTGAGGGCGGGCTTGGCGGCGGCGGGATCGAGCGTCACGATCCAGCGATCCTTGTTGTCGATGGCGCGCAGCTCGAGCGCCACGATGCTGCCCTGGGCGTTCCACTCGATGCCGTCGACCGTCAGCGGCCGCTCATCCGGCGCTTCGAGTGCCTTCGCCACCTGCTCGCGATCGGCGCCGTGCTCGACGTGCCACTCGAGCGCGCTGCGGCGCAGCGGCGCGAGCGGATCCTTGTCGATGCCGGGCAGGGTAGACGGGTCCATTTCCCGGAACGTACCGGCTTCGAGATCGACGAGCAGCACCTTCTGCGGCAGCGGCTCGTTGCGCCCTACCAGCACGCGGATCTCTTTCGTCTCGACGTAACCCGTTTCGGTCACGTAGCTCGGCATTTCGTACTTGCGCCCTTCCTTCGCATCCTTCTCCGTGACCACCGCGACCAGGTGGCGACCGGACGGGGAGAGTGCGCTGCGCACGAGCCGGTACTCCTTGCCGAGCCAGATCGGCAGCGGCGGGCCCGCAGGATCGTCCTGCTTGCGTTGCTTCGCGTGCGCTTCGGCCGCTTCCTTGCGCTGCTTGTCCCGCCGCAGCGTTGCGAACGTGCGCATCTGGCTGTCACGCAGGTCGTCGAAGTCTTCCTCTGCGTCCGGGTCGTCCTCGAATTTCAGCTCCGCCGCCTGGCGCGTGACGCCTGAGCGCGGGTCGTGCACGAACCAGACGTGGTCGCGCACGAAGGCGACCGAGCGGCCGTCCGCCATGAACATCGGCCGGTCCTCCTCGGCCGCGGTGCGCGTGACCTGCCGCACCTCGCCGTTGTCCAGGCGTTTCGTCCAGACGTCGCCGCGCAGGATCCAGGCCACGCGCGTGCGATCCGCGTTGTATACGCGGGTCGCGTTCGAGCTGCGTGACTCGTCGGCGGCCGGCACGCGCTCGGCCGCGCCGCCGGCGGCGGGCAGCACGTAGAGATCGGAGAAGTCCTCGCCGACGCGCTCCTGCCGGTAGTACACCTGCTCGCCGGAATCCGCCCAGTACTCGCCGGTCGGCGGATTGCCGATCCAGTCGGGGTCGGACATGATGAGCTCGAGGTCCGGCTCGGCGGCGAGCGCGCTGCCGGCGGAAGCGGCGAAAACGAGAAGTGCCGTTGCAATCAGACGTTCGAACATGCGTGTCTCCGGTGGGATCCGCCGCGCTGCTGCCGCGCTCCCGGGTTTTGTGTTCTGGAGTCAGGCCGGCCTTACGACGCCGAACGGTCGGGCAGTATAACAGGGCGGCCTGGGCCGGCCGGGCACGCGCCTTAAGCCACGCTTCAGGCGGACGCGCGATACTCCCGCGCGGCGGCGCAGGGGCGCCCCGCGGGGGGCGCACGGCGTGCAGGGGCTCCCTGCCGATGCCTGCACGATCGATCGGCGGATGACGCATGTACCTGTTGCTGGTTGAGGACGACGTCAATCTCGGGCGGGCGCTCGTGAAGCTCCTGAAGGAGCACTACCGGGTCAACTGGGTGCGCACGCTCGAGTCCGCGCAGGCCCACCTCGCGACCGCCGGGTACGACGCGATCCTGCTCGACCTCGGCCTGCCCGACGGGGACGGGGTCGAGTGGCTGCGCTCGCTGCGCGCAAACGACGTGAATCTCCCGGTGCTGGTGGTCACGGCGCGCGATGCGCTCGACGACCGCGTCACCGGGCTCGATACCGGCGCCGACGATTACCTGGTCAAGCCGTTCGAGCCGCGCGAGCTGCTCGCGCGCATCCGCGCGCTGCTGCGGCGCCAGGCCGGCGCCGCGGGCCCCTGCATCACGATGGGAGCCCTCGCGTTCGAGCCCGAGTTCCGCCGCTTCCGCCTGGACGGCGAGGTCGTCGAGCTGCCGCCGAAGGAGCACACGATCCTCGCGGTGCTGATGCAGGCCGGAGGGCGGCCCGTCAGCCGCGAGCGCCTGCACCAGCAGCTCTACGGGCTGGAGGCCGACGTCGATTCCAACACCCTCGAGGTGCACGTGCACGCGCTGCGCAAGGTGCTCGGCCGCGAGCGCATCGAGACGGTGCGCGGCTTCGG
>CAZBGV010000212.1:0-5273 GCA_964491485.1 uncultured Woeseiaceae bacterium | reverse complement strand
TCGCCCGCGTGAGGTCGAGGATCTGCTTCGATTCGCCGAGCGCCATGAAATGCCCGTGACCCTCGATGAAGCCGGGCATCGCGAAGCGGCCGTCGAGCTCGATGACGCGCGTGTCCGGGCCGATGTACGCCGCAATGGCCTCGTTGCTGCCCGCCGCCGCAATCGTGTAGCCGTCGACGGCCACGGCCTCCACCGTCCCGAGCCCGGGATCGACGGTCGCGATCGTGCCGCCGCGCAGGACCAGGTCCGCGGGCTGCACCGACGGGGCGTCGGCGGGTGCGGGCTCCGCCGGCTCGCGGCCGCAGCCCGCGACGAGCCCCGCCGCCACCAGTCCGAGCAGTGTGACGCATGCTTTTTTTTGCATCGATCTTCCCTCCGCGTCGCCGCGCCGACTCTGGCACCGGACCTTTGACATTGCAACGAAAGCCGGCCGGCGACGGATGGGCGACGCGCGCGTTCCCGTTCTGCGGGTGTCCGCGGGCGGCCGGATCGGCGCCTTTCTTGATCATGATCAAGGCCGCGCGCCGTGCTCGCACTTAACTTGAGCCGTCGCAGGGGGTGAACGAATGGAAATGCTGCTGGACATGCGCGGCCGCGAGCCGCCGGAGCCGTTGTTCGACACGCTCGACTGCATCGACGGGCTTGCGCCGGGGGACGTGCTGCGCCTCAGGATCCATCGCGAGCCGCTGATGCTCTACCCGCACCTGCGGGCGATGCGCATCCCGTGGGTCGTCGAGTGTTACGGATCGCCGGACTGGCTGCTGCGTATCGGCCCGATGCCGGAGACGCACGGGCTATAAGTCCGGCACAGCGGGCGGAGCTTCCCTGCCGGGCGGCGCCGCGCGCGGTGCGCGCGCGGGCGGCGGCTCGGTGGTGCACCCGTCAGGCGGCCAGTATCATTGGCCGCCGTCGATGGATCTCCCCGGAAGCTCATCGTGGACGACGCGGAACTGCGGCGGCTGCCGCTGCTTGCCGAGCTGGACGAGGCGCAGCTCGAGCGCATGCGCGTATCGAGGCGCACGCTCCGGCTCGCCGCCGGCGAAGCGCTGTTCCACATGGGCGACGTGTCCAGACACTTCTATTACCTCGATTCGGGTGCGATCAAGCTGTTCCGGCTGTCCCCCGCCGGGCAGGAGAAGATCGTGGAGATCATCCGCCCGGGACAGACGTTCGCCGAAGCCGTGATGTTCTTTGCCCGCCCCCTCTATCCGGTGAGTGCACAGGCGGTCGACGACTCCACGCTGACCGCGTTCGACAGCGCCGTGTTCCTGCAGATGCTGCACGAGTCGCCGGAGACCTGCCTGCGCCTGCTCGGGACGCTCAGCATACGGCTGCATCACCGGGTCAACGAGATCGACGCCCTGTCGCTGCAGAACGCGACGCTCAGGGTCGTCAACTTCCTGCTCGGCCGCCTGCCGGAGGCGGAGGTGCACGACGGAGCGCGCCTGATCGAGCTGGAGGCGCCGAAAAAGGATATCGCGGGGAGGCTTTCGATCCAGCCGGAGACGTTCTCCAGGGTGCTGCACGCGCTCTCGGTCGACGGGGCGATCGAGGTGGAAGGGCGGCGGATCCTCGTGAAGAGCGAACGGGCGTTGCGCGACGCGGCGGCGGACTGAGCGGCCGTCCGAGCGATTTTTCCCCAAGCCTTCGATATAATCGCGCGCGCACGCAAAGGAGCGAAAGGTGAGGAAGGACCAGAAGTTTTTCGACATGTATTCCCTGGTGATCGGCGTTTTGGCGGCCGTTTGCCTCGGGTTCCTCGTGCTCGCGATGAACCTGAACGACCGAACCCGCGGCGACTTCAGGCAGCACGCGGACGTCTACATCAAGGAAGTCGAGAAGCGCATCGAGCCTTTCAGCCAGGTCTTCCTGCCGGGCGACGACCTCACCGAAGCCGGTCCGCAGGTGGCCGCGGCCGAGGAGCCGAAGCCCGTGGAAACCGCGATGACCGGCCCGCAGGTGTACAACGAGGCGTGCATCGCCTGTCACGGGGCGGGCATCGGCGGCGCGCCGGAGTTCGGCAACGCGGAAGCCTGGGAGCCACGCATCGAGCAGGGCATCGACACGCTGATCCAGCACGCGCTGCACGGCTACCAGGGCCAGACCGGCTTCATGCCGCCCAAGGGCGGCCGCCTCGATCTCTCCGACGAGGAAGTCGCGAACGCGGTCCGCTACATGGCCGAGCAGGTCGAGTAAGCACCCCCACGTAGGAGCCCGCCATGCGGGCGTCCGAACCCACCCCGCTGACGAAACGGAGGCACCTGTAGGAGCCCGCCATGCGGGCGACTAAACCCGCCCCGCTGACGAGGCACCTGTAGGAGCCCGCCATGCGGGCGACTAAACCCGCCCCGCTGACGAGGCACCTGTAGGAGCCCGCCATGCGGGCGACTGCACCCGCCCCGCTGACGAGGCACCTGCAGGAGCCCGCCATTGCGCGAGCTCCCCCGGTCGCGGCGCAGCCCTTGCCACCGTCCGCCAACGTGCGTGAACGATGCGGTCCCAAAGAGAGCGTGCCACGATCCGAAATCCAGGTCGCCCGCATGGCGGGCGCCTGCGGTTCGGGGCCAGAGCAACGTACACAATCCGTGAACCAGGGCTGCGTCACGAGCCGAGGCGCAGGGTGAGCGCTTCGGCGATGTGAGCGACGGCGATGTCGTCCTCGCCGGCGAGATCGGCGATGGTGCGAGCGACGCGCCGTACGCGCTGGTGCGCCCGCGCGGAGAGCGCGAATTTCTCGGCGGCGCGCTCCAGCAGCGCCCACCCGCCCTCCGGCAGCCCGCAGGTGCGCTCGAGGAGCTCGCCCTCCAGGTGCGCGTTGCAGCAGCCGGCGCGCACCTCCTGCCGCGCACGCGCCGCGACCACCCGCTCGAGCACGTCGGCGCTGGTTTCGGCGGCGTCGGTCGCGCCGGGACGCAGCGCCTCGCTCGGCAGCCGCGGCACTTCGCAACGGATGTCGATGCGATCGAGCAGGGGGCCGGACACGCGGCTTCGATAGGCCTGCACGCGCTCGGCGCTGCAGCGGCAATCGCCGAGGCGATCGCCGAGGTGGCCGCAGGGGCACGGGTTCATCGCGGCGACGAGCTGGAACCGCGCGGGAAACTCGGCCTGCCGGCCCGCGCGCGAGATGGTGATGACGCCGGTCTCGAGCGGCTCGCGCAGCACTTCGAGGACGTGGCGGCTGAACTCCGGCAGCTCGTCCAGGAACAGCACGCCGTTGTGGGCGAGCGAGATCTCGCCGGGCCGCGGGTCGCTGCCGCCGCCAACGAGTGCCGCCGCGGAAGCCGTGTGGTGCGGGCAGCGAAACGGTCGCCGGCGCCAGCGTGCGAGGTCGACGCCGCGGCCGGTGATGGAATCGACGGCCGCCGTTTCCAGCGCCTCGGCTTCGGTCATCGGCGGCAGGATGCCGGGCAGCCGCCGCGCCAGCATGCTCTTGCCGGTGCCCGGCGGGCCGGTGAACAGGAGGTTGTGCGCACCGGCGGCCGCGATCTCGAGTGCGCGCTTGGCCACCTGCTGGCCGCGCACGTCCGCGAGGTCCGGCACGTGGACACGGCCGAGCGGCGGCGCGCCGCCGCGCAGCGGCTCGAGCGGCGCGGTGCCTTTCAGGTGCCCGGTCACCTCCAGCAGGTGCGAGGCGACGAACACGCGCGCCGACGACAGCGCCGCCTCCGCGGCGTTGCCGGCCGGAAGGATCACCGCGTGCCCGGCCTGCGCCGCTTTGAGCGCCGCCGGTAAGGCGCCGGGAATCGGGCGCAGCTCGCCGTTCAGGCCGAGCTCGCCATACAGCTCGGTCGTCGCGAGCGCCGACGCCAGCGTGTCGTCCGTGGTGGCGAGGATGCCGAGCGCGATCGCGAGGTCGAAGCGGCCGCCGGCTTTCTTCATGTCCGCCGGCGCGAGGCTCACGATGATGCGCCCGTCGGGGAAACGCAGGGACGAGCTCAGGATCGCGCCGCGCACGCGGTCCTTGCTCTCGCGCACCGCGGTCTCGGGCAAACCGACGATGGCGAGGTGCGGCAGCCCGCCGCACAGGAACACCTCGATGGTGACCGGCGGCGCCAGCACCCCGAGCTGCGCGCGGCTCGTTGCGACCGCGAGCCGGTTGCTTTCGGGCCCTGTCTCCTCGACGAGGACGGTTTCGGTCAGGCCCTCGGTCTGCTCTGGCATCGGCCCTCCCTGGCCCGAGCCGTCACTCGGCGGGCGGCTCCGCTGTCTTGCCGCCCGCCTTCTTTTTCCTCTTCTTCTTCGCGCCGCCTTCCGGGGCGACCACCTCCGCGACCTCTGCGGCCGCGAGCTTCGCCTCGAGCGCGGTCAGGCGCTCCTCGAGCAGGGCCTGCTGCTCGCGGGCGCGCGCGAGGATCGCCTCCTGCACCTCGAATTCCTCGCGCGTCACGAGGTCGAGCCTCGCGAGCCCGTTGCGCAGCACCGCGCGGAAGTTCTCTTCCACGTCGTCACGCACGGCACGCAGGCTCTCCGGCAGGGTTTCGGCGAGCCGGCGCGCCAGCGCCTCGATCGATTCACTTCTCATCGCGTCTTGATACCTCAGGCGGCTTGCGCATGCCAGCCGACAATCGGCGCATGCCCCGCAATTTTGCCGCAGCGCACGCAGAGCGTGCAGCCGCGCGCGCCCCTGCACCGCCGCGGTGCGCCGCCGGCAGCCGAACTTCAGGCAAGCTATTGAATTAAAAACGTTTGGCGATTGGCACGCTCCCTGCAATCCCGGGCGCGGACAAGAACCGGGAGGAATGCCGTGCACAACTCGACACTACCTGCGCTCGCGCTCGCGGGCGCTTCCGTGCTGCTCGCCGCGCCCGCGCGCGCCGAGCTTTCCGCCGACATCGGCTGGGTGAGCGACTACTACTATCGCGGAATCTTCCAGGCGCGCTCGTCCGCGTCCGCGGGCCTCGAGTGGTCGCGCTCGGGTTTCACGGCCGGCACCTGGGCCGCGGACCTCGACGATGGCCTCGAGGTCGACGGCTATCTCGGCTACGCGCGCGAGGTCGGGCCGGCGACGCTCAGCGTCGGATTCACCGGCTACTACTATACCGAGGACTTCGACGACACCTACCAGGAGCTGAACCTGGGCGCCGGGATGGGTGTCGCCCGTATCGACGTCGCGGTCGGCGAGTACGAGAACTTCGCCGGCCCCGCGCAGGACTACGCGTGGTACGCGCTCACGCTGGAGAAGAACGGCTTCCATGGGCGGCTGGCGACCTTCGGCAGGGACTTCGAGGGCAGCTACGCCGAGCTCGGCTACACGCTCTCGCTCGCCGAGCTCG
>CAZBGV010000211.1:0-5283 GCA_964491485.1 uncultured Woeseiaceae bacterium | reverse complement strand
AGCTCGCGAGCGTCGGCCTGCGCGTGCGGCGCGGCGCGAGCTTCCACGGCATGGCCCTGAACGTCGATCTCGACCTCGAGCCGTTCACGCGCATCAATCCCTGCGGTTACGCGGGCCTCGAGATGACCGATCTCGCGCGGCTCGGCGTGCGCGACACGCTCCCGGGTATTGCGCAACGCCTCGAGCCGCTGTTCCTCGCCCGGCTGTTCGGCGACGGCTGACTCGATCAGCTGCGCGCACCGCCCCGTAGGAGCCCGCCATGCGGGCGACCCGACCATCGCCGTCGCCCGCATGGCGGGCTCCTACGGGGCGGCGGGGGGATCTTCCGCGTTCAGGGCGGCGAGGCGCTCGGGCGTGCCGACGTCGGCCCACAGTCCTTTGTGCACGCTCGCCTCGAGCAGGCCGCGGCGCGCCGCGTCGAAAAGCAGCGGCGCGAGCGGAAACCGGCCCGGTGCGGTGCCGTCGAAGAGTGCCGGGCGATAGAGCGCGATGCCGCTGAACGTGTACGCCGGGCGGTCCGAAAGCGCCGCCTTGCCGCCGACGAGATCGAAGTCGCCGCGCGCCTGGTGCGCCGGCGTGGGCACGAGCACGAGATGTCCGAGCGACGCGGGCGGAAGCTCGATCCGGGGCAGCGCGAAGTCGGTGTGCACGTCGCCGTTCAGCACCCAGAAGGGCCCCGGCCCGAGCAGCGGCAGCGCGCGCCGGATGCCGCCGCCCGTCTCCAGCACGTTGTCCTGCTCGGGGCTGTAGACGACCGTGAGCCCGAAGCGGCGCCCGTCCCCGATGCGCTCGACGATGGCTTCGCCGAGCCAGCCGAGATTGATCACGACCGTCTGCACGCCGGCGGCCGCGAGCCGCGCGAGGTGGCGCTCGAGCAGGCTCGTGCCGCGGACCTCGAGCAGGGCCTTCGGCCTGCGGTCGGTCAGCGGACGCATGCGTTCGCCCCGGCCCGCGGCAAGCACCATCGCGATCATGCCGCACCCATCCGCGGCAGGATCTCCTCCCCGATCAATGCCGAGAGAAACGCGAGCTCCGGGTGGCGCGGCGCCACCTCGACGATGTAACCGAGCGTGCGCGGCACGTCACCGAGGTACCCGGGCTTGCCGTCGCGATGGCACAGCCGCGCGAAGATGCCGGCGGCTTTCAGGTGCCGCTGCACGCCCATGAGCTCGAAGCGGCGCAGCAGCGCGGCGTCGGTCATGCCGCCCGTGAGCGATCGGTCGAGGCGCGCAAACCAGCCGAGCACCCAGTCGCGCACGCGTTCCGCGGGCCAGCGCACGTAGCAGTCCTTGAGGAGGGACACGACGTCGTAGGTCAGCGGTCCTTCCACGGCGTCCTGGAAATCGAGAATGCCGGGATTGTCCTGCCCGGTCACCATCAGGTTGCGCGAGTGGTAGTCGCGGTGCACGAACACGCGCGGCTGCTCCAGCGCGTTGGCGACGAGCAGCGCGCAACACGCATCCCACGCCGCTGCGCGCTCGTCCCCGAGCTCGATGCCGAGATGCCGTCCGCACAGCCAGTCCCGGAACAGCGACAGCTCGAAGGTGAGGAGCCGCTCGTCGTAAGGCGGCAGCCGGCGCTGGAACGCACGGCCGCGCTCCTGTATTCGCAGGAGCGCATCGAGCGCGTCGCCGTACAGCTCATCGGCACGCTCGGGACTGCGCTCGAGCTCGCTGAGATAGGGCAGTGAGCCGAGATCGGTGAGCAGGAGGAATCCCCGCGCGAGATCGGCCGCGAGGACGCGCGGTGCGTTGACGCCGATCTGCTCCAGGTAGCCGGCGATCTCGACGAACGGGCGACTGTCTTCGCGATCCGGCGGCGCATCCATGACGATGCGGCTGCCTTCGGGGGTACGCACGCGGAAGTAACGCCTGAAGCTCGCGTCCTCCGACGCCGGCACGATCTCCGCACCGAGGATGCCCGTCGACTGCAGCCAGTCGACGAGCTCTTGCACGCGTCGGTCCGCGGGCGACATGCTCCTGTCGATGTGAATGGTCTCCGCGGGTCGTGAAGACGCGAAGGTAGCAAATCACGATACCTGATAACATCCCTCCCCCAACGGGTTACCGCGACTGCGTCGATCGATCTTGCTTCCTCTCCGCTGGCCATCGACCGTTCTGCTCCTGGCCTTTTCCGTCGCCCGGGGACAGGAAGACCTGCTCTGCGAGCTGCCCGATCCCGAGCCGCTGGCCGAGCAGTCCGTGCTCGAGGACCTCGAGCGAGGCGACCCGCGGGCGCTCGAGTTCATCGCCGGCGACGTCGACGCCCTGCTGGGGGCGGGCGGCGCCGCCCGCCTGACCGGCGGCGTGGTGGTCCGCCGCGGCGACCGGCTCGCGGGAGCCGACACCGCCATCCACGAGCCGGCCGACGGGGCGCTGCTGCTGCGCGGCAACGTCCGCTACCAGGACCCGAACAATTACGTGCAGGGCGACACGGCGGATTTCGCCTACGAAAGCGGCATCATTCGCTTCACCGGCGCCGAGTTCCAGCTCGGGCAGGGCCGCTCGCGCGGCGCGGCGAAATCGCTCGAGATCAGCCGCGAAGGCACGCTCGAGCTCGACGACGTGAGCTACACCACTTGTCCGCCCGGGTCCAACGATTGGCTGCTCGAAGCCGGTGACATCGACATCGACACGGAAACCCAGACGGGCACGGCGCAGAACGTCAAGCTGCGCTTCCAGGGCGTGCCGATCCTCTACTCGCCTTTCCTGTCGTTCCCGATCGGCGACGCGCGCAAGACCGGATTCCTCACGCCCGAGCTGGGCAGCGCGGGCCGCAGCGGCAGCGAGATCCGCGCGCCGTTCTACTGGAACATCGCCCCCAACTACGATGCGACGCTGACGCCGCGGCTGCTCAGCGAGCGCGGGCTGCAGATCGGCACCGAGCTCCGTTACCTGACGAAACGCAACGAGGGGATGTTCCAGTTCGATTACCTCCCGAACGATTCGCTGACCGGCACCAACCGGGAGCTGACCGCGCTCCAGCACCAGACGATCTTCGACAACGCCTGGCGCAACCGCATCGATTTCCGCGAGGTCTCGGACAGCGGCTATTTCGAGGACCTGGGCGGCAGCCTGAGCGAGTCCAGCATCACGCACCTCAATCGCAGTATCGCGTTCGACCACTATGGCAACCGCTGGAGCCTCTTTGCGCGGCTCCAGGATTACCAGACGATCGACGACACGATCGCGCCGGACGACGAGCCGTACCGGCGGCTTCCGCAGTTCCTGTTCAACGGCACCTGGCCGGACCGCATCCTCGGGCTGCAGTACGACGTGGACGGCGAGGTCGTCTACTTCGACCGCGACGTCGGTGTGACCGGCTGGCGCGCGGACCTCGCGCCGCGCGTCTCGTGGCCGCTGCAGAACCCCGGCTGGTTCGTCGTGCCGGAGGTCGCCGCCGAATACACGGCCTATGGCCTGAACAACACGCTGCCCGGGGAGCCCGACAACCCCGACCGGCTGCTGCCGATCGCGAGCATCGACACGGGCATGATCCTCGAGCGCAGCATGGAGGCGTCGGAAGGTCTCATCCAGACGCTCGAGCCGCGCATCCTCTACGTGCACATCCCGCACCGCGACCAGCAGGACCTGCCCGTCTTCGACACGATTCTCCCGGACCTGAATCTCGTCCAGCTCTATCGCAAGAACCGCTATCTCGGCGTCGACCGGATCGCCGACACCGACCAGCTGAGCATCGGGATCACGAGCCGCGTGCTGGACGCGGCATCCGGGGAAGAGCTCGTCTCCGCCACGATCGGCCAGGCGTTGTACCTGAGTGAGACCGGCGTGCAGCTGCCCGGCCAGCCGGTCGCCGCGGGCGAGTCGTCCGATTACATCGCGGAGCTCAAGTTCCTGGTGTTCAAGAACCTGAACTTCGACATCGGGCACCAGTGGGGCACCGATGGCGGCGGCACGACGCAGTCCGAGGCGCGCCTCCAGTACCGTCCGCGCACGGACAAGATCCTGAACCTCTCCTATCGCTTCCGCCGCGGCACCCTCGAGCAGGGCGACGTCTCCTGGTCGTGGCCGTTGTCGGAGCAGTGGAATCTGGTCGGCCGCTACAACTACTCGTTCCGCGACGACGAGACGCTGGAGCGCTTCTTCGGGCTCGAATACGAAAGCTGCTGCTGGGGCATCCGGCTGGTCACCCGCCGGCACATCTCGACGCGCGACGGAACTCGCGATTCCTCGATCGGTCTCCAGCTCGTACTGAAGGGCATGACCAGCGTCGGCACCGCCGCGGACCAGATGCTCGAACGTGGTATTCTTGGCTACACCCCCGACATCGAATAGTCCGGGCGCGCCCGCGCCCCTTTGAACTATGCGAAAAATCAGCTACTTGGGTTTACTCGTGGCCCTGCTCGGCGGCGCCCTCGGCGCCTCCGCCGAGGAGCTTTCGGATACCGGCGAGTTCCTCGACGGGATCGCCGCGATCGTCAACGAAGGCGTGGTGCTGAAGAGCGAGCTGAACCGGCAGACCGCGCTCATTTCCCAGCGCGCGATGGAGCAGAACCTGCAGCTCCCGCCGCCCAGCGTGCTGCGCGAGCAGGTCCTCGAGCGGCTGGTGCTGGAGCAGATCCAGCTCCAGCGCGCGGAGCGGATCGGCATCCAGATCTCCGACCAGATGCTCAACTCGGCGATCGCGCAGGTTGCGGCCGAGAACAACATCCCCTTCGAGAAGCTGCCGGAGGTACTGGCCAGCCAGGGAATCGACTATGCCGACTACCGGCGCGACATGCGCAAGCAGCTGACGCTCGATCAGCTGCGGCGCATCGACGTCGCGGGCAGGATCTCGGTCACGCCGCGCGAGGTGCAGCAATGCATCGCGGATCTCGAGAACAACGCGGTTGCGAATTCGGAGTACAACCTCTCGCACATCCTGATCTCGGTGCCGCCGGCCGCGACGAGCGAGCAGATCCAGCAGGCTGAAACCGAGGCGAGCTACGTCTACCAGCAGCTCGCGAGCGGCGCGGATTTCGGCGAGACGGCGGTGCGTTACTCGGACAGCCAGGACAGCCTGGAAGGCGGCAGCCTCGGGTGGCGCGAAGGCAACCAGCTGCCGACGATCTTCGCCGACGTGGTCGCGAACATGCAGGCCGGCGACGTCTCGCAGCCGATCCGCGCGGCGAGCGGCTTCCACATCGTCAAAGTGAACGAGATCCGCGGCGTCAACCAGAAAAGCACGATCGAGCAGATGCAGATCCGCCACATCCTCATCACGCCGAACGAGATCATCGACGACCAGACGGCGAAGCAGCGGCTGGAAGACGCGAAGGAGCGC
>CAZBGV010000210.1:2514-5288 GCA_964491485.1 uncultured Woeseiaceae bacterium | reverse complement strand
CAATCCGCGGCCCTTTCCTTCAGCTCGGCGTGCCACGGCGCCGGGCGGGCGATGAGCCGCCAGCAGGCCCTGCGGCAATGGAGCGGCCGGCAGGTCGTCGACGAGCTGGCAGCGCAGGGGATCCTGATCCGCTCTCCGTCGCAGCGGGGGGTTGCCGAGGAAGCGCCGGGCGCCTACAAGGACGTGACCGCGGTCGTCGACTCCGCCGATCGGGCGGGCCTCGCGCGCAAGGTCTGCCGGCTCAGGCCGCTGGTTTGCGTCAAGGGCTGATGCAAGCCGGCCACTGCTACGAGCATTTCCCCCACGACGCGGACGTGGGGGTGCGCGGCTTCGGGCCGACGCTCGAGGCCGCGTTCGAACAGGCCGCCCTGGCCATGACTGCCGTGATCACGGACCCGTCGAGGGTTGCCGACCGGGAACGCGTGGACTTCGAATGCACGGCGCCCGACGACGACCTGCTGCTGAACGACTGGCTCAACGCGCTGATCTACGCGATGGCCGACAGGCACCTGCTTTTCGGCCGCTTCGAAGTCCACATAAGGGACGGTCGTCTGCGCGCTTCCGCCTGGGGAGAGGCGGCGGACCCGCAGCGGCACGAGCCCGCCGTCGAGATCAAGGGTGCGACGCTGACCGGGCTCGATGTCTCGCGCGACGCGCACGGCCTGTGGCGGGCACAGTGCGTGCTCGACGTATAGCCCCTCGCGCGGGCGCGCCGCGGCGCTTGCATCAGAACCTGTAGCGCAACGCGACGTCGAGGCTGCGTTCCGGCCCAACGTAGATGCCCTGGCGAAGGCTCGCGATGTAGCGCTCGTCGGTGGCGTTCTTCAGCGTTGCGGCGACCTCGAGCCGGTCGGTGAAATCGTAGAGCAGGCTGAGATCCACCAGCGTGTAGCCGTCGATGCGGCCGGTGAAAAATCCCGTCAGGTTCTCCGTGATGTCCCGGCTATTCAGGACGTCGGTGTATTGGGCGCCGGTATGGTGCACGTTCAGCAGGCCGCTGAAAGCGCCCTTCGTGTACGTGACACCGAGGTTCGCGATCCACTCCGGCGTATACGGAATCCGGTTGCCGTCCGGGGTCGTCAGCGTTCCGTCGCGATCGAGCCTCGCGCCGTCGAACTCCGCATCGGGGATGTACGTGAAGCTCGCGTCGATGCTGAAGCCCGCACCCACGTCGATGCCGAGCCCGCCCTCGATGCCCTGATGGAATGTCTTGCCCCCGTTCGTCACCTGGAACTCGCTGTTGCTGTTCGCCGGAATGATCTGGTTGTCGAAGCTCATGCGGAACAGGGTCAGCTCGTAGCGGATGCGCTCGCTGCCCGCGCTGCCGCGCAGCCCGGCCTCGACGTTCATCGAGCGCTCCGCATCGAGCCGCTGATCCTGCAGGCCGTTCAGCGCATCGCCGTTCAGCGCCGGGGCAAAGGCTTCGTATGCGTTCGCGAACAGCTGAAGGTCGGGAACGAGCTCCCAGGTCACGCCGATGCCCGGCAGCACCTCGGTATTCGAGGTATCGACCGCGTTCGTCCCGGTGCCGGCTGCGCGCCGATCCTCGCGCGTTTGCTCGTAGCGCTCCGCACGCAGGCCCGCCGTCAGCGCCAGCCGCTCCGAGAGCACGAAGCGGTTCTGCACGTACAGCGCAAGACTGTCCGCCGAATCGAGGATGTCCCGTTGCAGCGGCCCGCTGCGCGGGGTGGCCCGGGTGCCGGCGACGGTCCGGTCGTGCATCTCTTCCGTCATGTAGCGCAGGCCGAGCTCGGTTTCGTTCGCGATGCCGAAGCTCGAGTGATCGAGCAGCAGCCGGCTGTCGATCCCGAAACGCTCGAAGTCGCGGTTGTTGCCGTTCACGTCGTCGGTGTACACCCAGTGCTCCGCGGCGCCCGACGCCGCGTCATGCGTCGCGTAACGCCAGTAGTGGCGGTACAGCGTGCTGCCGTAGACCAGCGTGTTCAGGCGCGCGTTGCTGCCGATCTTCCACTCGTGATTGAGGTCGAGTGAACGCCGGCCGGTGAGGAACCAGTCGTCCGGTGCCGGGTTATGCCGGGCCCCGGCGAGGTATTCGTCGAGGAACAGGCCGCGGTAGGAGATGTTCGCGTCGTTTGCGTAGTCCGTGTACTTCAATCCGAGCCGCTGGTCGCCCGCGATCGCGAGTCCCGCCTTGAGCATGACATCGGTCATGGCGTAGCCCTTGTCCATGAAGCCGTCGCTCTGTGCGTGCGTGATGAACGCACCGAAAGTCCCGTCCCCGGACGGGGTGCTCGCGCCGAGCTCGAGCGTCGCTTCCCGCGTGGCGAAGGATCCGGCACGGAGCCCGATCTCGGCGCCGTCCCGCGGCGGCTTCGTGATGTAATTGATCACGCCGCCGATCGTGCTCGGGCCGTAGCGCAGGGACGCGGCGCCGCGCAGCACCTCGATGCTGTCCATCCGCTGCACGCGCGGGTTGTAGTAGCGCGCATTGCCGACGAACAGGCCCGGCGCGACCGGGGCGCCGTCCTCGAGGATCAGCGTCTTGTAATCCGCGGCGCTCAAGCCGCGGATGCCGATGTTCGAGACGATGGCCGTCTCCTCCTCGGGCTTGATCGCGACGCCCGGGACCCCCCGCAGCGCTTCCTCCGTCGAGCGCGGCTGGCGAAGTTGCAGCGCTTCCGGGGTGACGAGGGAGACCGCTGCCGGTTGCCGGTCGATGGCGTCCCGGGCCTTGCCGACGACGACGATCGTCGGGAGCTCCCGGTCCGGCTCGCTGCGCCCCGTCGTCTGGGCGCTCGCGCAGGGCCCGGCCA
>CAZBGV010000210.1:0-2414 GCA_964491485.1 uncultured Woeseiaceae bacterium | reverse complement strand
GCAGCGCTGAGAAGCTGACCGGAATTGAGGGTTCGGTTCGCACGGCTGCTCCTTGCAGGGTGGAGAACCACGAATTCGTTGTGCCGCGCTTCGTCCCCGGCGCCGGCGGCCTGTAGTGTAAATGGGAATCATTCGCATCCGCAACGGGTCGCGCAGCCGCCCGCGGGAATGAACGAGAGACGCCCGCGGCCCCCGGGGCGCGCGGGCCCGGGGCTCCCGTCAGCAGCGCGCCGGCCGCGAGGCCGGATTGATCTCGATCAACTCTTCGCGCGCGCGCGGGGACGACCATACGGCGATGAACGCCGTCGCAATCCCCAAACGGATCCCGGATCGCCCAGAACGCCGGTGGGTCAACGAGGCCGTGCTGCGCCTGGAGCAGGAGACCGCGCGCTCGCCCGATACCCGCCTGCTGCGCCTCGAGCTCCCGGCCTTCCCCGGGATCCCGTTCTACTTCAAGGATGAGTCCGCGCACCCCACCGGCAGCCTGAAGCACCGGCTGGCACGCTCGCTGTTCCTGTATGCGCTGTGCAACGGCCGCCTGCGGGCCGGCCAGAAAGTGGTCGACGCGTCCTCCGGCAGCACGGCCATTTCCGAGGCCTGGTTCGCCCGGCTCCTCGGCGTGCCGTTCGTTGCGGTCGTGCCGGCGGGTACGGCGCCCGGCAAGCTGCGCGAGATCCGGGCGCTCGGCGGTGAGTGCGACCTCGTCGAAGCGTGCGGGGAGGAGCAGGAGCGTGCCGCCTGGCACGCCGCGCAGGGCGCCTGCTACCTCGACCAGTTCGGGCTTGCCGAGCAGGCGACCGACTGGCGCGGCAACAACAATATCGCCGAGTCGATCATCACGGAGCTCGCGCAGGAAGCCGATGCGGAGCCCGCCTGGATCGTGTGCGGCGCCGGCACGGGCGGAACCTCGGCGACCATCGGGCGCTACCTGCGCTACCGCCGGCTGAACACGCGACTGTGCGTCGCGGAGCCCGCGGGCTGCGCGTTCGCGGAAGGCTGGCCGGGCCGCGATCGCTCCGCACGCGCGAAGTCCGCCACCCTGATCGAAGGCATCGGCCGGCCGCGCGTGGAGCCCGGGTTCCTGTTCGAGGTGGTCGACGCCGTGATCGAGGTGGACGACGCGGCGTCCTGCGCCGCGACGCTGCTTCTCGAGAAGCTGCTCGGCCGCCGCTACGGCGGCTCGTCGGGCACGAACCTCGTCGCCTGCCTCGAGCTCGCCGAGGCCATGCGTGAGCGGGGCGAGCAGGGCAGTATCGTCACCCTGCTCTGCGATCGCGGCGAGCGTTACGCGGAGACACTGTTCGACCCGGGGTGGCGCGCGGCCCGCGGCCTCGACGTCGAACCCTGGCTCGGGGCGCTCGGGAGCTGCATGGGCGTGGACGTCGGGCGCACGTCTTCCCTGCTGCCGGCAACCGTTGCAAGGCGCGGGTCATGACCGAAGCAGGCGTGCCGGACGAGATGTCCGGGGCCGCCCGGGGCGACGGCTGGCGCGCCCGCCGCGGCGGCGCGGCGGCGCGACGCCGGCTGCGAGCGGGCGGCGCCGGCACGCTCGCGGTTCGCCGCGGCCTGCCCGGGGGACAGTACCGGCCGCTTCCGGACGCCGACGTCGCCCGCATTTACGACACCGCGCTCGACGTCCTCGACCGCATTGGCATCGGCGACCCGACTCCCGCCATCCTGCATTACGCGCTGCCCGCGGGCGCCGTGCTCGACGAGCGCGGACGGCTGCGGTTTCCGCGAGCCCTCGTCGAGGACCTCATCGACCGTTCGGCAAAGGGGTACGTGCTGCACGCACCCGATCCGGCGCTCGACATCGAGGTGAAGGGCTCGGACGTGCTGTTCACCACGTCGGGCGAATCGGTGCGCATCCTCGATTACGAAACGCAGCGGTTCCGCCCGACGACCCTCGTCGACCTGTACGACGCCGCGCGGCTCGCCGACCAGCTCGAGCACATCGACTGTTTCGGCCAGCCGTTCATCGCCGCGGACCTCGGCGACGACCTGTACGTGCACGACATGAACATCGCCTACGCCGAGCTCGCCGGCACGCGCAAGCCGTTTGCGCTCGGAATCTCGACCGCGGCGCACATCGAGCCTCTGGCAGCGCTGTTCGACGCATGGCTCGGGAAGGAAGGCGGATTCCTGGCCCGGCCGTTCTGCACCTTCGGGGGGTGCCCGATCGTGTCGCCGTTGCGCTTCGGCAGGGACAACGCCGATGTCCTCGTGAAGGTGGCGGAGCTCGGCCTGGTCGGCGACGTTGCGGTGGCGCCGCAGGCCGGTGCCACGGCCCCGGCGGCCCTGGCCGGAACCCTCGTGCAGTGCCTGGCCGAGACGCTCGCCTGCCTGTGCGTGGTCAATCTCGTGCGGCCCGGCAGCGCGATCAATTTCGGGATGTGGCCTTTCATCTCGGACCT
>CAZBGV010000209.1:3480-5333 GCA_964491485.1 uncultured Woeseiaceae bacterium | reverse complement strand
CATCCTGTCGAGTTGCTCAATGCGCTCCAGGCTGTGCGTAACGGTGATTTCTCCGTGCGTCTGCCGAACGACTGGACGGGTCTCGCCGGCAGGATCGCGGACACGTTCAACGACGTCGTCGCGGCCAACGATCATCTCGCTCGCGAGCTCGGCAAGGTAAGCGAAGCCGTGGGCCGCTGCGGCCGCACCCGCCAGCGCGTGCATTTCGATCGTCGCGCCGGCGCGTGGGGCGAGATGGAGAACTACGTCAACGATCTCATCGAAGATTTGCTCTGGCCGACGACGGAGGTCACTCGCAGCATCGCCGCCGTCGCGCGCGGCGATCTTTCGCATACCGTGCCGCTCGAGGTCGACGGGCGTCGCCTCGAGGGCGAGTTCCTGCGCTCGGCGCGCATCGTCAACACCATGATCGAGCAAATGCGCGTGTTCACCTCGGAGGCGACGCGCGTCGCCCGCGAGGTCGGCTCCGAGGGCAAGCTCGGCGGCCAGGCGGACGTCCCGGACGTCTCGGGCGTGTGGAAAGACTTGACGGATAACGTAAATTCCATGGCGAGCCACCTCACCGCCCAGGTGCGCAACATCTCGGAAGTCACCATCGCGGTGGCCAACGGCGACCTCTCGCGCAAGATCACCGTCGACGTGCGCGGCGAGATGCTGCAGTTGAAGGACGCCATCAACACGATGGTCGACCAGCTCCGCTCTTTCGCATCGGAAGTGACGCGCGTCGCGCGCGAGGTCGGCACCGAAGGCAAGCTCGGCGGTCAGGCGATCGTGCCCGGCGTCGCCGGCACGTGGAAGGATCTTACCGACAACGTGAACGTGATGGCGACGAACCTCACTGACCAGGTGCGCGGCATCGCGGAGGTGGCGACCGCGATCGCGCGCGGCGACCTGTCGCGCAAGATCACCGTCGACGTGAAAGGCGAGCTGCTCGAGCTGAAGGACACGATCAACACCATGGTCGACCAGCTCAATGGTTTCGCCGCGGAGGTGACGCGCGTCGCGCGCGAGGTCGGCACCGAGGGGAAGCTCGGCGGCCAGGCGAAAGTGCCCGGTGTTGCCGGCACGTGGAAGGATCTCACGGACAACGTGAACTCGATGGCGCGCAACCTCACCTCGCAGATGCGCAACATTGCGGAGGTGACGACCGCGGTCGCGCGCGGCGACCTGTCGCGCAAGATCACCGTCAACGTCGAAGGCGAGATCCTGGAGCTCAAGAACACCATCAATACGATGGTGGACCAGCTGAACAGCTTCGCGTCCGAGGTGACGCGCGTCGCGCGCGAGGTCGGCACCGAGGGCAAGCTCGGCGGCCAGGCGGACGTGCCGGGCGTCGCGGGCACGTGGAAGGGGCTCACGGACAACGTGAACGTCATGGCCGCGAACCTGACCGGCCAGGTGCGCGAGATCGCGGAAGTGGCCACCGCGATCGCGCGCGGCGACCTGTCGCGCAAGGTCACGGTCGACGTGAACGGCGAGATCCTCGAGCTCAAGAACACCATCAACACGCTCGTGGACCAGCTGAACGGCTTCGCCGCCGAAGTGACGCGCGTCGCGCGGGAGGTGGGTACGGAGGGCAAGCTCGGCGGCCAGGCCAAGGTGCCCGGCGTCGCCGGCATCTGGAAGGACCTCACCGACAACGTGAACGTCATGGCGGAGAACCTGACGAACCAGGTGCGCGGCATCGTCAAGGTCGTGACCGCGGTCGCCCACGGCGATCTCACCCAGAAGCTCACCGTGGAATCGAAAGGCGAGGTCGCCGCGCTCGCGAACACGATCAACAGCATGACCGACACGCTCGCAATCTTCGCCGACCAGGTGACGACCGTGGCCCGCGAGGTCGGCGTGGAAGG
>CAZBGV010000209.1:0-3380 GCA_964491485.1 uncultured Woeseiaceae bacterium | reverse complement strand
TCGCAATCTTCGCCGACCAGGTGACGACCGTGGCCCGCGAGGTCGGCGTGGAAGGACGACTCGGCGGCCAGGCCAACGTGCCCGGCGCCGCCGGCACGTGGAAGGACCTGACCGCCAACGTGAACCTGCTCGCGGCCAACCTCACCACGCAGGTGCGCGCGATCGCGGAGGTCGCGACCGCCGTCACCAAGGGCGATCTCACCCGCTCGATCCAGGTCGACGCCCGCGGCGAGGTCGCCGATCTCAAGAACTACATCAACGCGATGATCGGCAACCTGCGCCAGACCACCGCGCGCAACACCGAGCAGGACTGGCTGAAGACCAACCTCGCGAACTTCAGCCGCGTGATGCAGGGCCAGCGCGACCTGCACTCGGTCGCGGAGATGCTGCTCTCCGAGCTCGCGCCGCTGGTCGGCGCGCAGCAGGGGCTCATTTACGTGGCCGCGGAGGCCGGCGGCGACGCCGTCCTGCAGCAGATCGCCGCCTACGCCGATTCGGAGGGCGGTTCCGGCCCGCGCAGGTACTCCTTTAATGAAGGGCTGATCGGGCAGTGCGCCCGCGAGCGCAAGACCATGATCGTCAAGGACTTGCCCGAAAATGCCGTGCGCATCAGCTCGGGCGTGGTGGATGCCGCGCCGCGCAACGTCGTGATCCTGCCCGTGCTCTTCGAAGGCCACGTCAAGGCGGTGATCGAGCTGGCCTCGCTGGACGCGTTCACGGCCATGCAGATCTCGTTCCTCGAGCAGCTCACCGACATCATCGGCGTGGTGTTCAACAACATCGAAGTGACGATGCGCACGGAAAGGCTGCTGGCCCAGTCGCAGCAGCTCGCCACCGAGCAGCAAACCCAGCAGCAGGAACTGCAGAAGACGAACGAGGAGCTGGCCCAGAAAGCGCAACTCCTCGCCGCCCAGAACGCCGAGGTCGAGCGCAAGAACCAGGAAATCGAGCAGGCCCGGCGCGCGCTGGAGGAGAAAGCCGCGGAGCTCGCGCTCACCTCCCGCTACAAGTCCGAGTTCCTCGCCAACATGTCGCACGAGCTGCGGACACCGCTGAACAGCATCCTCGTCCTCGGCCAGCAGCTCGGGGACAACGCCGAGGGCAACCTGAGCGAGCGGCAGGTGGAATACGCGCACACCATACGCGCGGCGGGCACCGACCTCCTGAACCTGATCAGCGACATCCTCGATCTCTCGAAGATCGAGTCCGGCACGGTCACGGTCGAAAGCGAGGAGCTCCCCTTCGCCGCCCTGAAAAAAATGGTGGAGCGCAATTTCCGCCACGAGGCCGACGCGCGCGAGCTGACGTTCACCACCGACCTCGGGCGTTCCCTCGGCCGCTCGATCCAGACCGATCCGAAGCGCCTGCTGCAGGTGCTCAAGAATCTCCTTTCCAACGCGTTCAAGTTCACCGAGCAGGGCAGCGTGAGCCTGCGCGTTTACAACGCCCGGGAAGGCTGGACACCGGGCCACCCGGTGCTCGACCGCGCGGACCAGACGGTCGTCGCGTTTGCCGTGAGCGACACCGGGATCGGCATCCCGCCGGACAAGCAGCGCATCATCTTCGAGGCCTTCCAGCAGGCCGATGCCGGTACGGCACGCAAGCACGGCGGCACCGGGCTCGGCCTCGCGATCAGCCGCGAGCTGGCGCAGCTTTTGGGCGGCGAGATCCGCCTGCAGAGCGAGCCCGGCCGCGGCAGCACCTTCACGCTGTACCTGCCGGCGGCGTACGCCGGTCCGGCGCTGCCGGCCGGCAGCGAGCCCGAAGCGGCCCGGCACCGCGCGTTCCCGTCCATGCTCGCGCCCGTACCGCGGCACACCGGCCTGTCCGACGATCGCGAGCAGGTCGCCGCGGGCGATCCGCTGATCCTCATCGTGCACCGCGACCAGGCCGCCGCGGCGATGCTGCTGGACGCCGCACACGCGTCCGGCCTGAAAGGGATCGCCACGACCCGCGCCGAGGAAGCGGTGGCGCTCGCGCGCCGCTGGCAGCCGGAGCTGGTGAGCCTGGACGACAGCCTGGCGGACGCCCACGGCTGGTCGGTATTGAGCCGCTTCAAGCGCGATCCCGACCTGCGGCACATTCCCGTGCAGATGTTCGTCGCGCCCGGCCAGCGCCTCGCCGCGCGCGCCCGCGGCGCCTGCTCGGGCCTCGCACGCCCGGTCGCCGCGGCCGAGGTCCGCGAGGACCTGCGGCGCCAGCTGCGTGCCCGCGAGCGCAGCCGGCGCCTGCTCGTCGTCGAGGGCGAAGGCGCGGAGCCGGGCCGGCTCGCCGAGCTGCTCGGCGGCCCGCACCTCGAGACGGTGGTCGCATCGGGCGGCGCGGACGCGCTCCGCCTGCTCGCCCGGAACCGCTTCGATTGCGTCGCGCTCGACGCCCTGCAGCGCGAGACGCCGGCGCTCGGTCTCATCGGCCGCGCCGCCGCGGAGCCTGCGTTGCGCGACTTGCCCTTCGTGCTGTACGCCCGCCGCGACTGGCTCGACGCACACCGCGAGCCGATCGCCGAGCTCGGCCGGAGCGTCGTGCTGCGCCGCGCGCCGTCGCTCGCGATCCTGCTCGACGACTGCTGCATGTTCCTGCACCGGAAGATCCGCGACCTGCCGGACGGCCGGCGCCAGCTGCTCCTGTCACCGCCCGACGCCGACGTCCTGGCCGGGAAAACGGTGCTCGTCGTCGACGACGACGTGCGCAACATCTTCGCGCTGTCGAGCCTGCTGGAACGGCAGCGCATGCGCGTGATGTCGGCCACCACGGGCCGCCGCGCGATCGAGCTTGCCAACGAAACCGACGACCTGTCGCTGATAGTGCTGGACGTGATGATGCCGGAAATGGACGGTTACGAGACGGTGCGGCGGCTGCGCAGCGGCGGCTTCGAACGGCCGATCGTGGCGCTGACCGCCAAAGCCATGACCGGCGATCGTGAGAAATGCCTCGAGGCCGGCGCCTCGGACTACATCGCGAAGCCGGTCGACAGCGAGCATTTCCTGTCGCTGCTCAAGGTCTGGCTGGACCGTTGACAGCGCTGGAACCGATGCCGGAAAAAGCCAACATCCTGCTGGTCGACGACCAACCGGAGCGTCTGCTCACCTACGAGGTCATTCTCGAAAGCCTCGACCAGAACCTCGTGCGCGCACTTTCCGGCGAGGAGGCCTTCGAAAAGCTGCACGAGCGCGAATTCGCCGCGATCCTGCTCGACGTCAGCATGCCGGGCATGAACGGCTTCGAGACCGCAGCCCTGGTGCGCAGCCACCCGCGCTTCGGCCAGACACCGATCATCTTCGTCACGGGCGTGCACATCACCGATCTGGACCGGCTGCGCGGCTACGAGATGGGCGCCGCCGATTACGTGTACGTGCCGGTCATTCCCGACGTGCTGCGCG
>CAZBGV010000208.1:0-5340 GCA_964491485.1 uncultured Woeseiaceae bacterium | reverse complement strand
GGTCGCCCGCATGGCGGGCTCCTACCGGGAGGGATCGCGCGTGCAGCGCGCAGGATCGTGATCGTTCGCGGCAGGTTTGGGGCAGATCTCGGCCATTTTAGCTTCGATCCATTGTTGGACGAGAAGGTTGGTTTGTTTCGGGGGCCGCCCGTTGGGGTCGATGGGCGGCCCGATGACGAAGCGGATCAGCCCCGGCCGCTTGATGACGCTGCGCCGCGGCCAGAACAGCCCGGCGTTGTGGGCGATCGGCACGATGGGGCAGCCCGCCTCGCGGGCCAGGGCGGCCCCGGACACGCCGTAACGCCGGGTCTCGTGGGGCGGCATGCGCGTGCCCTCGGGGAAGATCGTGACCCAGGTGCCTTCGGCGAGCCGCGCGAGCCCCTGGCGGATGACCTGGGCGACGGCGGTGCCGCCGGCGCTGCGGTCGATCGCGATCGGCTTCAGGGTGGCCAGCCCCCAGCCGAACACCGGCACCCAGGCGAGCTCCCGTTTCACGACCCACGTCTGGCGCGGCAGGAAGACCAGCTGCGCATAGGTCTCGAAAACGGTGGAGTGCTTGCTGAGCACCACACTCGGTCGGTCCGGCAGGTGCTCGAGGCCTTCGATCGAGTAGTCGAGCCCGCAGAAGAAGCGTCCCGCCCACAGCATGCCCCGGCCCCACACGCGGGCGATTTCGTAGCGCACCGGGTAAGGCAACACGAGCGCCCCGATCACGAGCACCGCGAACACGACGACGCTCAGGAAGAACCAGGCCTGGAAGGCGAGCGAGCGCAAGAGGAGCATCAGGCTTCCCCCGCCAGCGCCCGCGCGGCCTCGAGGAGGTTCGGCCAGGTCTCGACCGCCTCGCCGCGCTCCGCGAGCGCGCGTCGGGTCGCCGCGCCGTTGCCCGTCAGCACCAGCACCGGGCGCGCGCCCACCGCGCGCGCGGCGGCGAGGTCGCGCTCCGTATCGCCGATCACCGGCACCCCGGCGAGGGCGATGCCGTAGTGCCGCGCGAGCTCGCGCAGCAGGCCGGCCGCCGGCTTCCGGCAGTCGCAGCCGGCGTCCGGCGCGTGCGGGCAGTAGACGATGCGATCGATGGCGCCGCCGGCCTCCGCCACCGCGCGCCGCATCTTGTCGTGGATGGCGTCGAGGGTCGCGTGGTCGTAGAGGCCGCGCCCGATGCCGGACTGGTTGGTCGCCACCGCCACGGTGAAACCGGCGCGCGTGAGCAGCGCGATGCCTTCGAGGCTGCCGGCGATCGGGACCCACTCCGCCGGCGTGCGGATGAAATCGTCGGAATCGTGATTGATGACCCCGTCGCGATCGAGGATGACGAGCCGGACCGGCGGCATGGCCTCTCGCTGCCGCGTCATCCGATCGCCAGGCGGGAAACGTCGGCGATTTCGAGGAAGAGCTCGCGCAGGGTCGCGAGCAGCGCGAGGCGGTTGCGCCGCGCCGCCGGGTCCTCGCTCATGACCAGCACCTCGTCGAAGAAGCGGTCGACGGGCTCGCGCAACGCCGCGAGCCCCGCGAGGGCTTCGGTGTACGCGCGTGCGGCGATCAGCGGATCCACGGCTTCGCGCGCGGCGGCGAGCGCCTGCCAGAGCGCCTGCTCCGCCGGCTCGGTGAGGTGCGCGGGGACGAGCTCGGCGCCGGCGGCGTCGCCGGCCTGGCGCAGGATGTTCCCCGTGCGCTTGTTCGCGGCCGCCAGGCTCGCCGCGGCCTCGAGCCCGACGAACGCGGTAACCGCCTGCAGCCTGAGGTCGAAATCGACGAGCGAGCCGGGCCGGCGCGCACGCACCGCCTCGAATACCTCGGGCGGCGTGCCGTGCGTCTCGAGATACCAGGCGCGCAGCCGTTCGACGATGAAGTCGTAGATTTCTCCTGCGAGCGCCGGCGCGTCGGGCACAGCGGCCGGCTGGGCGGCGACCGCGGTGTCGATCAGCGGCGGCAGCTCGAGGTCGAGACCGCTTTCGACGGCGAGCCGTACGATGCCGAGCGCAGCGCGCCGCAGCCCGAACGGGTCGCGGTTGCCGGAAGGCTTTGCGCCCGCCGCGAAATGGCCGGCGAGCGAATCGAGCCGATCGGCAAACGAGAGCACCCGCCCGGGGCCGGTGGCCGGCAGCGCATCGCCCGCGTGCCGCGGCAGGTACATTTCGGGTATCGCGTGCGAAACCGCCGGGGGCTCGCCGGCGGCTTCGGCGTAGTATCCGCCCATGATGCCCTGCAGCTCGGGAAATTCACCGACCATGCCGGTCGTCAGGTCGCAGCGCGCGAGCAGCGCGGCACGCTCGACGGACGCCCGGTCGATCCTGAGCTTCGCCGCGGTTTCGCCGGCCAGCGCGGCAACGCGCCGGCTCTTGTCGAGCAGGCTGCCCAGGCCTTCGGCGTAAACGATGCGCTCGAGCTCTGGCAGCCGCTCTGGCAGCGGCCGCTTCAGGTCCTGCTCGCGGAAGAATGCCGCGTCGGCGAGGCGCGGGCGGATCACCCGCTCGTTGCCGGCGCGCACCTCGGCCGGATCCTCGCTTTCCAGGTTGGCGACCGTCACGAACTCGCTCTTTAGCCGGCCGTCCGGGCCTTCGATCGGAAAGTAGCGCTGGTGATGGGTCAGGGTCGCGACGATCACCTCGCGCGGCAGCTCGAGGTAGCTCGCGTCGAAACGCCCGACGAGCGCAACCGGCCATTCCGTGAGCGCGGTGACCTCGTCGAAGAGCGCAGCGTCGGCAACCGGGCGCCCGCCGACGCCGGCGGCGGCCTGCTCGACCGCCGCGACGATGCGTGCCCGCCGCGCGGCGAAATCGGCGACCACGAACCCCTTGCGTTCCAGGAGGCCGGCATAGTCCGCCGGCTTTTCGAGCACGAGCTCGCCCGGCGCGTGGAACCGGTGCCCGCGGGTCACGCGGCCCGGGGTCAGTCCCAGCACCGTGCCGGGGACGATCTCGCTCCCGTGCAGCAGCAACACCCAGTGCACCGGCCGCACGAACTCGATGGCGGAATCGCCCCAGCGCATGCGGCGCGGGATCGGCAGGCGCGCCAGCGCCTCCTCGACCAGGCCGGCGAGCAGCTCGCGGGCCGGTCTCCCCGCTTCCACCTTGCGGCCGCTGAGCCACTCGCCTTTCGCCGTGCGGGTGCGGCCGAGCGCCTCGACGGCCACGCCGCAGCGCTCGGCGAACGCCAAAGCCGCCGCCGTGGGCCGGCCTTCGGCGTCGAACGCGACCGAGACCGGCGGTCCTTTGAGCTCGGCGGTTCGCTCCTCCTGGACGAGCGCGAGATCCCTGATGACCACCGCAAGCCGCCGCGGCGTGGCAAACGGCGCCACCGCTCCGTGCGCGAGGCGCTCGCGCGCGAGCAGCGCGACGAGCTCGTCGGCGAACGCCCGCATGAGGGCGGGCAGCGCTTTCGGCGGCAATTCCTCGGTGCCGATCTCGACGGCGAAATCGGCCGTGCGCTCGCGCTCAGCCATGCTTCAGCCGCTCCGCACGTCCGCCGACGGGGGCTCGAGCAGCGGAAAGCCGAGCGCTTCGCGGCTCGCGTAATACGCCTCGGCGATGGCCCGCGACAGGTCGCGCACCCGGAGGATGTAGCGCTGGCGCTCGTTCACGGAGATCGCGTTGCGCGCATCGAGCAGGTTGAACGTATGCGAGGCGATGAGCATCTGCTCGTAGGCGGGCAGCGCGAGCCGGGCTGCGATCAGGCGCCGGCACTCGCTTTCCGCGAAATCGAACTGCGAGAAGAGCGCATCCACCGGCGCTTCCTCGAAGTTGTAGCGGGACTGCTCGACCTCGTTCTGGTGATAGACGTCGCCGTAGGTGACGGGCCCTTGCGGCCCTTCCGTCCACACGATGTCGAAGATGCTCTCGACTTTCTGGAGGTACATCGCGAGCCGCTCGAGCCCGTAGGTGATCTCGCCGGTCACCGGCCGGCATTCGAGCCCGCCGACCTGCTGGAAATAGGTGAACTGCGTGATCTCCATGCCGTTCAGCCACACCTCCCAGCCGAGCCCCCATGCGCCGAGCGTCGGCGATTCCCAGTTGTCCTCGACGAAACGGATGTCGTGCACCTGCCCCGAGATGCCGATGGCCTCCAGCGAGCGCAGGTACACGGCCTGGATGTCGGCCGGTGAAGGCTTCAGGGCCACCTGGAACTGGTAGTAATGCTGCAGGCGGAACGGGTTGTCGCCGTAGCGGCCGTCCGTCGGCCGCCGGCAGGGCTGCACGTAGGCCGCGCGCCAGGGCTCGGGACCCACCGCGCGCAGGAAGGTCATCGGGTGGAAAGTGCCCGCCCCCATCGGCATGTCGTACGGCTGGGCGACCACCGCGCCCTCCCCGGCCCAGAAGCGCTGCAAGCAAAGCACCAGGTCCTGGAAGTGAAGGACCGGCGGGATTTCCTCGGACATCAACGGTTTCGCGGCGAAATGGACGGCGCAGTATAACTCGCGGGTCGGCGGCGGGCAGGGGCCCTCACCCGCATGGCCCGGGCTCGCGGCAATCCGCGGGGCGGCGCGGCGCCCCAGGGGGGCGGTCGAGCCCTCGGGACATGCTCGCACCAAAATGGTGCACCGTGGGCGCGTCCTGCACTATACTGGTGCACCAGACGTCGGCGGCGGGCGGCCATTCCCCTTGAGAAACAAGCGCTTGCCGTGCACCGCTCGGTGGCATGCTTCCTGCACTGTGCCTGGGCATGGCCGCGGGCCTGGTGCCCCGCGCGAGATTACAACCGGAGGATACGCCATGACCGCGGCAGAAGTGCTCGGGCTCATCAAGGAAAAGGAAATCAAGTTCGTCGACTTTCGCTTCACCGATACCAAGGGCAAGGAGCAGCACGTCACGGTGCCGGCGCACGTCATGGACCCGGACGCCTTCGAGGAAGGCAAGATGTTCGACGGCTCGTCGATCGCCGGCTGGAAGGGCATCAACGAGTCGGACATGGTGCTGATGCCGGATGCGGATTCCGCCGTGGTCGACCTGTTTTCGGAAGAACCGACGCTCAACCTGCGCTGCGACGTGCTCGAGCCTTCGACCATGCAGGGCTACGACCGCTGCCCGCGTTCGCTCGCGCGACGGGCGGAGGCCTACCTGCGCTCGACCGGGATCGCCGACGAGGCGTACTTCGGGCCGGAGAACGAGTTCTTCGTGTTCGACGACGTGCGCTGGGACGCCAACATGCAGGGTGCGTTCTACCAGATCGACTCGATCGAAGGCGCCTGGAACACGAGCCGCAGCTACGAAGACATGAATACCGGTCACAGGCCGACGGTCAAGGGCGGCTACTTCCCGGTGCCGCCGGTCGATTCGCTGCACGACATCCGTTCGGCGATGTGCCTCGCGCTCGAGGAGATGGGCTGCCCGACGGAGGTGC
>CAZBGV010000207.1:0-5384 GCA_964491485.1 uncultured Woeseiaceae bacterium | reverse complement strand
CGCACGGCCGACCACGACGAGGCAAGGTACTTGAGCATCGTCGGGATGTTCACGGCGAGCAGCAGGAAGACGAGGCTCGACGGCAGCAACAGACCCGAAAGGCAGGCGAGCCACGCCACGCCGATCGCGACGTGCGGCGTGCCGAAACGCGCGTGCACGCTACCCATCGCGCGCGGCAGCGTTCCCGAGCGACCCATGGCGAACAGGAAGCGCGAGAAGACGAGCGCGGAAGAATTCATCGTCTTCAGGATCGCGACGGCCGCCGCACCCAGCATGATCGGCACGGCGTACGCACCGAGCGGCCGCTGGGCCGCCTCGAGCAGCGGCGCGCTGCTCGCCGCGAGCCGCTCCGGGCCGAGCAAGCCCAGCACCACCCAGGACACCACGAGGTACACCAGCGCGGTGAGCGCAACGGCCAGCGCGATTCCCGCGGGGATCGTCCTGCGCGCATTCTTCACCTCTTCCCCGATTTCGGTCGCCGACTCGATGCCGAGAAACAGGCTGATCATGAGCGGCACGGAGGCCAGGATCGCGGGCCAGCCGGCAGCGAGCGGATCGCCGATCGAGGAGGCCCGGACCAGCGGGGCGCCCGTGGCGACGAACGCGGCGAGCGCGGCGAGCAGCACGATCATCATGACGATCTGCGCGCGCGCCGCGGCGGCGACGCCGATGTAATTGATGGCGAAGATCGCGGTGACCAGGACGAATTTCGTCGCCGTCGCCGGCAGCGCGATCTCGGCGCCGACGTAGTCGACCAGCACGGTCGTGAGCACGGCCATGACGCCGACGTTGCCGAGGATCCTGAGCCACGCGATCATGAAGCCGACGAACGGATGCACGAAGCGTGTCGGCCATTCGAACGACGCTCCGGAGCGCGGCACCGCCGAGCTCATGAAGGCGTACACGACGGCGAACAGGACCATCGGCACCGCCGCGAGCAGCACCGCCACGAGGAGACCCGAGCCCGCGACCTGCGCTGCCGGCGCGAGCACGGTGAAGATCGACACGCCGATCGCGGTGCCGGCGCCGAACATCACGACGCCGGTGAGCCCGACACGCTCGCGCAGCGCGCCGGCGGCGGGCGGGCGCTCGGCCAGGATGCTCATCCGCTCAGTCGGATGACGGCAGCTCGCCGGTGACGAAGCGGCGGATGTCGTCGGCCAGCGCCCGCCGGCTGTCCGGCCCCAGGTAGGGCATGTGGCCGGACGCGTAGTTGCGGAACACGACCCGCTCGCGCTCTATCCCCGAGTGCGCGAGCGCATGCTCCGCCGCGCCGGCCGTCGTCACGAGGTCGTACCAGCCGGTGCCGACGAAAACCCTGAGCGCCGGATTGCGCCGCGCGGCCGTCGCGAGGTCCCGCGCGTAGTTGCCGGGCACGTGCACGCCGGGTCCCTGGCCGTAGTCCCAGCGGGCATTCACGCTGCGGAACTCGATCGCGTCGTAGGAGCGATCCAGGTCGACGCCAAGCTCGCCGCGCAGGTACAGGTTGGCCGCGGCGACGTAGCCGGGGACGTACTGGGCCATCGCGGGATCGTCGGCCACCGGGTCGTTGCCGTCGTTGGCGAGCGGCAGCACGAAGCGGCTGTCGTACAGGCCGACTTCCCTGCCTTCCCCGGCCAGCAGCCGCTCGGCGAACTCGCGGTTCGAGATGCGCAGGTTGCGCTCCACGAGCTCCGCCGCGGGGATGCCGATGAGCGCGGACAGGCGCCCGGCGACGCGGCGGCGCTCGGCGTCCGACAGGTTCCAGGCCGCATACAGCGCGTCGCGGTACTCGTCCGCCGCGAAGCGCCGCGCGGCCTCGACGTGCCCGGCCAGCGTCGTGCCCGCGCGCTCGACCTTGCCGTGGTACCACGCCGTGGCGGCGAGCGACGGCAGCGAGTTGACGTAGGCGCCGTCGTCGCCCGCCCCGCCCGAGTCCATGGCCTGTCCGAGCAGGATGACGCCGTTCAGCGTGATCCCGTCCATGTGGCCGGTGCCGAAAGGACCGCCGGCGAGCAGCTTCGCGACGACCGCCGCACGGATCGTGCCGTAGCTCTCGCCCATGAGGAAGCGCGGCGAATTCCAGCGCTCGTGCCCGCGGATCCAGGCGCGGATGAAATCCACCGTCGCCTGCGCGTCCTGCTGCACGCCGTAATACTGTTCCGGCTTGCCGCCCGGCAGGACACGGCTGAAGCCGGTGCCGGGCGGATCGAAGAGCACGATATCGGCGACGTCGAGCGGACACTCCTCGTTGTCCGCGAGCGTGAAGGGCGGCGCGGTCTCCGGCGCGACGTCGTTGCCGAAATCGACGCGCCGCGGACCCGCGAAGCCCATGTGCATCCACAGCGAGGCCGAGCCGGGCCCGCCGTTGAAGGTGAAGATCACCGGCCGCTCGGCGCCCTTCGGCACGTCCGTGCGCACGTAGCTCACCGAGACGACGCTGGCCGCCGGTTTTCCGGCCGGGTCCTCCAGGAACGTTTCCTCGACGATTGCGCGGTACGCGACGGGCTCGCCGCCGAAGCGGCCTTTCCGCTCGACGACGTGCCGGTACGGCTTGCCGGCGTCCGCCGCGGCGGAATCCGCCGCCGCCCCGGCCTCCCCCGGGCAGGCGAGCCAGGACAAGGCCAGAACGGCGGCGAAAAGCGATGCGCTGCGATGCATTCGGGTGCTCCTCCGCGTCAGCGCGCGGGCGGCGCGTGCGCCAGGCATTCGATTTCGACCAGGGCGCCGAGCGCGAGCCCGTCGGCTCCGAAGGCGCTGCGCGCGGGCAGCCTGCCCGGCGCGAAGTACTCGATGTAGACGCGGTTGAATTCCGCCCACTGCGACATGTCGTCCAGCATCACAGTGCATTTGAAGACATCGTCGAGCCCGGCACCCGCGAGCGCGAGGGCCGCCTCGACGTGTTGCATCGCGAGCCGCGCCTGCTCGGCGAGACTGTCCGGCAGGGTGCCGTCCTCGCGGGCGCCGATCTGGCCCGAAAGGTACAGCACGTCGCCGACGCGCACCGCGGGCGAGAACGGCGCGCGCGAGCCTTCGCGCGTGTAATGCTGCACCGACGTCAGCGTGCCCGGCGTGGCTGCGCACGCGCCGAGCAGCGACAGCGCGACGAGCAGCGCCGCGCATCCGGCAGTCGCGGACGGGCCGCGCGACATCACGGCGCGGCCTCCGCAGAGCGTTCGACGGGCGGCGGCGTCGTGAACGGCTCGATGTCGAGCGCGGCGTAGATCTCGTCCGGGAAATACGCCACCCCGTTCTTCACTACCAGCCGCGGCCGGCGGAGCGCGCGGATGTCGGCGGTCGGGTCGCCCGCGACGAGCAGGAAATCCGCGACCTTGCCGGCCTCGATCGTGCCCAGGCGGTCGGCGCGCCCGAGGTATTCCTCGGCGCCGAGGGTCGCGAGCCGCAGCGTCTCGGCGGGGCTGATGCCGGCCTGGACGTACAGCTCGAGCTCGCGGTGCACGGTGAAGCCGGTGCCGTCGTCGGTGCCCGGCAGGAGCTGGATGCCCTTCTCGTGCAGCAGCGCGAGCGTCTCGAGAATGCGCTGGAACGCCGCGCGCCAGCGCCGGTCGGCGTCCGCATCCGGGACGTCGACGAAGTTGCGCTTGCGATAGCGCTGGTAGCCGATCGGCATGTGCTCGAGGTACGCGCGATCGCCCGGCGCCACCGTGCCGGCACGGCTCAGCATCAGGCGCTCGAGAATGACCGCGGTCGGATCGAGGGACACGCCGCGCGCCTGCATGAGCGCGATCGTGTCGCGCACCGGCCGCGAGTCGAGATCGAGCTCGGCGGCACGCGCCATGGCGGTGAGGCGCAGCGGCGTGCGCGTGTCCTCTCCCGGCTCGAGCAGCCACCCGAGCATGAGCTGGTTCACGTGCGCGATGGTGTCGTAGCCGGCGCGTATCATCGCGTCCGGCGTGGTGAACGCCGGCACGTGGCCGGTCACGCCGAGCCCGAGCCGATGCGCCTCGGCCGCGATCTCGTCGACCCACTCGGGGTTCATCGAGTTGTAGATCTTGACCTGCCGGTAGCCGTGCCGTGCGTACCAGTGCACGGCATCCAGTGCCTCGGCGAGCGTTCCGGCGACGATGCCTTCGCGCGCCGAGTGCTCGCTCCTGCCCTCGAGGAAGCCGGCAGGCGTGATGCGCGGGCCCGCGATCTCTCCCGCCTCGATGTTCGCCATGAGATCGAGCAGGAACTCGTTGTCGTTGCCCATGTCGCGTGTCGCGGTCACGCCGGCGGCGAGGTAGAACAGGCCGGAGCGCAGCGAGCTGTGCGAATGCATGTCGTGCAGGCCCGGCACCAGCGTCCCGCCCTCGCCGTCGATCACGACCTCCCCGGCGGCCGGCGGCGCGGCGCCCGCGAGCACGCGCGCGATGCGCTCGCCTTCGACGATCACGGTGGATTCGCCGCCGAGCTTGCCGCTCACCGGATCGAAGATACGCACGTGCTCGATCCGGAGCGGCCCGTCGTAACGGTGCGCGAGGCGCCGCTGCAGCTCGCGGGCGTGCCGGGTTTCGAGCTCGCGCGCGAGCTCGAGGAGCTCCGGCGCGAGCGATTCGAACCCTTCGCGTACGACGAGCGAGGTGGCGCCCGGCACCGCGAACAGGCGCTGTTGCGCGTCGAGCGCGACGAGCTCGGGCGCGAGGTCGACGCCGCCGATGCGATACACGGTCACGTCGACGGCATCGCCGGCTTTCCCCAGCCGCACCTCGCGCACGGCGGCGAGCGACAGCGCACCGCCCGGCAGCACCCGCAGCGTGCGGTCAGGCGTTGCGAGCAGCGCGCGCGCGTAGATGCCGAGTGCCCACGGGCTGCCGTCGTTCACGACGTACAGCGGCGGCGATCCCGCCGCGACCTCGCCCCGGTCCGCCTGGCTCGTCCATCGCGCGCGGCCGTCTTCGAAGCGATAGCTCTCCGCCACCGGGTTGCCCATCAGCGAGGTGCCCTCGATGCGCCACACGACCGGCACGCCGTCGCTGCCTGCGACGATCGTCTCCTCGTGCTTCGGGCCGCGGCCGTTGTTGTCGACGTGGTAGTCGACCGTGGTCGTGTCGCCTTCCGTCACGGCGTGTATGTAACCGACGACCTCGCCGTTGCTGACGACGGACAGCCGCTCCGCCGCCGCCGCGTTCCCGGCCGCCGCCGCGGCAGCGAGCAGCACGGCGCAGACCGCATACCGCATCAGGGTGCGGCTCCGCTGATGAGCTCGCGCAGGTCGTCGGTCATCCGTTTCAGCGTATCCTCGATCGAATAGGCCATGTGCCCGCCGAAATAGAATTCGAGCCGCGTCCGCTCCGCGGGCCAGCCCGACTGGCGCACGGCGTAGCGTGCCGCGCCGATGGTGGTGGACGTGTCGTGGATGCCGTTCCCGACGAGCACGCGGAAATCGGGGTTCTTCTCCATCG
>CAZBGV010000206.1:0-5416 GCA_964491485.1 uncultured Woeseiaceae bacterium | reverse complement strand
CCGCGCAAGGAATACACGAACATCGCCGATCTCACCGACTGGCGTGCGCAGTCCGGAACGATCGAGGACATGGCGGGGTACGGAGAGTCGCGCCCGGTCCTGACCGGCTTCGGCACGGCCCGGCAACTCCGCGGCGGCACGGTCACGTACTCGTTCTTCGACGTGCTGCAGACACGCATGCAGCTCGGCCGCGGGTTCACGGCCGCGGAGGACGTGCCGAACGGTCCCGATGTCGTCGTGATCAGCCATGCGCTGTGGCAGAACGAGCTCGGCGGCGACCCGCGGGTGCTCGAGCGCAGCCTGACGCTCGACGGCGCGCCCTACGACATCGTCGGCGTCCTGCCTCCCGGATTCACGTTTCCGTTCATGCCGGAGCGCGAGGTCTGGCGGCTCGTGCAGAGGGCGCCGGACGACCGCGGCCACGCATACGTGAGGGCCGTCGGCCGCCTGGCCCCCGGCGTGACGCTCGGGCAGGCGGCCGCGGACATGAGCGCGATCGCCGCGCGCCTCGCCGACGCATACCCGGACACCAACGCCGGCGTCGGGATGTACGTGCAGCCGCTCGGCGAGGCCGCCGCCGACGACGTACGCCCACGACTGCTGGTGCTGTGGGCCGCAACCGGATTCGTGCTGCTGATCGCGTGCCTCAATATCTCGAACCTGCTCCTGGTCCGCGCGGCGGTCCGCACGCGGGAGCTCGCCATCCGGGGCACGCTGGGTGCCGGTCGCGCCGGCCTCGTGACGCTGGTCGTCGCGGAGAGCGTGCTGCTCGCGCTCGGCGGCGCAATGCTGGGGCTCGCCGTCGCCGGGCTCGGCGTGAACGTGCTGCACGGCCAGCTGCCGGCCGGCGTCGCGGACTACGTGACCCCCACGATCGACCCGCGCGTGTTCGCGGTGACGCTCCTCGGAGGGTTCGCGGCCGGCGTGCTGTTCGGCCTGTTCCCTGCGCTGCGGGCTAGCGGCGCGGATCCGGCGAGCGCATTGAGCGCGGGCGACCGCAGCGGCTCGACGCCGCTGACTTCCCGGGCCCGCAACGTGCTCGTCGTCGCGAATCTCGCGCTCGCGGTGGCGCTCACCGCCGGCGCGGGGCTGTTTGCACGCAGCCTGCTCGCGCTCGAGAACGTCGAGCCGGGCTTCGAGGCGCGTGGAGTGCTCACGGCCACGCTCGCGCTGCCGGAGACGTCGTTTCCCGGCGCAGCGAAGCGGCGGGCGTTCCAGGAGACGCTGCTCGAACGGCTGAGCGCGCTGCCCGGCGTACGCGCGGCGGCCCTCACGCAGTCCCTGCCGCTCGCCAACCAGAACAGCGATACCAGCGTGTACATAGAAGGACACCCCACGGAAGCGCGGGACGGCCGCGCGCACGTGTGGTACAGCCTCGTCACGCCGGCTTATTTCGATGCCCTGCGCACGCACATTACCGAGGGACGCGCGTTCACCGCGGAAGACCGGAGCGGCAATGCCGCGGTCGCAGTCGTCAACGAAGCGTTCGTGCGCGCGTACCTCGACGGAGAGCGTGCCGTCGGCCGTCGCCTCACGCGCGGCGGGCCCGCGGAGGGGGACTGGATGACCATCGTCGGCGTCGTTGAAGACGTGCGTTTCTTCGGCATCGACCGGGCCCAGACGCCCTCCGCCTACCTGCCGATGCATCGCTATCCGGCGGGCCGCTTTTTCGTGGTGCTCGCGGGGACAGGTGATGCGCGACTGCTCGCCGGCCCGCTGCGCGACGCCGTCGCTTCCCTCGATCCGACGCTCGCACTCGGTGACATCCGGCCCATGTCCGACCTGGTCGACGCTTCGTTGCAGCCGGCCCGCTCGACGGCGGTCCTCGTCGGCACGTTCGCCGGAGCGGCGCTCGTCATCGCGCTGATCGGCGTGTACGGCGCGGTCTCCTATGCCGCCGTGCAGCGGCGGCGCGAGTTTGGTTTGCGCATGGCGCTCGGCGCCGGCACCGGCCGGGTGCTCTCGCTCGTGCTAAGGCAGGGCTTCCGGCTGGCGATCGCCGGCACGCTGCTCGGCCTGGCCGTCGCCGCGATCTTCGGCCGCGCGCTCCGCTCGCTGCTGTACGGAGTCGATCCGCTGGATCCGCTCGTGCTCGGCGGCGTCGCATTGCTCCTGCTCGGCGTGGCGATGGCGGCGACGGCGGTGCCGGCGTGGCGCGCGGCGCGCACGCAGCCAATGCGCGTGTTGCGCGAGGAATGACGGTGCGGTGGAAGCCATGCAGGCACTGAGAGAGGAGTAGAGATGCAGCTTCCGGTTTCGCTGCTGGACGTGCGGCACGTCTTGCGAGGGCTCAGGCGCACCCCGGTGTTCACGGTCGTGACGCTGCTCACGCTCGCCCTCGCGATCGGCGCGAACAGCGCCGTGTTCAGTCTCGTCGACCAGGCCCTGCTGCGACCGCTGCCTTATCTGCACCCGGACAGGCTCCTTGCGGTCTGGGCCGACTGGAGCGCGGCCGGCGCGCGCAAGAACGATTTCACCAATCCCGCGGATTTTTCCGACTGGCGCGAGCAGTCGAGCACCATCGAGGACATGGCGGCGTACACCGAAGCGCGGCCGGCACTGACTGGCTTCGGCACGCCCCGCCAGCTCTTCGGTGCGCTCGTCACGCACTCGTTCTTCGACGTACTGCAGACGCAGATGCAGCTCGGTCGCGGCTTCACGGCGGCGGAAGACGTGCCGAACGGCCCGCGCGTCGCCGTCATCAGCCACGGCCTGTGGCAGCGGGAGCTCGGCGGCGACCGCGAGGTGCTCGGGCGCACGCTGGTGCTGAACGGCGAGCCGTACAGCATCGTCGGCGTGCTGCCGCAAGGCTTCTCGTTCCCGTTCATGCCATTCCGTGAGATCTGGATGCCGTTGCAGGCGCCGCGCGACGGGCGCGGCAACGCCTTCCTGCGCGCGGTGGGGCGAATGGCGCCTGGCGTCACACTCGAGCAGGCGGCCGCCGACATGAGCACGATCGCCGCACGCCTGGCGGACGAGTACCCCGAGACGAACAGGAACATCGGGGTCTACGTTCAGCCGCTGGACGAAGCCGCGGCCGACGACGTGCGGCAGCGCCTGCTGGTGCTGTGGGGCGCCGTCGGGTTCGTGCTGCTGGTTGCGTGCCTGAACATCTCGAACCTGCTGCTCGTGCGCGCGGCGGCGCGCACGCGCGAGCTAGCCATCCGCGGGACGCTTGGCGCCCGGCGCGGCAGCCTCGTGACGCTGGTCGTGGCGGAAAGCGTTCTGCTCGCCCTCGGCGGCGCGCTGCTCGGGCTCGCATTCGCCGAGCTCGCGGTGAACGTGCTGCACGCACAGCTCCCGCCCGGGGTCGCGGATTACGTCTCGCCCGATCTCGATCCGCGCGTGTTTGCCGTGACGCTGCTCGGCGGCCTGCTGGCCGGGGTGCTGTTCGGGCTTTTGCCCGCGCTGCGGGCGAGTGGCGCGGATCCGGCGAACGCGCTGCGCGGCGGCGATCGAAGCGGACCGGCGCCGCTCGCCTCCAACGCGCGCAATGCGCTCGTCGTCGCCAACCTGGCGCTCGCCCTGGCGCTGACCGCGGGTGCCGGGCTGTTCGCGCGCAGCCTGCTCCGGCTCGAAGCGGTCGACCCGGGCTTCGAGGCGCGCGGCGTGCTCACGGCGACGCTGATGCTCCCGGAGACGTCTTACGCGAGCGAGGAGGCGAGGCGGGCGTTTCAGCATGCGCTGCTCGAGCGGTTGCGGGCGCTGCCCGGCGTGCACAACGCCGGGCTCACCCACTCGCTGCCGCTTGCGGATCTCAATACGGATGCCGGCGTGTTCATCGAAGGACATCCGACCGAGCGGCGCGGCGGGCGCGCGCACGTCTGGTACAGCATCGTGACTCCCGGCTATCTCGAAGCGCTGCACATCCGCGCCGACGAGGGCCGCACGTTCGCGCCGGAGGACGAAAGCGGCAACGCGCCCGTCATCATCGTGAACGAGGCGTTCGTGCGCCAGTACCTCGGCGACGGGCGGGCGGTCGGCCGGCGCGTGACGCCCGGCGATCCGGCCGACGGCGACTGGATGACCATCGTCGGCGTCGTCGACGACGTGCGCTTCTTCGGCATCGACGAGCAACAGACGCCGTCGGCGTACCTGCCGATGCATCGGTATCCGTCACGGCGCTTCTTCATCGTGCTCGAAGGCGCGGGGGATCCGCGGCTGCTCAGCGGACCGCTGCGCGAGACGGTGGCCTCACTCGATCCCGCGCTGGCGCTCGACGACGTTCGGCCGATGTCCAGTCTGGTCGATGATTCGTTGCGGCCGGCGCGTTCCACGGCCGTGCTGGTGGGCGCGTTCGCCGGCGCGGCGCTCCTGATCGCGGTGATCGGCGTGTACGGCGCGATCTCGTATTCGGCGGTGCAGCGGCGGCGCGAGTTCGGCGTCCGCATGGCCCTGGGCGCGGGCTTCGGCCAGGTGCTGTCGCAGGTGCTGGGGCAGGGGCTCAGGCTGGCGCTGGCGGGGGTGTTGCTCGGCCTCGCGCTCGCCGCGGGCTTCGGCCGCGCGCTGCGCTCGCTTCTGTACGAAGTCGACCCGCTGGATCCGTTCGTGCTCGGCGGTGTCGCGTTGCTCCTGCTCGGCGTCGCGCTCGCCGCGACGGCGGTGCCGGCGTGGCGCGCGGCGCGCACGCAGCCGATGCGCGTGCTGCGGGAGGAATGACCATGAGTGCCGAACATTACCAACGCCGTCGCGCGCGATGCGCGCTCCTGCAAGGCCGCGGCCCGGGCGGGATCGCGCGCCATGTTTGCGGATCGGCACACCGGCCTCGCGGCCGCATTTGGAAAGGGGTGTAGCGGTATGTGGCAGCTGATTCGGGGATTGCTGCGGCGGCCGGTGTATGCCGCCGCCGTGACGCTGGTGCTGGGCGCCGGGCTCGGCGGCGCATGGTGCCTGTACGGCGTGGCCGATGCCGTGCTGTTCCGGCCGCTCGACGTCGCGGAGGCGGATCGGCTCGTGCGCATCTTCAGCACCGATGCGCAGCGCTCGGAGCGCAGCAACTGGTCGTGGACGGGTATCCGCGATCAGCTCGCGCCGGTGGATGCGTTCGATTCCGTGGCGTTCTATGCCGATTTTGCGCGGCTGACTTACGTAGAGGGTGACCGGCAGCACGAGTGGAACGGCGCCATCGTGAGCGGCAACTATTTCCGGACGCTCGGTGTGCAGCCGCTCGCCGGGCGTTTGTTCAACGAGGAGGATGCGGTTCGTGGTGCCGCCCCCGTCGCCGTGCTGTCCGCCGAGACCTGGCGCAACCGCTTTGCGGCGGACGAAGCTCTGATCGGGCAGGTGATCCGCATCAGCGGCCGGCCGGTGACGGTCGTCGGAGTCGCGCCTCCCGGTTTCTCCGGTGTCTCGCTCGAGACGCGCGTCGACGTGTGGCTGCCGATGGCGCTCGCGGACATGGCGCTCTCCGGCTTCT
>CAZBGV010000205.1:0-5503 GCA_964491485.1 uncultured Woeseiaceae bacterium | reverse complement strand
GAAGACCTTGAGCTTCGAATACATCTTCCGCCCCAGCGGATTGCGCGGCAGCATGCCCTTGACGGCATACTCCAGCGCCCGCTCGGGCTTCTCTTCCAGCAGCTTGCCGAGCGCCACCGACTTCATGTTGCCGATGTAGCCGGTGTGCTGGTAGTAGATCTTGTCCCGCCGCTTGTTGCCGGTGACCCGGATCTTGCCGGCGTTCACGACGATCAGGTAATCGCCGGTATCCACGTGCGGCGTGTACTCCGGCTTGTGCTTGCCGCGCAACCGGCGCGCGATCTCGGTCGACAGGCGGCCGAGCGTCTTGCCGGCCGCGTCGATGACGTACCAGTCGCGCTGCACGTCGGCTGGCTTGGCAGAAAAGGTCTTCATGGTCCTCGAGGTTCCATTGGGGCGCCGGCGACGGTCGCGCCCCGGCGAAAGGCGCGGAATTCTACTCGACGGTGGCGCCGGATGCAAATCCCGGGCGCCCGGCGTCAAGCTACAAGTGGCTGTTTTTGCTGGTCAGAACGCGTATTCCAGCGACAGCGCCGTGAAGCGGTCCATGTTCTCGCTGCCCGGGGGCACGTTGCTGTTGTTCTTCACGGTGTAGGAGGCGACCAGCGCCAGGTTGCCGGCCACCGTCGCCTTGAGCGCCGTCACCGACTCGATCCACGTGTTCTCCGCGCCGGATTCGACCGCGAGCGACTGGGAGAACGCCGCCGTCTCGCTCAGCGTCCACTGGTAGGCCAGGCTGCCGCGGGTGATGAATTCGTCCTCCATGGTGCCGTCCGCCAGCTCCGCCTGGCGGGCACCGGCGCCGAGCTCCGCGTTCAGCACGTGCGCCGGCGTGTCGATGAGCCGGCGGCCGTAGCCGATCGTCTCGGAGACCTGCTGGTCGTAGCCGCTGAAGCGATCCTTGCGCCAGCTCACGCGCCCGAACAGGAAATCGGACGCGGTGAGGTTGTACTCGCTCTTCCAGCCCGCCCCGTAGGCTTCCGCGGTCGTGCTGTCGTCCTCGGTGGATTTGATGGCGCTGGCCTCGAGCGAATGCAGCCACAGGCCGGGCTTGTAGGTCACGGAAAAGCCCGAGTTCAGGCTGGAGCTGTTCGTGTTGCCGCTCGTGGCAAGGTAGCCGAGCGCGATCTTGACGAGCCAGGGATCGGCCTGCTGCGCGGCCGCCGGCCCGGGCGTCGCGCCCTGCCGGGCCTCTGCGACCGTCGCCAGTCCGGCCAGGACGATCGCTGTCAGTAACAGTGCCGCTCGCGGCATGGCCGCTTTCCCCGAATTGATTCTCGTCGATTTGGATTGCGCGCGCCGACCGCCGGGACGCCGGAGCGGCGAAGACGGCGGAGTATAGCGGCGACGTCGCTCGGCGCAACCCCGCGTGCGTATAATTCCCGCATGGAGGATCGTTTGCTGACGCCGCTCGATCGCCTGCTCGCGGGGGTCGACGGCTTCGTACGCGGCATGGCTGCGCCGCCTTCGGGGGCGGCCCGCCCCAGCCCCGCGAAAGGCATCGAAGAAGCGGCCCTAGCCGACGACGAGCGGCGGCGCGCCGCGGCCCTCATGCGCGTGAACCACGCCGGCGAGGTCGCGGCGCAGGGCCTCTACGAAGGTCATGCGGCGGTCGCGCGCAGCGCCGCGACGGCCGCGCACCTGCGGGACGCCGCGGACGAGGAGCGCGATCACCTCGCCTGGTGCGAAGAGCGCCTGCGCGAGCTGCAATCCTCGCCGAGCCTGCTGCGCCCTTTCTGGTTCGCCGGCGCGTGGCTGATCGGCGCCGCGAGCGGCGTCCTCGGCGATCGCTGGTCGCTCGGCTTCGTCGCCGAAACCGAGCGCCAGGTCGAAGAGCACCTGACCGGCCACCTCGACCGGCTGCCCGCCGGCGATCGGCGCAGCCGCGCGATACTCGAGGCAATGCGCGAGGAAGAACGAGGTCACGGTGAGCGTGCGATCTCGAAGGGCGGACGCGAGCTGCCGTGGCCCGTCCGCCGTGCGATGCGCCTCACCGCGGGAGTGATGAAACTGACTGCCTCCCGCCTATGAAGGGCGCGGGCAACCCCGTATAATTTTTCGCCGGGGCGGGGCACCGGGGAGACCCCGATATTTCCAAGTAAAATGCGAGCTTAGCTTGCCCTTACGCGCGACCTGTATTAAAAGAACGAGATGAGGCGTTGAGGACCAGATAATGCAAACCACAGCCAAGACTTTGAGCGACGTGCCCGCGATCAATCGCTTCCTGAGCTATTGCCGGGTGCGGACCGTCCCGTCGAAGACGGTCATGATCCACGCGGGCGACCTGCCGGATGTCCTCTATTACATCGTCGACGGCTCGGTCGAGGTCATGATCGAGGACGAGGACGGCAACGAGATGGTCCTGGCCTACCTGAACAAGGGACAGTTCTTCGGCGAAATGGGGCTTTTCTACGAGCAGCCCACCCGCAGCGCCTGGGTGCGGACGCGCAGCGAATGCGAGATCGCGGAAATGACCTATCCGCGCTTCCGCCAGATCGCGAGCGAAAGCCCGGGCCTCGTGTTCGAGCTGGCGACGCAGCTCGCCACGCGCCTCGACCGCACCAACCGCAAGCTCGGCGACCTGGCATTCGTGGACGTCACCGGGCGGGTCGCGCACGCGATCATGGATCTCTGCAACGAGCCCGACGCCATGACCCACCCCGACGGCATGCAGATCAAGGTCAGCCGCCAGGAGCTCTCACGCCTCGTCGGCTGCTCGCGCGAGATGGCAGGGCGCGTCCTCAAGGTGCTGGAGGAGCAGGGCCTCGTGTCGGCGAGCGGCAAAACGATCGTCGTCTACGGCGCGCGCCCGCAGCGCAAGACCTGAAGCGCTAGCCCGCGCCGCACGCGCGCCCGATCTCGGCGCGCATCGCCGCGATGGTCGCGGCGTAGTCCTTGCTGCCGAAAATGGCCGAGCCCGCCACGAAGGTGTCGGCTCCGGCCGCGGCGATGCGCCCGATGTTGTCCACCTTCACGCCCCCGTCCACTTCGAGCCGGATCTCGAGGCCGCTGTCGTCGATACGCCGCCGCACTCCCTCGATCTTCGGCACCGCGGACTCGATGAAGCGCTGGCCGCCGAAGCCCGGGTTCACCGACATGACGAGCACCATGTCGAGCTTGTCCATGACGTAGTCGAGCCAGTCGAGTGGCGTCGCCGGATTGAGCACGAGCCCGCTGCGGCAGCCGTGCTCACGGATCAGGCTCAAGGTGCGATCGAGGTGGCGCGTTGCTTCCGGGTGCACGCTGAGAATGGTCGCGCCCGCCTCGGCGAAGTCGGGGATCAGGCGATCGACCGGCTCGACCATCAGGTGCACGTCGATCGGCGCCGTAATGCCGTGCTTCCGCAGCGCCGCGCAGACCAGCGGGCCGATCGTGAGATTCGGGACGTAGTGGTTGTCCATCACGTCGAAATGGATCAGGTCGGCACCGGCCGCCAGCACGGCCTCGACCTCCTCGCCGAGCCTCGCGAAATCGGCGGAGAGAATGGAAGGTGCGATGAATGGCTGCACGTGATTCGTCCGGAAGCGCCTGTCGGTGTCACTCTACCGGAACGCCGCGGGTTCTTGAACGCCGCGGCCGCGGTCACGCCGCGAACGGCCGGCCCGCGCCCGCGCGGGACTCAGCGGATGCTCCGGCGCGCGCGCAGCATTTCCCAGGCGCCGCGGATCTCGCGCGTGCGCTCCTGCGCCGCGAGGAGCACGGCCGGCTCGGCGTTCGCGAGCTTGTCGGGGTGGTTGCGGTTCATCAGCCGGCGGTAGGCCTGCCGGATCTCGTCGTTGCTGGACGAACGGTCGACTCCGAGCACCGCGTACGCGCGTGCGAGCCGCTCCGCGTCCGCATTGCCGGCCGGCGACCTGCGGAAGCTCTTCTGCGCCCGCAGCATGGCCTCGAGCTGCGCAAGCTCGACGCGCCCGATGTCGAGCTCGCTCGCGATCGTCCACAGCGCGGCCCGCTCGCGCCGCTGCAGCGCGTTCTTCGACAAGGCGACTTCGAGCAGCAGCCGGAGGAAGAGGGTGCGCAGCTCGGCGCGCAGCCGGGTCTCGCGACGCAGCTCGCGCACGGTCTCGTGCAGCGCGAACGAGGGCTCCTTGCCGGCCCGAAACCAGTCCATGGCCTGGCGGGTTTCGGCAGGATCGAGGCCCAGGCGATGCATGAGCATGCGCGCCGCGCGGATCTCTTCCTCGGAGACGCGGCCGTCGCACTTCGCGAGGAAGCCCATGGTGAGGAACAGCTGGCGCACGAAGCCCTTCGGCAGCCGGTGCAGGCGATCGGGAGCGGCGTTCGCCGAATGGCGGGCATAGCCCCGATCGAACTGGTGGCCGAGCACGAGGCCGACGAGCGCGACCCACGGGCCCGCGGCCAGTCCCGTGACCGTGCCGACCACCTTGCCCCAGTAAGGCACCCGGAGCCGTTCTCGCATGCTGATTGACCGTCCTCCCGCCGCCGTATGCTAACCGGGGCCGTGGCGGATTCCCATCATCCGCCGCACGCCTTGCGGCCCGGCGGCGGGGGCGCCATCATCGCTCCCCTCTGCCGCCCCCGGTTGCTCGCGATCGCCATGGACGCCTCACTGCCGATGTTCGAATCCCGCATTCCTTCGTTGCCGCTGCTCGGGCGCGGCAAGGTGCGGGACATCTACGCCGTCGACGACGCGCACATCCTGATCGTCACGACCGACCGGCTGTCCGCGTACGACGTCGTGCTGCCCGATCCGGTACCCGGCAAAGGCGAAGTGCTGAACGAGATCTCGAAATTCTGGTTCCGGCGGTTTGCCGATCTCGTGCCCAATCACCTGGTCGACCGGCCGTTGGAATCCGTCATCACCGATGCGAGCCTGCGGCGCGCGCTCGCCCGCCGCTCCGTCGTGGCGCGGCGCCTCTCGCCGCTGCCGATCGAAGCCGTCGTGCGCGGCTATCTCATCGGCTCCGGCTGGCGCGACTACCGGGCGACCGGCGCGGTGTGCGGCATCGCGCTCCCGGCGGGGCTGCGCCAGGCCGACCGCCTGCCCGCGCCACTGTTCACGCCCGCGACGAAAGCGGCGGCCGGCGAGCACGACGAGAACATCTCTTTCGAGCGCACGGCCGAGCTGCTCGGCGAGCGGCTCGCGACCGCCGTGCGCGACATCGCGCTCGAGATCTACGCGCGCGCCGCGGCGTATGCGCTCGAGCGCGGCATCATCGTCGCCGACACCAAGTTCGAGTTCGGCCTCGACGAGGAAGGCCGCCTGTACCTCATCGACGAAGTGCTGACTCCCGATTCGTCGCGCTTCTGGCCGGTGAGCGAATACCGGCCCGGCACCAGCCCGCCGAGCTTCGACAAGCAATACGTCCGCGATTACCTCGACACGCTCGACTGGGACAAAACGGCGCCCGGCCCCACCCTCCCCGCCGAAGTCATCGCCCGCACCGCCGAAAAATACCGCGAAGCCCTCACCCTCCTCACCGGCCGCCCGTAGGAGCCCGCCATGCGGGCGACCGAACACAGGTACGTTGGCATTTCACCA
>CAZBGV010000204.1:0-5521 GCA_964491485.1 uncultured Woeseiaceae bacterium | reverse complement strand
GTGAACGGCGACTGCTACGACCGCTACCTGGTGCGCGTCGAGGAAATGCGCCAGTCGAACCGCATCATCCGGCAGTGCGTCGAGTGGCTGCGCGACAACCCCGGCCCGGTGATGATCGACGACAACAAGATCGTGCCTCCGAAGCGCGTGGTGATGAAGAGCGACATGGAATCCCTCATCCATCACTTCAAGCTGTTCACCGAGGGTTATTACGTGCCGGAGGGCGAGGCGTACGGCGTCGTCGAGGCACCGAAAGGCGAGTTCGGCGTGTACATCATCTCCGACGACGCCAACAAGCCGTACCGGGTGAAGTTCCGTGCCCCGGGTTTCGCGCACCTGTCGGCACTTTCCGAAATGGTGGAGGGCCACATGCTGGCGGATCTCGTGGCGGTGATCGGGACGCAGGACATCGTGTTCGGGGAGATCGACCGATGAGCGCGAGCATGCCGGTCGACGAAGCCCCGGAGCTGTCGCAGCACGTCAAAGACGAGATCGAGCGCTGGAAGGCGCGGTTCCCGGAAGAGGGCCGGCGGTCCGCAGTGATCGGCGCGTTGCACGCCGTGCAGCACGAGAACGGCTGGCTTTCGCCGGCGCTCATGGACCGCGTGGCCGAGTACCTGGAGCTGCCGGCCATCCAGGTCTACGAGGCGGCGAACTTCTACTCGATGTTCCACACTGTGCCGGTGGGACGTAACGAAGTCTCCATCTGCACCAATATCTCGTGCATGCTGTGCGGCGCCGACGAAATCGTGGCCTACGTCGAGAACAAGCTGGGCATCCGCCTCGGCGAGAGCACGCCGGACGGGCGCATCTTCCTCAAGAAGGAGGAGGAGTGCCTTGCCGCCTGCTGCGGTGCGCCGATGATGATGGTGAACCACCGCTATCACGAGAACCTGACGCCCGAGAAAATCGACGCCATCCTGGACGAGCTGGAGTGATGAAGGAGTACCCGCAGAACCTCGTGTGTTTCAACACGCTCGGCTCCGCGGAGCCGTGGACGCTCGCGACCTACGAGCAGCACGACGGCTACAAGGCATGGCGGCGCGTGCTCGCCGGCGAGCTGACGCGCGACCAGGTCATCGAGGAGGTGAAGGCCTCCGGCCTGCGCGGGCGCGGCGGCGCCGGTTTCCCCACGGGGCTCAAGTGGAGCTTCATGCCCAAGGACAAGCCGGGGCAGAAATACCTCGTGGTCAACTCGGACGAGAGCGAGCCCGGCACCTGCCACGACCGCGACATCCTCCGCTACAACCCGCACTCGCTGGTCGAGGGCATGGCGATCGCGTGCTACGCGATGGGCGCTACCGTCGGCTACAACTACATCCGGGGCGAGTTCATGGAAGAGCCCGTGCCGCGCTTCGAGCGTGCGCTCGAGGAAGCCTACGCCGCGGGCCTGCTCGGGAAGAACATCCAGGGCTCCGGAATCGACGTCGAGCTGCGCACGTTCGTCGGCGCGGGCGCCTACATCTGCGGCGAGGAGACGGCGCTGCTCGAGTCGCTCGAAGGCAAGGTCGGCTTCCCGCGCTTCAAGCCGCCGTTCCCGGCCAACTACGGGCTGTACGGCAAGCCGACGACGATCAACAACGCGCAGACCATCGCCAGCGTCCCGGCGATCATCCGCAACGGCGCGCAGTGGTTTGCCGGCCTCGGGCCCGAGGGCTCCGGCGGCACGGCCCAGTTCTCGGTTTCCGGGCACGTGGAGAAGCCGCAGAACCTCGAGCTGCCGATGGGCATCCCGTTCCGCGACCTGCTCGAGATCTGCGGCGGCGTGCGCGGCGGCCGCAAGCTCAAGGCCGTGATCCCGGGCGGCTCGTCCGTGCCGGTGCTGCCCGCCGAGAAGATCATGGACTGCACGATGGACTACAACTCGCTCAAGGCGGCGGGCTCGTCCTTCGGCACCGGTGCCGTCATCGTCATGGACGAGACGACCTGCATGGTGCGGACGCTCCGGCGCATCTCGCGCTTCTACATGGCGGAGTCCTGCGGCCAGTGCACGCCCTGCCGCGAAGGCACCGGCTGGCTGTACCGCATGCTGACCCGGATCCTGCAGGGGCGCGGCACCCAGGCCGACATCGACAAGCTGGTGGACGTCGCCGACCACATCGAAGGTCACACGATCTGTGCCCTCGGCGACGCCGCCGCCTGGCCCGTGCAGAGCTTCATCAAGCATTTCCGGCACGAGTTCGAGTACATGGTCGAGCACCGCGGCAGGAGCATCGTCGACGGTGAGCTCGCGGAGGCCGCGGCGTGACCGACGACGTGCTGAATTTCGAGGTCGACGGCAAGCCGCTGCAGGCGAAGAAAGGCCAGATGATCATGCAGGTGACCGACGCCGTCGGCACCTACATCCCGCGCTTCTGCTATCACCCGAAGCTGTCGGTCGCGGCGAACTGCCGCATGTGCCTGGTCGAGGTCGAGAAGGCGCCGAAGCCGCTGCCGGCCTGTGCGACGCCCGTGACCGAGGGCATGAAGGTATTCACCCGCTCTCCGAGGGCGATCGCGGCGCAGCGGGCGACGATGGAGTTCCTGCTCATCAATCACCCGCTCGACTGCCCGATCTGCGACCAGGGCGGCGAATGCGAGCTGCAGGACCTCGCGATGGGCTTCGGCCGCGATATCTCGCGCTTCACGGAGCGCAAGCGCTCGGTGAAGGACCAGAATATCGGCCCGCTCATCTCCACCGACATGACCCGCTGCATCCACTGCACGCGCTGCGTCCGCTTCGGGGAGGAGATCCAGGGCATGCCGCAGCTCGGCACGATCGGGCGCGGCGAGAACATGCGGATCAGCACGTACATCGAGCAGACGATCGATCACGAGCTGTCGGCGAACATCATCGATCTCTGCCCGGTGGGCGCGCTGAACGACAAGCCCTACCGCTACAGCGCGCGCTCCTGGGAAATGATCCAGCGCTCCGCGGTGTCGCCGCACGACTGCGTCGGGACGAACCTGTACGTGCACCTGCTGCGCGGCAAGATCAAGCGCGTGGTGCCGCGCGAGAACGAGCTGATCAACGAGACCTGGATCGCCGATCGCGACCGCTTCAGCTACGAAGGCGTCTACGCAGACGATCGCCTGATGAATCCCCGCCTGAAGGAGGCCGGCGCGTGGCGCGACGTCTCCTGGGAGGAGGCGCTCGAGCGGCTGGCCGCCCGCGTCAGGCAGGCCGGCCCGGATCTCGGCATCCTGGCGTCGCCGGGCTCGACGGTGGAGGAACTCCACCTGCTCGCGAAGCTGGCCGCTGCCGGCGGCAGCGCGAATCTCGATCACCGCCTGCGGCGCCGCGATTTCACCGACCAGGAGCAGGATCCGGTTTTCCCCTGGCTCGGCTGCGACATCGCGGACGTCGAGAACCAGCGCGCGCTGCTCGTTGTCGGCTCGAATCTTCGCTGCGAAGCGCCGCTGCTCGCGCATCGGGTGCGCAAGGCGGCGCTGAAGGGCGCGTCGGTCGCTTTCGTCGACCGGCGCCGCTACCCGTACTACTTCGACGTCGCCGACTACCTCGAGAACCCCGCGCTCGTGGACGAGCTCGCGAAGCTCGCGGTTGCCGCCGCGGGGGACGCGGCCGTGCCGGCGTATGCCGCAGCGCTGTGCCGCGGCGCGCAGCCGGAAGACGCGCACCGGCGCGTGGCCGGCCGCCTGCGCGAGGCGCAGGGCGGCCTCGTGCTGCTCGGCCTGGTGGCCGCCCGCCATCCGGAATTCGCGGCCATCCGCGCGCTCGGCGCGGCCATCGCCGAGCTCACCGGCGCGCGCCTGGGTTACCTGTCGGAAGGTGCGAACTCCGCGGGCGCACACCTCGCGGGCGTGCTGCCGCATCGCGACGCGGCGGGCGCCGTGAGGGAGCGTGCGGGGCGCGACGCGGCCGCGATGCTCGAAGCCGACCTCGGGGCGCTGCTCCTGCTCGGGATCGAGCCCGACCGCGACCTCGCCGGCGGCGCGCAGGCAGTGCAGCAGCTCGCCCGGCAGTCGTTCGTGGCCGCGCTCACGCCTTACCTGTCTGCTTCGCTCGAGGAATGCGCCGACCTGCTGCTGCCGATCGGCACGTTCGCGGAAAGCTCCGGCACCTACGTGAACTGCGAAGGGCGCTGGCAGAGCTTCGGCGGCGTCGCGACTCCGGTGGGCGAGGCGCGGCCGGCCTGGAAAGTGCTGCGCGTGCTCGGCAACCTGATCGATGCGCAAGGGTTCGAGTACGAGTCGAGCGAGGAGATCCGCGACGAGCTCTTCGACCGCGTCGCCGGGCTGCACCCCGACAACGCGCGCCGCGGCGGCGCCCCGGTCGAGCGCCGCGCGCCGGCAGCCCTACCGGCAGAGCACGAGCTCGACGTGCCGATGTACGAGATCGACGCGGTGGTGCGGCGCGCCCGGGCACTGCAGCTCACGCCGACCGCGCGGCGCGGCAGGGGTGAAGCCGCATGAGCACTCTCGTGCCGGATTTCATCCTCCGCTACTGGGACTCCCTGCCGGCGGCCTGGCAGAACGTCACGATCTCGACGACCCAGATACTGATCGTCACGGTCGGCGTGATCCTCACCGTCGCGTTCGCCACCTATTTCGAGCGCAAGGTGATCGGTTTCATGCAGGCCCGCGTCGGGCCGAACCGCGTCGGCCCGCTCGGTCTCGGGCAGCCGTTCGCGGACGTGCTCAAGCTGCTCATCAAGGAAGTGATCGTTCCGCGGGAGTCGAACCGCTTCCTGTTCCTCGTCGCGCCGCTGCTGTCCCTGATCCCGGCGCTCGCGACCTGGGCCGTGATGCCGCTGTCGGAGAATTTCATCATCGCCGACATCGACGCGGGGCTTTTGTACGTGCTGTCGCTCACGTCGATGGGGGTTTACGGGGTCATCCTGGCCGGCTGGGCCGCGAACTCCAAGTACGCGTTGCTCGGTGCGATGCGTTCGGCGGCGCAGATCGTGGCTTACGAGATCGCGATGGGGTTCGCGCTCGTCGGCGTCCTTATGGCTGCCGGCAGCCTCAACCTCGGCGAGATCGTCCGCTCGCAGGCCGGAGGTGTGAGCGACTGGTTCATCTGGCCGCTTCTGCCGCTGTTCATCGTGTACTTCGTCTCGGGTGTTGCGGAGACGAACCGCGCACCGTTCGACGTCGCCGAGGGCGAGTCGGAGATCGTCGCCGGCTTCCACGTGGAGTACTCCGGCGTGGCGTTCGCGATCTTTTTCCTCGCGGAATATGCGAACATGGTGCTGATCTCCGCGCTGACCGCCGTGTTCTTCTTCGGCGGCTGGGCATCGCTGTTCGAAGGCTGGGCCTTCCTGGGCGACAGCTGGCTGCGCGAGCCGAGCTTCTTCTGGCTGGCGGCGAAGATCGCGTTCTTCATGTTTGCCTACTTCTGGTTCCGCGCGACCTTTCCGCGCTACCGCTACGACCAGATCATGCGGCTCGGGTGGAAGGTGTTCATCCCGCTGACCCTCGTGTGGATCGCGGTCGAAGGCGTCATGGCGTGGCTGGAGGTGGGTCCGTGGGCGTGATGCGAACCGCACACGACATGAACGGGTCGCCCGCATGGCGGGCT
>CAZBGV010000203.1:0-5521 GCA_964491485.1 uncultured Woeseiaceae bacterium | reverse complement strand
CGCTTCCGCGGAGGTGGGCGCGGATTGAAACCAGTACTATATGAAATGGCAACCGTTAGGTGGCGTAATCGTGCGGCGTCCACCTCGGCGGCCCGTATGGGTTGATCTGCGCGATTTCTACCTTCCAAAGGTTGGGCGGTAGCGGCCTGAGAGGCTAGAATGCGTTCTTAGGTGACAACAGGATCAAAGTCGCGGCTGAAGCGCCCCATGCCCTCAGGGCACTTCTTTCGTCCAGAGATCGACGATTGAGCGACCTATGAAACTGGCAAGCTTCGAAGCAATTGTGCGCACTCTCAACACAGCCGAGGTGCGTTATCTGATCGCCGGCGGGCTTGCTGTGAACGCTCATGGCTATGTCAGATTCACGAAGGACGTCGACATCGTCATCGCGCTCGATGCCGCTAACGTTCTGGCGGCCTTCAACGCGCTAGCGACGCTCGGTTATAGAGCGACGGTTCCCATAACGGCCGAGCAATTCGCGGATGAGGACTTGCGACAGACATGGATAGACGAAAAGAACATGAAGGTGCTCAACTTTTTTAGCGATGCGCACCGCGAGACACCGATAGATCTGTTCGTTTTTGAGCCATTCGAGTTCGAAACCGAGCACTCACTCGCGCTGCAAGGCGAACTATTGCCGGATCTGACAGCACGCTTCGTATCGATTCCAACCTTGATTCGAATGAAAGAGGCCGCCAACCGCGCCAGGGATTTGGATGACATCGAACACTTGCGCATGATCCTGCAGGAGAGCGGGCGTGACGGATGAAGCGGATCAAGGTATCGATTGGAGCCTGACTACCTGGGAGGGCAGCCGCCGCGCGCAACTGCGCCATTGGATGTCGCTTACGCTGCGGGAGCGCTTGCAGGCCGCCGACGAGATGGACCAGCTGGCGCGGCATTTCGAGGAAATGCGCAGGCAGGGGAAGTTCAGGAATTCGCAGCGGTAAGCCGCGCCGGGCGGTGGTTCAGTCGCGCGCATGGCGCGCTCCTGCAGGCAGGCTCGGCCGCGGGTTTTAGGCGGCGGTGACGCTCAGGATCTTCATGGCGTTCGTGCCGCCGGAAACGCCTTCCATTTCGCCCTTGGTGAGGAGCACCCGGTCGCCGACCTCGACGAGATTGCGCGACAGCAGCGTCGTGAAGACGTCCTGGTAGAGCTGCTTGATGTCCGCGTGCTCCCGGCGGAACGGCACGGGAGTGACGCCGCGGTAGAGGGTCACCCGCCGTCGCGTCGAAGCGTGCGGGGTGAACGCGTAGATGGGGATGTCCGAGCGGATGCGCGACATCCAGAGCGTGGTGTTGCCGGACTCCGTCAGGGCGATGATCGCCTTCACCGGCAGGTGGTTGGCCGTGTACATCACGGCCATCGCGATCGCCTCGTCGACGGCCTGGAAGCGGTCGTCCAGCCGATGCGAGGTGCGGCCGAGCGCCAGTGAGTACTTCTCCGCGCCCGTGCAGATCTCGCTCACGGCCGCGATCACCGCGACGGGGTACTCGCCCACGGCCGTCTCGGCCGACAGCATCACCGCGTCGCTGCCGTCCATGACGGCGTTCGCGACGTCCGACACCTCGGCGCGGGTCGGCATGGAATGCGTGATCATCGATTCCATCATCTGCGTGGCGGTGATGACGACCTTGTTCTTGCGGCGCGTGCGCCGGATGATCTGCTTCTGCAGCCCGGTCAGCTCGGCGTAACCCATCTCGACGCCGAGGTCCCCGCGCGCCACCATGACCACGTCCGCGACGTCGATGATGGCGTCGATGTTCTCCACCGCCTCGGCACGCTCGATCTTCGCCACGATCAGCCCGTGCCCGCCGGCCTCGCGCAGCAGCGTGCGCGCCTCCTCCACGTCATGCGGCGAGCGCACGAAGGAGACGGCAAGGAAATCCATCTCGAGCTCGGCCGCGAGGCGGATGTCTTCGCGGTCCTTGTCGGTCAGCGCCGGGGCGGACAGCCCGCCGCCCTGGCGGTTGATACCCTTGTTGTCGGAAAGCGGCCCGCCGCTCAGGACCGTGGTGTGAATGCGCGTGCCGTCCACGCGCTCGACCTTGAGCGTGAGCTGCCCGTCGTCGAGCAGCATCACGTCGCCCGGTTTCACGTCGCGATGCAGGTCGGCATAGGCGACGCCGACGCCCTCCTGCGTGCCTTCCGCGCCGGACAGCGCGGAGTCCAGGAAGAACCGGTCGCCTTCCTTGAGCAGGATGCGCCCTTCGCGGAAGCGCCGGATACGGATCTTCGGCCCCTGCAGGTCGCCCATCACGCCGAGATCCCGGCCGAGGCTGTCGCCGATGCGCCGCAGCTTTTCCACCCGCCCGCGCTGGTCGGCCTGCGTGCCGTGGGAGAAGTTGATCCGCGCGACGTTGAGTCCGGCGCGCACCATGCGCGTCAGGCGTTCGGGGTCGTCGGTGGCGGGACCCAGGGTCGCGACGATCTTGGTGCGGCGAGGCATGGGCCGGGATTCTGGCATATGTTACCGCTCACATAAACCCGGACCGGGGTCCGGTCAGCGGCCGCGCTCCTCGAGCATGGCCACGGCCGGCAGGGTCTTGCCCTCGACGAATTCCAGGAAGGCGCCGCCGCCGGTCGAGATGTAGGAAATGCCGTCCGCCACGCCGTACTTGTCGATGGCCGCCAGCGTGTCGCCGCCGCCGGCCAACGAGAAGGCATCGCTCGCGGCGATCGCCTCCGCCACGGCCTGCGTGCCGGCCCCGAAAGCGTCGTACTCGAAGACGCCGACCGGGCCGTTCCAGATGATCGTGCCGGCGCTGCGCAGGCTGGCCGCAAACTGCTCGCGCGAGGCCGGCCCGATGTCGAGGATCAGCTCGTCGGCCGCGACCCCGTCGATCGGGCGAACCTCGCCACGGGCCTGCGCCGACAGCTCCTTCGCGACCACCACGTCGACCGGCAGCGGAATCTCTGCCCGATCGGCGCTGTTCGCCGCCAGCCGCTTCGCTATATCGAGCATGTCCGGCTCGTGCAGCGACTTTCCGACTTCGTGGCCCGCGGCGGCAATGAACGTGTTCGCGATGCCGCCGCCGACGATCAGGGTGTCGACTTTCTGCGCAAGTGCCTCGAGCACGGTCAGCTTGGTCGAGACCTTCGAGCCGCCCACCACCGCGACGAAGGGCCGCGCCGGATCGTCGAGCGCGCGGCCGAGCGCTTCGAGCTCCGCCGTGAGCAGCGGGCCCGCGCAGGCCACGGGCGCGTACCGGGCTACGCCGTACGTGCTGGCCTGCGCGCGATGCGCCGTGCCGAACGCGTCCATGACGAACACGTCGCAGAGCGCCGCCATGCGCCGGGAAAGCGCTTCGTCGGAGGCTTTCTCTCCTTTGAGAAAGCGCACGTTCTCGAGCAGCACGATCTCGCCCGGCGCCACTTCCACGCCGTCGATCCAGTCGCGCACGAGCGGCACCTCGCGGCCGAGCGCACGTGAGAGCTCGCCGGCGACCGGCGCGAGCGAGAACTCGTCCGCGGGCTCGCCCTCCTTCGGGCGCCCGAGATGCGACATCACCATGACGGCCGCATTCGCGTCGAGCAGGCGCCGCAGCGTGGGGAGGGCCGCCCGGATGCGTGCGTCGCTGGTGACGCGGCCGTCCGCGACCGGCACGTTCAGGTCCTCGCGGACGAGCACGCGCTTGCCCGCGAGGTCGAGGTCTTGCATTCGGATGATCGTCATGCTTCTCGTCCGGTCGCGCGCAATGCGCGCTCCTACGGGCCCTCAGGGCGCGTTGGCGAAGGCGACCGCCGTGTCGAGCAGCCGGTTTGAGAAGCCCCACTCGTTGTCGTACCAGGCCAACGCCTTGACGAGCGTGCCGCCGATCACCTTGGTGAGGCCCGCGTCGAAGGTCGACGACGCCGGATTGTGGTTGAAGTCGATGGACACGAGCGGCTCGTCGTTGTAGTCGAGCACGCCCTTGAGCTCGCCCTGGCTCGCCTCCTTCATGATGCCGTTGATGTCGTCCACGCTGGCCGAGCGCTCGGCGACGAACGTGAGATCGACCACCGAGACGTTGAGCGTCGGCACGCGGATCGCGAAACCGTCGAGACGCCCGTCGAGCTCCGGCAGCACGAGGCCGATCGCCGAGGCCGCGCCGGTCTTGGTCGGGATCTGTGACATTGCCGCCGCGCGCGCCCGCCGCAAGTCCTTGTGAAAGACGTCCGTCAGGACCTGGTCGTTGGTGTAGGCGTGCACGGTGGTCATGATCCCGTGCTTGATGCCGATCGACTCGTGCAGCGGCTTGACCAGCGGCGCCAGGCAGTTCGTGGTGCAGGACGCGTTCGAGATGATCGTGTGCTCCTTGCGCAGCACCTGGTGGTTGACGCCGTACACGATCGTCGCGTCCACGTCGTTGCCGGCCGGCGCCGAGATGAGCACCTTCTTCGCACCGCCCTTCAGGTGCGCCGATGCCTTCTCGCGCGACGCAAAGAGGCCGGTCGACTCGATCACGATGTCGACCCCGAGATCGCCCCACGGCAGCTTCGCCGGATCGCGCTCCGCGAGCACGCGGATCTTGTCGCCGTTGACCAGCATGTAATCGCCGTCGACGGAGACGGTCCCGGGGAAGCGCCCGTGCGCGGTGTCCCGCTGCGTGAGGTGGGCGTTCGTTTTGGCGTCGCCCAGGTCGTTCACGGCGACGATGGAAAGCTCGGAGGTGCGGTTGCTCTCGTACAGGGCTCGCAGCACGTTGCGTCCGATGCGGCCGTACCCGTTGATACCGATCCTTATGGCCATTGCTCTTTTCTCCTTAGTCGGCCAGAACCTCCCTGGCCACCTTCACTACGTTGTCCACGGTAAACCCGAAATGCTCGAACAAGGTCTTCGCCGGGGCGGATTCCCCGAAACGGTCGATCCCGATGATGCGCCCGGCAGGACCCGCGATGCGCCACCAGCATTGCGTGACGCCGGCCTCGATGACGACGCGGGCGGTGAGCCGCTCCGGCAGCACGGACTCGCGCCAGTCGGCCGGCTGCGCGTCGAACAGCTCGACGCACGGCATCGACACGACGCGGACGCTCCGGCCTTCGCGCGCCAGCGCGTCCGCGGCGCCCGCGGCCAGCGCGATCTCCGAGCCCGTCGCGATCAGCACGAGCTCCGGCTCGCCCTCCCCGTCGCGCAGCACGTAGCCGCCGCGGCGGATGGCCGCGATCTGCTCGCGCGTCCGCGCCTGGTGCGGCACGCCCTGTCGCGTGAGCGCAAGACACGTGGGTCCGTCCCGGCGCTCGATCGCATTGCGCCACGCGACCGCGGTCTCCACCGCATCGCAGGGGCGCCACACGTGCATGTGCGGGATCAGCCGGAGGCTCGCCAGGTGCTCGATCGGCTGGTGCGTGGGGCCGTCCTCGCCGAGTCCGATGGAATCGTGGGTGTAGACGAAGATCGTCCCCGCGCGCATCAGCGCGGCCATGCGGACCGCGTTGCGCGCGTAATCCGAGAACGTGAGGAACGTGCCGCAGTACGGGATCAACCCGCCGTGCAGCCCGAGGCCGTTCGAGATGGCGGACATGCCGAACTCACGCACC
>CAZBGV010000202.1:0-5521 GCA_964491485.1 uncultured Woeseiaceae bacterium | reverse complement strand
CGGACGAGATGCCGAAGTGGAACCCGGGCGACGAATTCGAGGCGGCGCGCCTCGAAGCCATCGCGGCGGCGCGCAAGGGAGAGCACGCAGAAGACGCATCGGGCGACTAGCCCGCACGCGGGACGCAGGAGCGCGAAGCGCCAGGGACGGCGCGAATGCAGATCATGCAGGAGCATTTATCTGCCATCGTGCGCGACCAGGACCGGTGCGCTCTCGCGTCCGTTCACGCGTGGGCGCGCGGCAGTCGCGCGCGACGCGCGCTCCTACGCCGGGCGTCGGCCGCGGCCGGCGAGCAGGTAGAGACCCAGCCCGGCGAGCAGCAGGATGCCGGTCAGCCGCCAGGCGTCGCCGGCCGACTGTGCGGCCATCCACGCGCACATCGCGAGTGCAACCGCCGGGATGGCATAGCCGCCCTTGAGGCGAAACGCCCGGGCGCGCGCCTCGGCATCGGCACGCCGGCGGATCACCGGCAGGGCGGCGATGCAGAGCGCGTACACGATCAGCCGCGTGAGCGAGCTCGCGGCCGCGAGCCACAGGAACGAGCTCGTGAGCGCAAACGCCGTGGCGAGCACGCCGAGGAACACGATCGAGTTGCCGGGCGTGCGATAGCGCGGATGCACGCGCGCGAACCACGCGGGCAGCAGGCGCTGTTCCGCGAGGGCATAGGTGAGCCGCGGCACCGTCAGCATGTTGCTCGCGAGATTGCCGCCGATCGAAAAGATCGCCGCCGCGGTGATCAGCGCGGCACCCGTGGATCCGGCGAGCGCGCGCCCGAGCTCGATCAGTGCCGTGTCGCTTGCCGCGCTGTCGGGTTGCACCGCGACGTACACCAGCACGATGAGGACGTAGAGCGCCGCCGTCGCGGCCACCGTCGCGAGCAGGGCGCGCGGCAGGTTGCGCCGCGGCCGTGCCGTCTCGCCCGCGGTGATCGTCACCGCCTCGAACCCGACGTACGCGTAGATCAGGAGCAGCGTGGTTCCACCGAGGTCGTCGATCCGGGGCAGGACGGGCGGGAACAGGACGTCGCCCGTCACGTGCGGCAAGCCGAGGACGATCAGCAGCACGAGCGGCGCGAGCTTCAGGACGGTGAGCAGCCCGACGGTGCGGACGCCTTCACGAACGCCGAGGTAGTTGGCGAAAGTCAGGCAGGCACCGACCGCGACGATCGCGGCACCGCGGCCGAGGCCGTTCTCGAGCGGACGCCACACGCCGGCCAGGTAGCTTACGAGCACGTCGGTGTTCGCGGCGAAGGCGGTCATGCGGCTCAGGAAATAGATCCAGCCGGACGTGAATCCCGCGAGCGGGCCGAATGCGCTCGCGTACAGCACGGGGCCGCCGGAGTCGCGGAAGTAGCTGGCGAGCTCCGACCAGGCGAGCACGATGGTCACGACGAGCAGCCCGCAGCCGAGGAAGAGCCACGGGCTCAGGACGCCGGCGCGCGCCGCGATGGCCGCCGGCAACGCGAAAATGCCGGCGCCGACCACGGAGTTCAGCACGACGAGGCCGGCCCCGACCAGGCCGATGCCGCGGACGAGCCCGCCGCTCCCGAGTCCCGTTTGTGCGCCCACCAGCTCCCCCGTGTCACCGCGCGCCAGTAGAACACATCCGGCGTGCGCTTGAGAAACGGCGGACAGGACACGAGGATTGGATGCGATGCGCAAAGCACGGATAATGCGCGTTCAGCAAAGCAGTCGCAGGCAATGCCCAAAAAGCAACCGACGAGACTCGAGGCCCACGGTCGGGTCCGAATCGACGATTACTACTGGCTGAGAGAACGCGAGGACCCGGAAGTGCTCGCGTATCTCGAAGCAGAGAACGCCCACGCAGACCGCGTGATGTCCTCCTGGAGGGGCCTTTACGATACCGTGCTTGCCGAGCTCGAGTCGCGCATCAGGCAGGTGGACGAATCGGTACCGTATCGCGACGGCGAGTGGTTCTATTACCATCGCTACGAGGAAGGGAAGGAGTACCCGCTCTACTGCCGCCGCAAGGGCAGCCTCGATGCACCCGAGCAGATCCTGCTGGACGTGAACGCCGGTGCCGAGGGCTACGACTTTTATTCGGTGCGCGGGTTCACGGTCAGCCCCGATCACAGCAAGGCCGTGTACGGCGTGGACACGCAGGGGCGGCGGTTTTACACGCTGCACTTTCTCGACCTTGCAACCGGCGAGCCGCTGCCCGACGTGATCGAGAACGTGACCGGCAATGCCGAGTGGGCGGCCGACAATCGCACGCTCCTGTACTCTCGCCAGGATCCGGACACGTTGCGCTCCTTCCAGGTCTGGAGACACGTGCTCGGCGGCTCCGCGGATACGCTGGTCCACCAGGAGGACGACGAAGCGAATTCGCTGTGGATCGAAAAGTCCCTCGCCGGCCGCTTTTTCTTCCTCGTCAGTGCCGAGACGGACTCGACGGAGGTCCGTTACCTGCCGACGGATGCGCCTTTGCAGCCGCCGCAGCTGTTCCTGCCGCGTGCGGCCGATCACGAGTACTTCGTCACCGACGGCGGAGACCGGTTCTACGTCGTGAGCAACGACGGTGCCGTGAACTTCCAGGTCTTCGAGGCACTGCTCGACGACACGTCGAGGAGCGCCTGGAAAGTCGTGGTGCCGCATCGCCGGAACGTGCTGATCGAATCGCTGGAGGTGCTGAAGGACTACCTGGTCCTGAATACGATGGAGGACGGCCTCGCCCAGATCGAGATCGTGCCGCGCACGCACGGCGAGCGTTACACGCTCGCTTTCGACGAGCCCGCGTACACGGTGTACCCGAGCGACAATTACGTCTACGACACGACGACGCTGCGCTACGTCTACGAGTCGATGACGACCCCGGAATCCACCTTCGACTTCGATCTCGAAACGCGCGAGCGCACGCTGCTGCGGGAAGAGGAAGTGCCGGGCGGCTACGACAAGACGCGCTACCGCACGGAGCGCGTCCATGCCACGGCGCGTGACGGCACGCAGATCCCGGTGTCGATGGTGTACCGCAAGGGCATGCGCAAGGACGGGCAAAACCCGCTCCTGCAATACGGCTACGGCGCCTACGGCATCACGATCGAGCCCGATTTCGACGCCGATCGGCTGAGCCTCCTCGATCGCGGCTTCATCTACGCCATCGCGCACGTCCGCGGCAGCTCGCTGTACGGACGGGAGTGGTACTACGCCGGCCGGCAGCTGAACAAGATGAATACCTTTACCGATTTCATCGACGTGAGCCGGTTCCTCGTCGAAGAGGGCTATACGTCACCCGCGCACCTGTACGCGCACGGCGGCAGCGCCGGCGGCCTGCTGATGGGCGCGGTCGTGAACATGGCGCCGGAGCTCTACCACGGGGTGTCCACGCGCGTGCCGTTCGTGGACGTGGTCACGACCATGCTGGACGAGAGCATTCCGCTCACGACGTTCGAGTACGACGAGTGGGGCAACCCGGCGGACAAGGTGTTTTACGAGTACATGCTGCGGTATTCGCCGTACGACAACGTGCGTGCGCAGGCGTATCCGCACCTGCTGGTCACGACGGGCTTCCACGATTCGCAGGTCCAGTACTGGGAGCCCGCAAAGTGGGTCGCGAAGCTGCGCGAGCACAAGACGGATGACAACCTGCTGCTGCTCAAGACCGACATGCAGGCGGGCCACAGCGGCAAGACCGGGCGCTTCCGCAGCCTGGAGGACACCGCGCTGCATTACAGCTTTTTCCTGCACCTCGAAGACGACCGCCTGTAGGAGCCCGCCATGCGGGCGACTGAACGATCCGGTCGCCCGCATGGCGGGCTCCTACGGAGCCGGTCGCCCGCATGGCGGGCTCCTACGGAGCCGGATCGGTGATCAGGGGCGGACGATCAGGACGTCGCAGGGCAGGTGGTCGAGCACGCGCTCGGCGGTGCTGCCGAGCACCTCCGGCGAGCGGGCGGAGCGCGCGATCGCGCCCATCACGACCACATCCGCTTGTTCCTGGCGCGCCACGTACGGCAGGATGTCGAGCGGGCTGCCCGGCAGCACGTGCACAGAGCGCTCGTCGATGCCGTGCTCTGCCGCGAGCGCGAGCAGCCGGTCACGATGCTCCCGCTCCAACTGCTCGCTGATCTCTTCCGCGGGCAGCCGGATCGGTTTGAACGTCCGCGTTGCCGCGTGCCCGATACCGCGCAGCGCCTGGAAGGCGTGCAGGAGGAGGAGCTCGCCGCCGGCATCCGCGGCCAGCGATTTCGCCTGCTCCACGATGCGCCGGTCGAGCACGCCGCGCTCGTCGGCCGTGTGCATCGGGTCGACCGCGGCCACGATCCGCGGATGCTCCGCGAGCGCGTGCGGCTTCACCAGCCACAAAGGATAGGGGCAGCTGCGGATGAGCCTCCAGTCCGTGTCCAGCAGGCTCGCGCGCTGCGCGTCGCTCTGGTAACGGGTGCCCTTGACGACGAACAGCGGGTCGCGGTCGAGCGCAACGTGCACGATGCCGTCCGCGATGGGCCGCTTGTCCAGCACGCCGGTCGCGACTTCCAGCCCGCGGTCGCGCGCCGGCGCCGCAAGCTCCGCGAGCATCTCCTCCTGCGCGGCACGGATACGCACGGCGATGTCGCGCGCTTCGTTCGACACGAACGGAATTTCGGAGAGTGGTCCCACCTCCGAGTCGCAGAGGAGCAGCTCCAGCGTCGCGCCCTTGAGCCCGGCCAGCCAGGCCGCCCGGGCAACGACTTCCTGGGGAATGATGTCCGGCTCGACGACCGCGAGCACGCGCTTTGCCTGGTTCATGCGCCGATGTTGCAGCGAACGCCGCGCGCCGTCAAACGCTCCCCGGCACCCGGAGCGGCGATTAATCGGCCATAATGTGCGCGCATGCGCAAGACCATTGCGATAGCCGGCAACATGGGCAGCGGCAAGTCGACACTCGTCGAATTCCTGAGCCGCACGTGGTCCATCTCGCCGTTCTACGAGCCGAACGAGCAGAACCCGTATCTTCCGGACTTCTACCGCGACATGCGCCGCTGGGCGTTCCATTCCCAGCTCTATTTCCTGGGCAACAAGTTTCGCTTGCACCAGGAGCTCGATCGCACGCCCGGTGTCTCGGTCCTCGATCGCACCATCTTCGAGGACGCGGAAGTGTTCGCGACCGCGTTGCACGAGATGCGGCACATCGACGCCCGCGACTGGGAGACCTACCGGGCGCTCTATTCAGCGATCCTGGGCGCGATCCGTCCCCCCGACCTCATGATCTACCTGCGCTGCTCCATGCGCACCCTGCGCAAGCGCATCCGGCTGCGCGGCCGCGCCATGGAGCAGGCGATACCCCTCGCGTACCTGAAACGCCTGGAGCGCCTGTACGAGCGCTGGATCGGCGACTACCGGATGAGCGAGGTGCTGGTCCTCGACACGGACCGGCTCGACTACGTCAGCGATCTCGTGCACCGGCTGGACGTCATCCGGCGCATCGAGGCCGTGCTGCCGCCGGAGCTCACGTCGTAGGAGCCCGCCACGCGGGCGACCGAACGTGCCCCGTGCACCCGTAGGAGCCCGCCACGCGGGCGACC
>CAZBGV010000201.1:0-5536 GCA_964491485.1 uncultured Woeseiaceae bacterium | reverse complement strand
AAGGCGCTGGAGGAGGCGGGCGTGATCGAGCGTTACGCCGCGCTGGTGAACGCGCAAAAGGCGGGCTTCTCGCTCTCGTCCATGACGCTCGTGTCCCTCGCGCGCCACGAGGAGCAGAACGTGGAGCACTTCATCCGTGAGGTCGCACGCCACCCGGAAGTGCTGGAGTGCTTCGCCACCAGCGGCGAGGCCGATTTCCACCTGCGGGTGGTCGTCGAGGACATGGACGCCTACAACCGCTTTCTCGACGACTTCATCTTCAAGCTGCCCGGCGTCTCGCAGGTCCGCTCCAACATCGTGCTGAAGGAAATCAAGCTCGATACGGCGCTCCCGTTCCGGGACTGACGGGACGCCCCGCCGCGCGCCGCGGGCGCCGGTTTTCCTACTAGACTCAAGGTCATGGACACCCGTGAGCGGCCCGCGTTGCAGGCGGCGCTCCTCGACATCGCCCAGGAGGCCGTCATCGCCGTCGATGTCGAGGAGCGGATCATCTATTGGAATTCCGGCGCGGAGACAACTTACGGCTGGAGCGAGCGCGAGGTGCTCGGCAGGACGTTCGACGAGATCCTGCGGCCGCAGAGCAGCAGCGACCTGCACGGCGAGCGGGAGGAGCGGCTCGAGAGGTTGCGGCGCGGGGAGACGCTGAGCGGCAGCTCGCGCGTGCAGCGCAAGGACGGCACGCCGCTGGAGATCGAGTACAACGCCCGCGCCTTCTTCGAGGACGGCGCCCGCCTCGCGGGCTACATGACCGTGCATCGCGACGTGACGGAGCGGCGCCGCGCCGAGCGCGCGGTGCGCGAGCGGGAAGCGCGTCTCGCGGCGCTCATCGAGGCCTCGCCGCTCGGCATCGACATCATGGACCGCGACGGCAACCCGATCTTCTACAACCCGAAGTGCATCGAGCTGCACGGCATCGGCCTCGGCGAGGCGTTCGGCACCGGCTGGGAGCAGGCCGTGCATCCCGAGGACCGGGAGCGGGTGGCGACCTCCTGGTACGCGGCAGCGAAGGCCGGAAAGACCTGGTCCGAGGTCTACCGGTTCCGGCATCGCGACGGCAAGGTCGTCTGGGTCAGCGGCCGGGCCGCCCCCATTCACGTGGACGGGACGCTGGTTGGCCACGTCGGCACGCTCGAGGACATCACGGCGGAACGCGAGGCGCGTGAACGCGCCGAGCGCGCCACGCGCATGCGCGACCGCATGCTGGCCGCCGTGGCGCACGATCTCCGCAGCCCGCTCAACACGATCTCGCTCACCGTGCAGGCGCTCGCCGCCGCCGGCCGCGACGATCGCGAGCTCCGGGTCATCGAGCGCTCCGCCGCCGCGATGGATCACCTCATCCGCGACCTGCTGGACGTCTCCAAGCTGGAAGCCGGCTATACCGCCGTCAAACGCATGCCGCTCGATCTCGACACCCTGTGCCGGGACGCGATCGAGCTGTTCGGGGCCCAGGCCCGCGAGCGCGGCGTCGAGCTCACCTGCGAGACCCGCCCCGGGATGCTGCGCGTCCGCGGCGATCCGCAACGGCTCGCCCAGGTGCTGTCCAACCTGCTCGGCAACGCGCTCAAGTTCACATCCCGCGACGGCGTCATCAACGTGCGCGGCGAGCAAGCGGGCGCTGCCGCGCGGATCTCCGTGGAGGACAGGGGACCGGGCATCGATCCGGAGGACCTGCCGCGCGTGTTCGAGCCGTTCTGGAGCGGGCGGACCGGCGACCAGACCGGCGCCGGGCTCGGGCTGTCCATCTGCCGGGCCATCGTCGAGGCGCACGGCGGGCGCATCTGGGCGGAGGCTCGCGCGGGCGGCGGCGCGGCGATCCGCTTCGAGCTGCCGCGCTGAGTCGTCGGGAGCGAGTCCCGACTCGCGACGTCGGGAAAGGCCGGGGACCTTTTCAAGGTCCTGTCAGGCGCCCTGCATGCGCGCCCACTCCGCGTCGGTGGCGACCATCGTGAGCACGTCGTAGGACGCGACCAGCTCGCCGTGCTGGTTGGTAACCGCCGTGTCCCAGCGCACCTCGCCGTACCCCTGGCCCTCGCGCAGCGTCTTCTGCTTGCAGGTGAGGCGCACCCGGAGCGCATCGCCGGGGTTCACGGGCTTCGCGAAGCGCAAATCGTCCAGCCCGTAGTTCGCGAGGACCGGCCCGAGTGCCGGCTCGACGAACAGCCCCGCGGCGAACGACACGATCAGGTAGCCGTGCGCGACGCGCCCCTCGAAGAACGGGTTCTTTTGCGCGGCGGCCTCGTCCATGTGCGCATAGAAGCGGTCGCCGGTGAAATTCGCGAAATGCTCGATGTCATCGAGCGTGATCACGCGTGGCTCCGAATGCAGGGTGTCGCCGAGCGCGAGCTGCTCGAAGGTCTTGCGGAACGGGTGCACGCCGGGATCGCGCTCCCTTGCGCCCCTGATCCAGCGCCCGGTCGCCTGCGCCAGCGTTTCCGGCGAGCCCTGCACCGCGGTGCGCTGCATGTAATGCAGCACGCCGCGCACGCCGCCGAGCTCCTCGCCGCCGCCGGCACGGCCCGGGCCGCCGTGCACGAGATGGGGCAGGGGCGAGCCGTGGCCTGTGCTCTCCGCGGCGCAGTGACGGTTGATGACGAGGATGCGGCCATGGTGCGCCGCGGTGCCGAGAACGAGCTCGCGCGCGATCGCGTCGTCGTTGGTGAAAATGGATTCGACGAGACTCCCCGCACCGAGCCGCGACAGCTCGATCGCTTCATCGAGGTTCTCGTACGGCAGCACGGTGCTTACCGGGCCGAAGGCTTCGACCGAGTGCACGGCCCGGGCCGTGATCGGGCGCTCGCACAGGAGCAGGGTGGGCATGAAGAACGCACCCTTGCGCACGTTCGCGTCCACCACCTCGAAGTCGTCGCGGTTGCCGTAGACCACTTCCGCCTCCGACGCGAGATCCGCCACCCGGTCGCGCACCTCCGAACGCTGCTGCAGGCTCGCGAGCGCGCCCATGTCGACCTGGTCGCTCTCCGGATTGCCGATCCGTACCCGGCCGAGCGCGTCCGCGAGCGTGCGGACGAGGTCGGCGGCGACCGCCGCCGGGGCGATGACGCGCCGTATGGCCGTGCACTTCTGGCCGGCCTTGGCGACCATCTCGCGCTTCACTTCCTTGACGAAGAAGTCGAACTCCGGCGTCCCGGGCACGGCGTCCGGGGCGAGGATGGAAGCGTTGATCGAGTCCGTCTCGGCGGTGAAGCGCACGGATTCGGCGACCACGCGCGGGTGCTGCTGGAGCTCGACCGCGGTGCTCTTCGAGCCGGTGAAAGCGATCGTATCCTGGTCGGTGAGATGCTCGAACAGGTCGCCGACGCTGCCGCACACGAGCTGGATGGCGCCTTCGGGCAGGATGCCGGACTCGACGATGCGCCGGACCATGAGCTCCGCGAGATACGCCGTCGTGGAGGCGGGCTTCACGATCGCCGGCACACCCGCGAGGATGGCCGGCGCGAGCTTCTCGAGCATGCCCCAGCAGGGAAAGTTGAACGCGTTGATGTGGACCGCCGCACCGAGCCGCGGCGTGTAGATGTGCTGGCCGACGAACGTTCCCTGCTTCGACAGCATCTCCGGCATGCCGTCGAGATAGACGTGCGCGTTCGGCATCTCGCGCCTTCCCTTGCTCGAGAACACGAACAGGGTGCCGATGCCGCCGTCGATGTCGATCCAGCTGTCCTTCTTCGTCGCGCCCGTACGCGTCGAGAGCGCGTACAGCTCGGCCTTGTGCTCGCCCAGGTGCAGGGCCAGCGCCTTGAGCATGAGGGCACGCTCGTGAAACGTGTAGCGGCGCAGGTTCGGGCCGCCGACCCGGCGCGCGTAATCCAGCATCGCGGCGAAGTCGAGGCCCGCGCTCGTCAGGAGCGCGACGACGCTGCCGTCCACGGCGCTCGCGAGAGGCACGCCGTCGCCCGAGCCCTCGACCCAGGCGTTCTGCGCGAAGCTCGCGAGCTTCGCGGGCGATGGGGGGCTGGCCATGGGCGATTTCCTCCGGGATACGGAAAATGGAATAATCCGGGAAATTACGTATCACATTGTAACGGTCCGCCGCCCCCAGTGTCCCGTCCCGCCAACCACCGGGTGATTCCGCTCGCGCCGGGCCGCGCCGGCCCGCGCGCGCCCCGTCCCTCGCCATGTCGCTGACCGCCGCCGCCCGCGCTCTCGTCAGGGAATTCCGCGCGCGGCCGTTGCCGCGGGCGGGCTCGCTCATCATCACCCTGTACGGCGACGCGATCGCGCCGCGCGGCGGCACCGCCTGGATCGGCAGCCTCATCCGGGTGCTGGCGGATTTCGGGATCAGCGAGCGCCTCGTCCGGACCTCGGTGTTCCGGCTCGCGAAGGACGGCTGGCTCGAGTCGGAGCCGGTGGGACGCCGCAGCTTCTATCGCCTCACCGAGGACGGCGTGCTGCGCTTCCGCGAAGCCACGCACCGCATCTACGGCGAGCCGCGGCATGCGTGGTCCGGCGAGTGGTGCCTGGTGCTGCTCGCGGGCGTCCCGTCCGAGCGCCGGGATGCGCTGCGCCGCGAGCTCTCGTGGCTGGGTTTCGGCCCCATCTCGGGCGAGGTGATGGCGCTTCCTTCGGCGGAACCCGCCGATCTCGCCGCGGTGCTCGCCCGCGCGGGGGTCGCGGACGACGTCGTCGTGATGCAGGCGCGCACCGGCGAGAGACTCGCCAACGGCGCGCTGCGCACGCTCGTGCACGCGAGCTGGAATCTTGCCGACATCGAGGCCCGCTACGCCACCTTTCTCGAGCGCTTCCGCCCGGTGTTCGCCGCGGCGCGCAAAACGCGCCAGGTCGATCCGCGGACCGCCTTCCAGGTGCGTACCCTGCTGGTGCAGGAATACCGCAAAGTGCTGCTGCGCGACCCGCTGCTGCCGGCCGAGCTGTTACCGAAGAACTGGCACGGCATCCCGGCCTACCAGCTCTGCCGCAACCTGTACCGGCGCGTGCACGCGGCCGCCGACGAGTACCTGAGCGCGACGATGGAAACGGCCGAAGGGCCGCTGCCTCCGCCGGCGCCGGACTTCTACGCACGCTTCGGCGGGCTTGACAGTGCCTGAGGAGATTCCCATGAACGAGCTCGAAACCGCCCGCCGCTGCGCCGCGGCGATGTTCTCGAAAGACGTTGCGGCGCAGGCGCTCGGCATCGCCATCGAAGTCCTCGCACCCGGCGAGGTACGCGCCACGATGGAAATCAGGCCGGACATGGTGAACGGCCATGACGTCTGCCACGGCGGCTACCTCTTCACGCTCGCCGACACCGCCTTCGCCTTCGCCTGCAACGCCTACGGCAAGGTGACCGTCGCCGCGGGCGCGTCGATCGACTTCCTGCGTCCCGCGAAAGCCGGCGACCGCCTCACCGCCCTCGCCAGCGAGCGTCACCGCGGCCGGCGCACCGGCGTGTACGACGTGATCGTCGCGAGCCAGAGCGGCGAAACCATCGCGCTGTTCCGCGGCCGCTCGCACGTCACCGACCGCCCCCTCCCGTAGGAGCCCGCCACGCGGGCGACCGGAGCAGCCACCCGTAGGAGCCCGC
>CAZBGV010000200.1:0-5659 GCA_964491485.1 uncultured Woeseiaceae bacterium | reverse complement strand
GCCCGCCATGCGGGCGATCACGATGGCCCGCCATGCGCGGGCGATCACGATCATCGGGTCGCCCGCATGGCGGGCTCCTACACCACGACGAACAGGATCACCGCCGCGAGCAGGATGCGGTAGATCGCGAACGGCACCAGGCCGATCGCCTGCACGAAACGCATGAAGAAGCCGATCGTGAGGAAGGCGACGACCGCCGAGACCAGCGCGCCGCCGGCCAGCGCACCCAGCATCACCGTGTGGCCCTCGACGAAAATCATGAGCGCCTCGTACAGCGTCGCGAGCAGGACGACCGGTGCGGACAGCAGGAAGGAAAAGCGCGCGGCATCGTGGCGCGTCAGCCCGAGCGCCAGGCCGGCGGTGATGGTGACGCCGGAGCGCGACGTGCCCGGTATGAGGGCGAGCGCCTGCGCCGCGCCGATCGTCAGCGCGTCGACGAGCCGGAGGTCGCGCATCGCGCGCCGGCGGGGTCCGAAGCGGTCCGCCGCCGCGAGCAGCACGCCGTAGCCCGCAAGCGTCGCGGCGACCACGCGCGGGTCGCGGAGGTTGTCCTCGATCCAGCCGGCGAAGAGGAGCCCCGCCACTGCCGCCGGCAGCGTGCCGAGCCCGATCGCGAGCGCGAGGCGCGATTCGCCCGACGCCGGCCGGCGCATCACCACCTGCAGGCCGCCGTCAACGATGCGCGCGACGTCGTCGCGGAAGTACAGGCAGATCGCGACGAACGTGCCGAAGTGCACCGAGACGTCGAACGCGAGCCCCTGGTCATTCCACTCCATGACGCTCGGCACGAGCACGAGGTGCCCCGAGCTCGAGATCGGCAATATCTCGGTCAGCCCCTGCACGACGGCAAGGACGATCACGTGAATCCAGCTCAAACGTGCGTTCCCTGGTGTCCTGTCCCGCAAATATGTCGGATAAGTCGCGGCGTCTTTTCGCGGCTGGCGGCGTTGCGCCTCCTCGCCATATGCCCGATATGCCTCGTCGGCGCGCCTGGCCAGCCACAAAAATCCGCGCGCGACTTATCCAACATATTTACGGGACAGGACACCATCAGCTCTTGTTGCTATTCACAGGGCGTGAGCGCGATCGGCGGTGAACGCCTCCGGTGTGGCGATGTCCCCCCGGCGCAGCCCCATGCACTTGAAGTGCTCGCCCATCTCGCCGGGCAGCATCAGCATTTTCACCTGCCGGGCGAGCTCCGTGCGTGCGGCAGTCGGCATTCCGGACAGATCCTCGAGCTCCCGGGTAACCCCACCGTGCAGGAGGAAGTGAGCCTGCGTGACGTAGCCCGCGATGTCCAGCCCCGCCGCGGACGCGGCCTCCGCCACGGCCGTGAAGTCGACCCACGCCGTGATGTCCTGGATGCCGGGCAGGATCAGCGGATCCGCGTGCGCGCGGTGCCGGAAATGGCAGCGCAGCCAGCCGCCGTCGCGGTCGGGCGCGTAATACTCGCGGCGCGATACGCCGTAGTCGAACAGGAACACGAATCCTCGGGCGAGGCATCCGGCCAGCTCGCCGATCCACGCGGGCAGCGCGGTCGCCACCTCCGAGACGTAGCCCGCAGGCAGCGGCGCGTCGAGCGCCGCCTCGATCCGGCGCACGGCAGCGGCGAGGAAACCCGGCGCCGGCCCGTCGCACCAGGCGAACCCGTCGCCTTCCGCCCGCACGCGGCACTGCCGCACCCCGTCGGCTGCCCTGCGGAAGCGTTCCACCGGCAGCGCGTCCGCGACTTCGTTCGCGAGCACCACGCCGGTGAAGCGCTCGGGCAGCGCGCTCAGCCATTCCACGCGCGCGAGATCCTGGGGGCGCTCGCGGCGCAGCAGGGCTTCCTGCCGTTCGCGCAGATCCGCCGACACCTCGAGGATCGAATAGCGCGCCGGCGTGAGCCCGTGCCCGGCGAGCGCCTCGAGCACGTGCACGGCCAGCGCGCCGCTGCCGGCGCCGAGCTCGAGCACGTGCCTTTCCGGCAGATCGGCGAGCACCCGCGCCGCCTGGCCCGCGAGCACCCGCCCGAACACGGGCGAGATCTCGGGTGCGGTCACGAAGTCGCCGGCCGGCCCGAGCTTCGTCGCGCCCGCCGCGTAGTAACCGAGCCCCGGCGCGTACAGGGCAATCTGCATGAACTCCGCGAAGCTCAGGCTGCCGCCGGCCGCGGCCATCGCGGCGCGCAGGTGCGCGGCGACCCGTTCGCTGTGCGCGAGGCTCAGGGCATCGGGAACGGGCAATCCGCGCGCGCGGAGTGCTTCGGCCTCGCGCGTCACCCGGGTGCCCCGTGCCACGCAGGCGGGGTGACGTGGAGGGCGGAATTTGCAGAACGGCAGGCTCGCATGCTTCTTCTTGCGCGGTCCCTGTGGCGGCCGAATAATCGAGTCACTGTATTGCGCGCCGCGGGCGATTGCCATCCGCGAAACCGCCCCACCCGATGCCAGGAGAACGGACCTTGGCTCCGCTCGAACCGACACCACTCGCAGGCCGCTGCGCCCTCGTGACGGGGGCGGCACGGCGCGTCGGCGCCGTGCTCGCGCGCCGCCTGCACGAAGCGGGTGCCGACGTCGCGATCCACTACCGCGGCTCGGAGCACGAAGCCCGCGAGCTCGCGGCCGGGCTCGAAGCGGAGCGTCCGGGCTCCGCCGCCGTGTTCCGCGCGGACCTCGCGCGCCTGGACGAGATCGAAACCCTCGTGCAGGCCGTCGTGGCGTGGTCGGGGCGCCTCGACGTGCTCGTGAACAACGCGTCCACCTTCTACCCGACGCCGCTCGGCACGATCACCGCCGCGCAGTGGGACGACCTCGTCGGCAGCAACCTGAAGGCGCCGCTGTTCCTGTCGCAGGCGGCGTGGCCGCACCTGCGGGCGGCCGGCGGCACCATCGTGAACATGGTGGACATCCACGCGCGCCGGCCGCTGCGCGACCACAGCGTGTACGGCGCCGCGAAGGCCGGCCTCGCCATGCTGACCCGCGCGCTCGCGAAGGAGATGGCGCCGCAGGTGCGCGTGAACGGCATCGCGCCCGGCGCCATCCTGTGGCCGAGCGGCATGACGGAAAGCGTGAAGCGCGACATCCTGGAGCGGGTGCCGCTCGCCCGCCCCGGCGCGCCGGACGATGTCGCGGACGCGCTGCTCTGGCTCGTCACGCGCGCGCGTTACGTGACCGGGCAGGTCATCCCGGTGGACGGCGGCCGCAGTCTCGGCTGGTGACGGGCGCCTCGGCGAAATCGAGCTCCACCCGCGCGAGCGGCGGCGTGCCGGGCGCGAGCTCGCGCCAGTGCTCCGCGAGCGTCCGGCCGGTCACGGGGTGCCTGAGCGAAGGCGCGAGCTCCGCCAGCGGGCGCAGCACGAAGGCGTACTCGAGGACGTCGGCGCGCGGCAGCTCGAGATCCGGCTCGTTCAGGATCAGCCCGTCGTAAAGCAGGAGGTCGATGTCGAGCGTGCGCGAGTGGAACCCGTTGCCCTCGCGCGTGCGCCGCGCCAGCCGGTGAATGCGCTCGAGATCCGCGAGGATGGCCCGCGGCGACTGCTTCGTCTCGACGCGCGCGACCATGTTCAGGAAATCGGGCCCGGCAAACCCGATCGCCGGACCGCGGTACACCGGCGACAGCGCCAGCGGGCCATAGCGCCGCCGCAGCTCCGCGACGCCCAGCTCGAGATGCCGCTCCGGCTGGATGTTGCTGCCCAGCCCCAGGAAGACCTGCGTCATGCGCCGCTCTCCGCCCGGCTGCGCCGTATGCACACGCCGACGTCGCGGGCGCCGCGGATGGCGCCGGGCTTGTTCACGGTGATGCGCAGCCACGGCACGTCGAATTCCGCGAGCACGAGCTCCGCGATCCGCTCGGCGAGGGTCTCGACGAGCTGGAAGCTCGACGCGGCGACGAATTCCTGCACGCGTTTGGCGACCGACTTGTAATTCAGCGTGTCCTCGATGCGATCGGCGGCCGCGGCCCGCGGGATGTCGACGCCCATCTCGAGATCGATGACGACCTTCTGGCGGATCCTGCGCTCCCACTCCCAGATCCCGATCACGGCGTCGATCTCGAGACCGCGCAGGAACACGAAATCGCCGTCCGCGCCCAGGCTCATGCCGCCTCGCTCCGCTCGCCGGGCGGCCGCAGCGTGTCGAGCGGCCAGCGCGCCCGCGCGAGGATGGTGCCGGGCGCCGCGGCGTCCGCCAGCCGCAGCGCGCCGGTGAGCGCGATCATGGCCGCGTTGTCGGTGCAGAATTCCGGGCGCGGATAGCAGACGCGACCGTCGAAGCGCGCGGCAAGCTCGGCGCGCAGCAGCGCGTTCGCCCCCACGCCGCCCGCGACCACGATGCGCCGGGCGCGTTCGGCGCGGGCCGCTTTGAGCGTGCGCAGGACGAGCGTATCCACGGCGGCGCGCTGGAACGACGCGGCGAGATCCGCGCGCCGCGCCTCGAGCTCGCCCGCCGCCTCGGCCCGGCGCACCGCGAGCAGCACGGCGGTCTTCAATCCGCTGAAGCTGAAATCGAAACCCGGCCGGTTCACCATGGGCCGCGGGAAATCGAAGGCCCGCTCGTCGCCTTCGGCCGCGAGCCGGGCGAGGGCCGGCCCGCCGGGATAGGGCAGGCCCAGGCTCTTCGCCGACTTGTCGAACGCTTCGCCCACGGCGTCGTCGAGCGTGGTGCCGAGCAGCCGGTACCGGCCGAGGCCGTCGACGCCGACCAGCAGCGTGTGTCCGCCGGAGACGAGGAGCGCGAGGAACGGGAACGCCGGCGGCTCGGGCTCGAGCAGCGGCGCGAGCAGGTGCCCCTCCATGTGGTGGACGGGAACGATCGGGCAGCCCCAGGCGAGGGCGAGCCCGTTGGCGAGGCCGCTGCCGACCATCAGCGCGCCGACGAGACCGGGCCCCGCGGTGCACGCGACGGCATCCGGGCGCGCCGTGCCGGCCGCCTCGAGCACCTCGTCGACCAGCGGCAGCAGCCGCCGCAGGTGGTCGCGGGAGGCGATCTCCGGAACCACGCCGCCGTAGCGGGCGTGCAGGTCGACCTGGCTGTGCAGGCGGTTGGCGAGCAGCCCCCGCTGCGGGTCGTACAGGGCCGCGCCCGTCTCGTCACAACTCGTTTCCACTCCGAGGACCTGCATGGCGGCCTCATGATACCCGGTTCCACTTTAAATGGCTGTGCCGCGCCCTTATAATGGGCGGTCCTGTTCCGCCCCGAAAACGGGGCGGTGCTTCATGGTTCCGGCCACGGCGGGAAGCGACCGCCACACCCATAGCGAGGAAACCGATTTTCGTATGCCGAGTGTTCGCATAAAAGAGAACGAGTATTTCGATGCCGCGTTGCGGCGCTTCAAGCGTGCCTGCGAGAAAGCCGGCGTGCTGACCGAGCTGCGCCGCCGCGAGTTCTACGAGAAGCCGACGCAGGAGCGCAAGCGGAAGAAGGCGGCCGCCATCAAGCGGCACCTGAAGCGCATGTCGCGCGAGGCGTCCCGGCGCAAGCGGCTCTACTGATCGCCGCCCTGCCCCGCCGCCGCGCACGAGGCCAGGCGCCATGTCGCTGAAAGGCCGGATCCAGACCGACATGAAAGAGGCCATGAAGGCCGGTGACCGCGACCGGCTCAAGGTCGTGCGGATGATCATGGCAGCGGTCAAGCAGCAGGAGATCGACCGGCGGACGGAGCTCGACGACACCGCGGTGCTCGG
>CAZBGV010000199.1:1997-5662 GCA_964491485.1 uncultured Woeseiaceae bacterium | reverse complement strand
CCGGCGCTCGCCGCCGGCCTGCTGGTGCTCGCGACGCACGTGCCTCTCGGGCAGGAAGTGCTGAAGCGCGGCATCATCTTCATCGATCTCGCGATTGCGCAGATCGCGGGCCTCGGCGTGGTCGCCGCGCACGGCTTCGGCTGGGATCCGACGGGTTTCGAGGTGCAGGGCGCCGCCGTGAGCGCGGCGCTGGCGGCGGCCGCCGTCCTCAACTGGACGGAGAAGCGCTGGCCCGCGACGCAGGAGGCGCTGATCGGCATCTTCTTCATCCTCGCGGCGACCGGCGGCATCCTGCTGCTCGCCAACAACCCGCACGGCAGCGAGCACCTGAAGGACCTGCTCGTCGGCCAGATCCTGTGGTCGACGTGGGGCTCGCTCGCGCCGGTCGCGCTGCTGTACGGCGTGATCCTGCTGGTGTGGTTCCTCTGGCGGGAGAAGATCGGGCGCTTCGGCTTTTACGTCACGTTCGCGATCGCGGTGACGGCCTCGGTGCAGATCGTCGGCGTCTATCTCGTGTTCGCGAGCCTCATCATCCCGGCGCTCGCGACCTTCCGCTGGCAGCGCGGCCGCCGCCTTGCGGCGAGCTATACGATAGGGGGCGTCTCCTATCTCGCGGGCATCGTGCTTTCGGCGCTCTTCGACCTGCCGACCGGCGCCGTCGTCGTCTGGACGCTCGCGGCCGTTTCGCTCGCCGCCGGCTTCGCCACCGCCCGCCGCAACGGTCCGGCAACGGAAGCGGAAGGAACGGCCGGGCCGCCGATTGCAGCGGGCACCGCGGCCGGAAATCCCGCCGGACCGGAGACACTCACCGCAAAATCGGGTTTCATTGCAGGCACGGTTCAGGGCCGCGCACAGCGAGAGGGGCAGTGACTGACGACGCGTCGATTCGCCGCAGGGAGAAAACCCGCTACAAGAGGACGAGGGTCCCGGTCGCCGGAAGGGCGGCGGGCGTTCCCATGAAGCTGGCGGCAGAGTTCTACCAGCGCGCGGACGTCGTGCGCGTGAGCCGGGAGTTGCTCGGCAAGGTATTGTGCACGCGCGTGAACGGCGCGGTGACGAAAGCGGTGATCACCGAGACCGAGGCCTATGCCGGGGTCGGCGATCGCGCGAGTCATGCTTTCGGCGGGCGGCGCACGCGGAGGACCGAGCCGATGTTCGGCCCGGGCGGCGTCGCGTACGTGTACCTGTGCTACGGCATCCATCATCTCTTCAACGTCGTCTCGGGGCCGGCGGGGACGCCGCATGCGATCCTGGTCCGTGCCGGGCGCCCGCTCGAGGGCGTGCGGCTCATGGAGCGCCGCCGCCGCCGCGCCGCGGGGGACAAGGGGTTCATGGCCGGCCCGGGCTCCATCGCGCAGGCGCTCGGCATCACGACGCGGCTCACCGGCAAGAGCCTGCTCGGCGACTCGATCTGGATCGAGGATCAGGGCATCGCCGTCGCGGACGCGGCCATCGTCGTCGGGCCGCGCATCGGCGTGGACTACGCCGCCGAGGACGCCGCCCGGCCCTACCGCTTCAGGATCTCCGACGCGGCGAGCAGGAAGGCGCCGGTGCCGTAGAGCTGCGTGTCGGTTGCGCGCACTTCTTCCGGCGCGTTCCCGACCTGCTGCACCCACCCGAGCCGTCCGTCCGCATCGACCACATCGACGAGCGCCTGCCAGCCGCGCTCGACGAGCGGCCCGTAATGCACCGCGGGGAGAAGGCCTTCGTTGACGCCCCAGGCGAGGCCGAACGTGATGAACGCCGTGCCGCTCGTCTCGCGCACGCTGCCGAGCCCGCCGTCCAGCAGCTGCGTCCGCCCAGCGCGCGAGGCCTATCCGGAAGGCTGCCTTGAGAAGAGCCGCAATGAGGGACGCGAGCCGGACGCCGGTGGGTTGAAAAGAGCGGCAACCTCGCAGGGCTGCTGCCGGGTTGCGGCGCTGTCGAATCCGCCGCCCCGCGTTCGACTACCCGACGGATAGACCCGAACGACGGAGCGAACGATGAACGGCGAAGAGATGGCGCAGGAACTGGAGCCGGGCGTGCTCGTGCTGGCCGCCTGCTATTTCGCGTCGCTGCTGGCCGCGATCGCGTGGCTGACGTTCTAGATCACGCGTATTCCGGGCGCAGCGCCCGCACCTCGATCGTGCCGCCGACCCGCAGCGTCGGGATGCCCTGCGCCAGCGCGAGGGCGTCCTCCCGGCTCTCCGCCTCGACGAGGTGGAAGCCGCCGATCTGCTCCTTGGTCTCGGCGAACGGACCGTCGACGACGCGGAAGCGCACGCCGTTCGAACGCACCGTGGCGGCGTTCGCCACCGGCTGCAGGCGCGCGGACATGACGTGCTGGCCGGAAGCTTCGAGGCGGCCGATCCAGGCCTCGTAATCGGCCATCACGTCGTCGCGTTCCTGCTGGCTCAGGCTGTCCCAATGAACCTCGTCGATGCAGCAGAAGAGCATGTAACGCATGATCATCCTCCCTGGGGAACGCTCCCCGTCGCGGTCTCGCCGGCCATGGAAAGCCCGGGCGTGAGAGCATCGACCTCCGCGACGAGCCGTCGTTTCATCGTCTCGTCGAGGAAGCTGGCCGTGAAGCTGTTGCGGGCGAGCCGCGCCACGTCCTCGGCGGTCAGTCCCAGCGCCTGTGCGGTCTGGCGGAAATTCTCGCCGACGTAGCCGCCGAAATACGCGGGGTCGTCGGAGTTGATCGTGACGCAGAGCCCCGCGGCCAGCAGCCGGGCGAGGTTGTGCTCGTCCAGCGCCTTGAACACCTTGAGCTTCACGTTCGACAGCGGGCAGACCGTGAGGGGCACCTGCTCGCGCACCAGCCGCTCCACGAGGGCCGGGTCCTCGAGGCAGCGCACGCCATGATCGATGCGCCGGGCTTTCAGCAGGTCCAGCGCCTCGCGGATGTACTCCGGCGGCCCTTCCTCGCCCGCGTGGGCGACCGCGGGAAAGCCTTCCGCGCGGGCGCGCGCGAACACTTCCGTGAACCTGGACGGCGGGTGGCCGACCTCCGACGAATCGAGCCCGACGGCATGGATGCGGTCGCCGTGCGGCAGCGCGGCTTCGAGCGTGGCCATCGCGTCCGCGGCGCTCAGGTGCCGGAGGAAGCAGAGGATCAGCCGGTAGCTGATGCCGAGCTCCGCCTTGCCGCGCTCGAGCGCGGCGTGGATGCCGTCGACTACAGCCTGGAAAGCGATGCCCCTTTCGGTGTGGGTCTGCGGGTCGAAGAAGATCTCGACGTGGCGCACGTGGTCGTAGTGGGCACGCCGCAGGTAGGCGAAAGTCAGGTCGTGAAAATCCTGCTCCGTGCAGAGCACGCGCGCGCCGGCATAGTAGATGTCGAGGAAGGATTGCAGGTCCGTGAAGTCGTAGGCCGCTCGGATCTCTTCGACGCCCGCGTAGGGCAGCTCGATGCCGTTGCGCTCGGCGAGCTCGAGCATGAGGTCCGGCTCGAGAGTGCCCTCGATGTGCAGGTGCAGCTCGGCCTTGGGCAGCCGCTCGATGAAGTTCGCGAGATTCATGGGGATACCCCGATGTTAATCCCGGAGGCACCGTTGGGTTAAGCTCCAGTGTAGTAGGAGCCCGCCATGCGGGTGACTGCGATCCCGTAGGAGCCCGCCATGCGGGCGACCAGCGATCCTGATCGGGCGTGCAAGCTGCTTCTGTCGCCCGCATGGCGGGCT
>CAZBGV010000199.1:0-1897 GCA_964491485.1 uncultured Woeseiaceae bacterium | reverse complement strand
TTCTGTCGCCCGCATGGCGGGCTCCTACGGACGGGGGTGAGACATGCACAAACCACAGCTCGAGCGGTACATGGCGGAAGCGCTCGCCGAGGCGCGCGCCGGGCGCGCGGAGGGCGGCATTCCCATCGGCTCCGTGCTCGTCATCGACGGCAAAGTCGCGGGCCGCGGCCACAATCGCCGCGTGCAGAAAGGCAGCGCCGTGCTGCACGCGGAGATGGACTGCCTCGAGAACGCGGGCCGGCTGCCGGCCTCCGCGTACCGCCGTGCCGTCCTGTTCTCGACGCTCTCGCCGTGCGACATGTGCAGCGGGGCGGTGCTCCTGTACGGCATTCCGCACGTCGTCGTCGGCGAGAACCGCACGTTCCGCGGTCCCGAGGATTACGTGCGCTCGCGCGGCGTACGCCTCGACGTGCTCGACGACGCGGAGTGCTTCCGGCTGATGCAGGAGTTTATTGCAGAGAACCCATCCCTCTGGAACGAGGACATCGGCGAATGAACGCCGCGCTGGCGTGCTGCCTGCTCGCCGCCGCGCCCCGCCTGTTCGAGAAAACGAACGACGGCGCCTGGTTTTCCATCCCGGCCAAGGGCCTGACCTTCCCGGCGCAGCTCGGGATGCCCGTGCAGTTCAGCTGGGCCGGTGCCGGACTCGAGCTCGACCTCGCGCTGGGCCTTTCGGTGGCGCAGCCCTGAACAGGCGCGCGGGTGGCGGGCGCGGCTCACGCGCCGCGGCGTTGCGGTGGTGCCGGGTTTGGCCGCTGGCGCTGCTGCTGCTGGCCGGGCCTGTGCTCGCGGCAGTTGGCGATCCGTCGTACGTCGCGTTCGAGGCGCAGGCGGGGGCTTTGCCCTTGGTGGCGGAGGGCACAGCGGCGACGCTGGTCGTCGATGCGGGGGATCACCCGGGTGTACGGCGCGCGATGGGGGACCTGCGGGCGGACATCGAGCGCGTCACCGGGGCGCAGGCCGAGGTCAGCGACGCCGGCGATTTCGTCGCCCGCATGGCGGGCTCCCACGAGATCGCGATCATCGTAGGGACGCTCGGGAGGAGCGCGATCGTCGACGAGCTCGTGCGTGCGGGCAAGCTCGACGTCGCTGCGATCGAGGGGCGCTGGGAGGCGTATGTCTCCGAGGTGATCGACACGCCGCTGCCGGGGATCGAACGCGCGCTGGTGATCGCGGGCAGCGATCCGCGCGGCACGATCTACGGCATCTACGATCTTTCCGAACAGATCGGCGTCTCGCCCTGGTACTGGTGGGCGGACGTGCCGGTGGTGCAGCGCGACGCGCTGTACGTCCTGCCGGGACGCCGCCTCGACGATGGGCCGGCCGTGAAGTACCGCGGCATCTTCCTGAACGACGAGGCGCCGGCGCTCTCCGGCTGGGCGCAGGAGAAGTTCGGCGGCTTCAACCACGACTTCTACGCTCACGTCTTCGAGCTCCTCCTGCGCCTGCGCGGCAATTACCTGTGGCCGGCGATGTGGGGCAGCGCGTTCATCGACGACGATCCGCTGAACGCGAAGCTCGCGGACGAGTACGGCGTCGTCATGGGCACCTCGCATCACGAGCCGATGACGCGCGCGCACGACGAATGGCGGCGCTACGGCGAAGGCCCGTGGGATTACTCGAAGAACGCCGAAATGTTGCGAGAGTTCTGGCGCAGCGGCCTCGAGCGCGTCAGGGATTACGAGAAGATCGTCACCATCGGCATGCGCGGCGACGGCGACGAGGCGATGTCGGAGGAGACGAACGTGGCGCTCCTCGAGCGCATCGTCGCCGACCAGCGCGCGATCGTCGAGGACGTCACCGGCCGTGATGCCGCCGAGGTGCCGCAGGTCTGGGCCCTCTACAAGGAAGTGCAGGAATACTACGAGCGCGGCATGCGCGTGCCGGACGACGTCAC
>CAZBGV010000198.1:0-5668 GCA_964491485.1 uncultured Woeseiaceae bacterium | reverse complement strand
GGCGTTCCAGTGCGGCGTCCTTCTCGATGTCCGTGCGGTACTCGTCCAGCGTGGTCGCGCCGATGCAGTGCAGCTCACCGCGGGCGAGCGCGGGCTTCAGCATGTTGCTGGCATCCATGGAGCCCTCGGCCTTGCCGGCGCCGACCACGGTGTGGAGCTCGTCGATGAACAGGATGATCTGCCCTTCCTGCTTCGAGAGATCGTTCAGCACGGCTTTCAGTCTTTCTTCGAATTCGCCGCGGAACTTGGCGCCGGCGATGAGCGCGCCCATGTCCAGCGACAGGATGCGCTTGCCGCGCAGGCCTTCCGGCACCTCGTTGTTCACGATGCGCTGCGCGAGGCCTTCCACGATGGCGGTCTTGCCGACGCCCGGCTCGCCGATCAGGACGGGGTTGTTCTTGGTACGGCGCTGCAGGATCTGGATGGTGCGGCGAATCTCGTCGTCGCGCCCGATGATCGGATCGAGCTTGCCCTGCTCCGCGCGCTCGGTGAGATCGATGGTGTATCGCTCGAGAGCCTGGCGCGTGTCCTCGGCACTCGGGTCGGTCACCTGCTGGCCGCCGCGCAGGTCGTCGATCGCACGCTCGATGGCGCCGCGCACGGCGCCGGCCTGCTCCATGATGCGCTTGAGCGGGGACCGGTCGTCCATCGCGGCCAGCACGACGAGCTCGCTCGAAATGTACTGGTCGTTGCGCTTCTGCGCGAGGTTGTCCGTGAGGTTCAAAAGCCGCGTCAGGTCGTTGCTGACGTGCACTTCGCCGCCGGTACCCTCCACCTGGGGCAGGCGGTCGAGCGCCTCGCCGAGCTGGGAACGCAGCAGGTTGACGTTGACGCCGGCTTTCGTAAGCAGGCCGCGGACGCTCGAGCCCTGCTGGTCCAGCAGGGCCAGCATGAGGTGCACGGGCTCGATGAACTGGTGGTCGCGACCGACGGCGAGGGACTGCGCCTCGGCCAGCGCCATCTGCAGCTTGCTCGTCAGTTTGTCCATGCGCATGAGGTAGTCGCCTGTGTGAAGCTTCGTGCGCTGCGGAAGCGCAAACAAGCCGGCCCGGGGACTCGCAAAAAAGCCGGCTTCGGGAGCTCCCGCAGAGCCGCGGATTTGCAGCCTTTATTGCGCCTTCACGGCCCGATTTCAAGCGCCGGTCGGGGTGCGGTAGACGAAGGTGGCCATGCGGCCGCAGGGTCCGTCGCGGCGGTAGGAGTAGTAAAGCTCCGGCTCGCCGAAAGTGCAGCGGCCGCCGCCGCTCACGTCCGCGACCCCGAGCCGCGCGAGGCGCCGGCGCGCGAGCCCGTACAGGTCGGCCTGCCACCGCCCGCGGGCGTTCGCGGCGAAGCAGCCGTCCGCTCCCGGATCGGGCCCGAGGAACGCCTGGCGCACCTCGTCGCCCACCTCGAAGGCCGGCTGCGAGATCGCCGGGCCGAGCCAGGCGACGAGCGCCCCGGGTGGCGCGGCGAACCGGGCCACCGTGGCTTCGAGGACGCCGGCCGCGAGGCCGCGCCAGCCCGCGTGTGCCACGCCGACCTCGCTGCCGTCGGCGGCAGCCAGCACCACCGGAAGGCAGTCGGCGGTCAGGACGGCACAGACGAGACCCGGGCGATCCGTGACCAGGGCGTCCGCGGGAGCGCTCGCCGCGTCCCCGGGAGTCGCGACCCGGGTGCCGTGTACCTGTTCGAGCCAGGGCGGCTCGGACGGCAGGCCGCACGCGAGGGCAAAGCGCCGCCGGTTCTGCGCGACCGCCGCCGGATCGTCGCCGACGTGGCTCGCGAGGTTCAGCGACTCCCAGGCGCCCCGGCTGGCGCCGCCGCGACGGTGCGTCGTGCCGGCCACGACCGTCGGCGGCGCATTCCATTCCGCCCGCAGCCACGCCACGCTCATTGCGTCGTGCTCTCCAGCGCGTCCAGCAGCGCGCGGAAATCCGCAGGCAGCGGCGCTTCCACGATCACCGGTCCGCCCGCGTACTCGAATTCGAGACGAGCCGCGTGCAGCGCCTGCCGGCGAAAATTTTCGATCGCGCTGCGCACGCGCTCGTCGGCGCCGGGCGGGAAAGCCAGGCGTCGTCCGTACACCGGATCGCCGAGCAGCGGGTGTCCCCGCCAGGCGAAGTGCACGCGAATCTGGTGCGTGCGCCCGCTCTCGAGCTCGACCCTTATATAAGTGTGCGCGGCGAAGCGGCGCAGCACGCGGTAGTGCGTGACCGCAGGCTTGCCGTCCTCGCGCACCGCCATGCGCAAACGGTCGACCGGGTGGCGGCCGATCGGTGCGTCGATCGTTCCCCCGCCGGTCAGGACGCCGTTGCAGATCGCGAGGTAGCGCCTCGAGACGGCGCGCTCGCTCATCAGGCGCACCAGCCGCGTATAGGATTCCAGCGTCTTCGCGACGAGCAGCACGCCGCTCGTGTCCTTGTCGAGGCGGTGCACGAGCCCTGCGCGAGGGAGGGCGGCGAGTTGCGGGGCGTGGTGCAGCAGGCCGTTCATGAGCGTCCCCTGGCGATTCCCGGCGCCCGGATGCACGACGAGCCCGGCCGGCTTGTCGACCACGAGGAAATCGTCGGTCTCGAGCACGATGTCGAGCCGCATCGGCTCGGGCTCGCTCGCGACGGCGGACTCCTGCTGTGGCTCGAGCACCACATGCTCGCCGCCGCGCACGGCGTCGCGCGGGCGCGGCTGGCGGCCGTCGACCGTCACCAGGCCGCGGCCGATCCAGTCCTGGAGCCGGCTCCTCGAGTACTCCGGAAACATCCGCGCCAGGGCCTTGTCGAACCGCTGGCCGGCGAGCTCCTGCGGCACGACCTGCTCGCGGCGCTCGCTCACGGGCGCACGGGCCGGGCCGGGGGATGCGCGCCGTTTACGGTATACTCCCGGGCGGGGCACGCGCCCGCATCCCGAGGCAAGTTCCGGTTTTCCATGATCATTGGCGCCCGCTCAACCGTGAGATTCGCAAACCCGCTCATCGCGCTCGTTGCCGCGGTGCTCGTCATCGGTGCCGCCGGCTGTGCCGGCACGGACACCGAGGAAGACCGGCTCGTCCGCGACGTGACGGAAGCGTACCAGACGGCGAAGCGCGCGATGCAGAGCCAGAACTATCGCCGGGCGATCCCGATCTACGAGGCGCTGCAGGCGCGGTTTCCGTTCAGCGACCTGTCGCGGCGGATCCAGCTCGAGCTGATGTTCGCTTACTACAAGTCCGGGCGCACGGAGCAATCGATCGATCTCGCGGACCAGTTCATGCGCGAGAATCCGACGCATCCGGAAGTGGATTACGCGCTCTACATCAAGGCGCTCAATTATTTCAACGACGATCCCGGCTTCCTCGAGAACTGGTTCAACAAGGGGCTGGAAAATCGCCCGCCCCAGGACGGCGCGCTCGCGTTCTCACTGTTCAAGCAGCTCGTCGAACGCTATCCGGCGAGCGAATACGCCGAGGACGCGCGCCAGCGCATGGTGTTCCTCAAGAACCGGCTGGCGGCATACGAGAACAGCGTCGCACGCTTCTACCTCGAGCGGGGCGCCTACGTGGCCGCGCTCAACCGGGCGAAGGGCGCGCTCGAGGAATACAACGGCGCCACCAGCAATCCGGAGTCGCTGGAGATCATGATCGAGGCCTATGAGGGCCTCGGCATGCAGAAGCTCGCCCAGGACACGCGCCTGGTGCTCGAGAGCAACTTCCCCGACCATCACGGCTGAAAAGGCCTCGTTCGGTCGCGCGCAATGCGCGCTCCTGCAGGCAGGCACAATTGCGGGACGACCCGCAGGAGCGCGCATCGCGCGCGACCGCCACGGGTGAAATCGGGGTCAGGAGGCGGGTTCGGGGAACGTGTAGCGCGAGGTGATGGGGTAGCGCCAGTCGCGCCCGAAGGCGCGGCTGCTGATGCGGATGCCGGGCGCCGCCTGGCGCCGCTTATACTCGTTGCGCTTGACCATCTCCAGCACGCGCGTGACCGTCTCGCGATCGAAGCCGCGCTGCGTGATCTCGTTGACGGACAGGTCTTCCTCGATGAACGCGGCGAGGATGGGATCGAGCACGTCATACGGAGGCAGCGTATCGCTGTCGCGCTGGTTCGGGCGCAGCTCGGCCGAGGGCGGCCGCTCGATCGTGCGCTCGGGAATGGCCGGTGAAATGCCGTTGCGGTAGCGCGCGAGCCGGTAAACGAGGGTTTTGCTGCAGTCCTTGAGCGGCGCGAACCCACCGGCCATGTCGCCGTAGAGCGTGGCGTAACCCACGGCCATTTCGCTCTTGTTCCCGGTGGACAGCAGCATGCGGCCGGTCTTGTTCGAGATCGCCATGAGCAGCATGCCGCGGCAGCGGGCCTGGATGTTCTCCTCGGTCACGTCCTCGCCCCGGTCGCCGAAGATCTTGCGCAGCTGTTTCACGGTGGCGTCGAAGATCGGCTCGATCGGCAGCACGTCGTAGCGGACGTTCAGCATCTCTGCCTGCTTGCGGGCATCCTCCTGGCTGATGTTGCTCGTGTACCGGAACGGCATCATGACCGCGCGCACGCGGTCCGGGCCGAGTGCGTCGCAGGCCAGGGTGAGCACGAGTGCGGAATCGATGCCGCCCGACAGCCCGATGACCACGCCGGGGAAATTGTTCTTCTGCACGTAATCGCGCGTGCCGGTCACCAGCGCCTGGTACACGCTCTCCTCGGTGGCGAGCCAGGGTTCGATCGTGGACGGCTCCGGGACGACGCCCGCGGGGTGCGCGCGCAACGTGACACGCAGCAGCTCTTCCCGGAACGGCTTTGCCCGGAACGTGATCTCGCCTTCCGCATCCATCGCGAACGAGCCGCCGTCGAAAACGAGCTCGTCCTGCCCGCCCACGGCGTTGAGGTACACGATCGGCACCCGCACTTCGGACACGCGGGCGCGCGCCACGCGCTCGCGTGTCTCCTGGGCGTTCAGGCCATACGGCGAGCCGTTGATCGCGATGATCACTTCGGCGCCTGCGGCGCGGCTCATGGCAATGGGCGCGGGCCGCCAGATGTCCTCGCAGATCTGCAGGCCGACGCGGATGCCGTTCAGGAGGAACACGGCGGCATCCTTGCCGGCGGTGAAGTAACGCTCCTCGTCGAACACGCGGTAGTTCGGCAGCATGTGCTTGCGATAGCGCGCGAGCACCCTGCCGTTCAGGCAGACGAGACAGGCGTTGTAGATCTTGTCGCCCTCGTATTCCGGATAGCCGAGCAGGACGGCGATGTCCCGGATGCCGTTCCTGATCGACTCCAGCGAATCGACAATGCGCCGCCGGAGGCCCGAGTGGAACAGGAGGTCCTCCGGCGGGTAGCCGCTCAGGCTGAGCTCGGGGAACGCGATCAGGTCGGCGCGCAGCTCGTCGCGCGCGCGTTCGGCGTATTCGATGATCTTTGCCGCGTTGCCCGGGACGTCGCCGACCACCATGTCGGCCTGTGCAAGGGCCAGCGTGAGAGTGCTCTTGGTCATCGCCTGTCGTAGGAGCGTGCACGGCGCGCGACCTTTTCGGTCGGGCTGCGCCGATCGCCGGATGCCGCACCGGCCACGTTACGTGACCGCATCGGCTTTGTGAAGTCGCGCGCCATGCGCGCTCCTGCAACAGCTCGATCGCCGGCGGACGCGGCGTGCATGGTGGCTACCGGCCGTCGAGCAGCTGCTTGATCGTGTTGCCGAGCTCGGCAGGAGACCGCACCGTGGTGAC
>CAZBGV010000197.1:0-5738 GCA_964491485.1 uncultured Woeseiaceae bacterium | reverse complement strand
GCGCCGGTTTGTCCTGGCGCTTCAACCGGCGGTTCAGCATCGACCTCGAGCACCAGCGCTTCGAGTTCGCGCGCCACCCGGTGGGCTACACCCGGCTGGCCCTGCGCTGGTGGCCGGGCCGCGACTGAGCACTGCCCCGTAGGAGCCCGCCACGCGGGCGACCCTGAACGTCGCGTCGCCCGCATGGCGGGCTCCTACGGGACGCCGGGGCGCACACCGGAACGGTGCGCCGTCATGGGCGCGCCGGGCAGGGGCAGGGCCAGGGGACCGGATGAGAATGCTTCTCATTGACGTTACGGCGCGAATGAGTATCATTCTCAACAACGAGAAGAACGGAGCCCGCCTGCCATGCCCGGCAACCCCCCGCTGTCCCTGGCCGTCGCCCGACGCTCGGCGCTCGCTACCGCGGTCAGCCTCGCGCTCTCCCCGGCCGCCTTCGCCGATGCGCCCTCCGATGTCCCGGACCAGGTCGTCGTCGAAGGCCGGCCGTTCGAAGCGAGCTCGGAGTCGCGCCGGTTTACCGCGCCCCTGATCGAGACGCCGAAGTCCGTCTCGATCATTCCGGCCGAGCTCGCGGAGGAGCAGGGCGCCACCTCGCTGGTGGAAGCGCTGAAGAACGTGCCCGGCGTGACCTTCAACGCCGGCGAGGGCGGCCAGCCCGCGGGCGACAACCTGAAGATCCGCGGCTTCGATGCCGGCGCCGACGTCTTCATCGACGGCATCCGCGACGCGGGCTCGCAGACGCGCGACATCTTCGCCCTCGAGCAGATCGAGGTGACGAAGGGACCGGGCTCGGCGTACTCGGGACGCGGCGCCGCGGGCGGCTCCGTGAACCTCGTGACCAAGAAGCCCGAGGCGGAGCAGTTCCTGCGCACCACGCTGGGCAGCGGCACCGACGAGTACCTGCGCGCGACGCTCGACGCCAATCACCCGCTCTCCGACAGCGCCGCGTTGCGCCTCAACCTGCTCGGCCACCACGGCGACGTGCCGGGGCGCAACGGCGTATCGATCGACCACCGGGGCGTCGCACCGTCGCTCTCGCTCGGCATCGGCCGCCCCACGCGCGTCAACGCCGATTACTACTGGTACCGGACGGACGACATCCCCGACTACAGCATCCCGTACGGCCGTAACGCCGACAACACGGCGCCGGCGGGGCCACCGGTGGACGTCGATCGCGACAACTTCTACGGCCTGCTGAACCGCGACTTCCAGAAGACCGGCGCCGACATCGGCACGCTGGAAGTGATCCACGATTTCTCCGACAGCCTGAGCCTGCGCAACGTCACGCGCTACGGCGAGACCTCAAACGACTACATCGTCACCAATCCCGACGACAGCCGCGCCAACGTCGCGAACGGCTTCGTGCTGCGCAATACCAAGAGCCGCAACTCGGAGACGACGACGAAAGCGAATCTGACGGACCTCACGGCCCGCTTCGAGACCGGCGGCATCGCGCACAGCTTCGTCACGGGCTTCGAGATCAGCAACGAGCGCATGCGCAACCGCAATTACGACGTCGAGATACTGTTCGGAGCGAACGCCAACGAGGATTTGTCGGGCTCCTGCAGCGCACCGGGCGCGGTCGGCGCGGCCTCCAACTACAACTGCACCACGCTCGCGAACCCGAACCCGCACGATCCGTGGACCGGCACCATCACGCCGTCCGACCAGGCGACGATCGCCGAAACCGACACCTGGTCGGCGTTCGCCTTCGACACGCTGCAGCTCGGCGAGCGCTGGTCCCTGAACCTCGGCCTGCGCTACGACGATTACCGCACCCGGCAGCTCGCGGGACCGATCGACGCGCCGGAGCGGTCGACGAACGACAGCAGCTTCTGGAACCACCAGCTCGGCCTCGTCTACCAGCCGGCCGGGAACGGCAGCATCTACCTGTCCACGGGCTCGTCGTCCACGCCGTCCGGCAACACGCTCGGCGACGGCACGGAGAACATCGGCGCGGAAAACGCCGATCTCGAGCCGGAACGCAGCAGGAACTACGAGCTCGGCACGAAATGGGAGCTGCTCGACGGCAGGCTGGGCCTTACTTCCGCGCTGTTCCGGGCCGAGAAGACGAACGCCCGCGTCGCCATCGAGCCGGGACGCCACGGCCGCGAGCAGACGATCGGCGAGCAGGAAGTGAACGGGTTCGAGATCGGCGTCTTCGGTGAGCTCACGGAGAGCTGGCAGGTGCACGCAAGCTACACCTTCCTCGATTCCGAGATCGTGGACGACGGGCCGATCGACGCCAACGAAGGCAACGAGTTCCCGAACACGCCGCGCCACAGCGCCAACCTGTGGACCACCTGGCAGCTCACGGATGCGCTGTCACTCGGCGCCGGTGCGACGTACGTCGACTTGCGCTATGGCGACCCCGAGAACACCGTCTGGGCGCCGAGCTACACCCGCTACGACGCGATGGCGGAGTACGCGGTCAGCGAGCGGATCACGCTGCGCCTGAACGTCGACAACGTCACGGACGAGGTGTATTTCGTGCGCCCGTACCGCAGCCACTACGCGGCTCTCGGCCCGGCGCGCTCCGCGGTGCTCACCGCGGCCGTCGAGTTCTGAGCAGCACGGCCGCCCGATGCTGCTGCACGTTCCCGAGGTGCTGAGCGCGGACCGGGTCCGCGCCTTCCGTTCGCGCCTGGAGGCGGCGGAGTGGGCCGACGGCAGTGTCACCGCCGGGTTCCAGTCCGCCGGCGTGAAGCGCAACCTCCAGCTCCCGCAGGATTCGGCCGTGGCGCGGGAGCTCGGGGCCGAGGTGCTCGACGCGCTGGATGCGAGCCTCCTCTTCAACGCGGCGGCGCTCCCTGCGCGCGTGTTCCCGCCGCTTTTCAACTGCTATCGCGAGGGGCAGACCTTCGGTGCGCACGTGGACAACGCCATCCGCGCGGTGCCGGGCACCGGCCATCGCGTGCGCACGGATGTCTCCGCCACGCTGTTTTTGAGCGAGCCGGACGAGTACGACGGCGGCGAGCTCGTCATCGACGACACTTACGGCCCGCACAAGGTGAAGCTTGCGGCCGGCCACCTCGTGCTCTATCCCGGCACCAGCCTGCACCGCGTGCTGCCGGTGACGCGCGGCGCGCGCTACGCATCCTTCTTCTGGATCCAGAGCCTCGTGCGCGGGGACGCGCAGCGGGCGCTGCTGTTCGACCTCGACATGGCGATCGTCGGGCTCCGCCGGCAGCTCGGCGACAACGAGCAGGTGCTCTCCCTCACCGGCGTGTACCACAACCTCCTGCGGCGCTGGTCGAACGTTTAGTGTCCTGTCAGGTTAATTCCCCGGACGTAGCTTGCCGGGCAGGGCACTGATGCTGCGCAAGGCGATCTTCTGGGCCCACCTGGCCTGCGGTGTCACCGCGGGCCTCGTCATCCTGATGATGTCGGCGACGGGCGTGCTGCTCACCTACGAGCGCCAGATGCTCGGCTGGGCGGAGCGGCAGCTCGTGAGCGAGCCGGGCGCTGCGCGCCGCCTCGGCGTGGCGGAGCTGCTGCAGGCCGCGAGAAGGCAGGAGCCCGCGTTCGCACCCACCTCGGTCACGCTGCCCGCGCACCCGCGCGCGCCGATCGTGCTTTCGGCCGGCCGCGGCAACACGCGTCTCGTCGATCCGTACACCGCCCTGATCGTCGGCGACGGCGAGGGCGGCCTGCACGCCTTCTTCGACGCGGTGCGCGGCTGGCACCGCTGGTTCAACGTCGAGGGCGAGCATCGCGAGCTCGCGCGCGCCGTGACCGGCGCCTGCAACCTCGCGTTCCTGTTCCTGGTGCTGAGCGGGATGTACCTGTGGCTGCCGCCGGTCTTCAACCGGGCCGCCCTCGACGTGCGTTTCCGGCTCAATCCCAAAGCCGGCACCGGCAAGGCGCGCGACTACAACCGGCATCACGTGTTCGGCATCTGGAGCGCGCTGCCGCTCGCCGTGATCGTGGCGAGCGCCACCGTATTCAACTACGACTGGGCGAACTCGGCGGTGTACCGCGTGTTCGGCGAGGAGCCGCCGGCGCGGCGCGGCACGGCCGCGGGCACGCCGCCGCCAGCCCTCGAGGAGGCTTCCGCCGCCGGGCTGCACGGGCTCGAGGAGCTCGCCGCACGCGCGGCGGCGGCCGTCCCCGGCTGGCAGCGGCTGACGCTCGCGCTCCCGGCAGCGGGTGACGATACGGTCGAGGTCGCCGTCGATTGCGGCACCGGCGGGCAGCCGCAGCTGCGCCACGAGCTCCTGCTCGACCGCGCCACCGGCGAGGTGCTTGCCGACGAGCGCTTCGCCGGCACGCCCGGGCGCCGCGCCCGCTCGCTGCTGCGCTTCCTGCACACGGGGGAAGCCCTGGGATGGGCCGGGCAGACCGTCGCCGGCATCGTGTCGGGCACGAGCACCGTGATGGTGTGGACCGGGCTCGCCCTCGCCTGGCGCCGCCTCGTGCGCCCGCGGCTCGCGCGCCGTTCCGCCGCGCGGCGCGCCGGCCTGGGCCTGCCGCGCACGGAGTCCCGGAAAGGCTGAGCCCGCGCGGCGCGTTCAGTCGCCGCCCTGGTCGTCCGCCGCCCCGGCGAGATGCGCGACCTGCGCGATGGCCGTGAGCAGGTCCGTCGTATCCACCGGCTTCGCGAGGTGCCCCTGGTAGCCGGAGCGGAAGGCGCGCGCGCGATCCTCCGCCCGCGCGTAAGCCGTCAGCGCGATGGCCGGTATCCCGGAGGCCTCGCCGTCGGACTCGCGGATCCGCTGCAGGAGCTCGTAGCCGTCGATGCCGGGCAGCCCGATGTCGCTGATCAGCAGGTTCGTCCCCGAATCCGGCAGCAGCGCGAGAGCCTCGTCGGCGCTGCGCGCCGGCACCACCTGCGCGCCCTGCGCCGCGAGGAAGCGCACGAGGAAATCGAGCGTGTCCTTCTCGTCCTCCACGACGAGGATGCGCAGCTCGCTGAGCGCATCGCCCGGCCGCGGCGCGGCGCCGCGTGCGCTGCCCGGGCTCTGCACGTCGCCGGCGGGCGCGCCGGACGGCAACGTCACCGTGAACGTGGCGCCCTCGCCTTCTCCGGGGCTCTCCGCGCGGATCGTGCCGCCGTGCAGGTCCACGAGGTGCTTCACGATGGAGAGGCCGAGTCCGAGGCCGCCCGCCCGGCGGGTGTTCAGCAGGCTCGTCGGGTTGAAGCGATCGAAAATGTGCGGCAGGAGGTCGGGGCGGATGCCGATGCCGGTGTCGGACACGGCAATCTCCGCCTTGCCTCCGGCAGAGCGCACATTCACGGTGATGCTCCCGCCCTCCGGCGTGAACTTGATCGAGTTCCAGAGCAGGTTCCAGACGATCTGCTGCAGGCGCGCCGGATCGCCGGCAATCGGGATCCCGGCGGCTTCCCGCGGGCGCTGAATCGTGAGGCGTTTCTCCCGCGCGGCCTGCTGCACCGTCTCGATCACGTCACCGACGAGCGAGACCAGCTCGACGCGCTCGATGGTGAGGCGCAGCTTCCCGGAGACGATGCGGCTCACGTCGAGCAGGTCGGAAACGAGCTGCGCCTGCACGCGCGTGTTCCGCGAGATGACGTCGAGGCCCCGCGCGACGATGTCGGGGTCGGACGGGCTGTGCATCATGAGTTGCGTCCAGCCGAGGATCGCGTTCAAGGGCGTGCGCAGCTCGTGCGAGACCATGGCCACGAACTCGTCCTTGACGCGGTTGGCGCGCTCGGCCTCGGCGCGCGCCGCCCGTTCGGCTTCGAGCAGCCGCTCGCGCTCGGACGTTGCGTCGCG
>CAZBGV010000196.1:3276-5766 GCA_964491485.1 uncultured Woeseiaceae bacterium | reverse complement strand
GTCGACGAACGCAGCCCCCGTAGGAGCCCGCCATGCGGGCGAAAAACGAAGGCACCCGAAAAGAACGAAGCCACGTTCGCCCGTCAGCATCGTTCGCGCACGGTACGATCTCAAGAAGGGCGGAGCCGCGCTCCGCCACCAAAACCCGAACGTGCGTGAACGATGCGATCCCAAAGCCTGCGAGCCACGGAACGCGAAGTGCCTTCGTTCGGTCGCCCGCGTGGCGGGCTCCTACGGTGCGCGGCGGCGGGTTACGGGATGACGCGGTGGGCTTCGTTCGAGTAGTCGCTCTCGAGACCCGAGCTGTCGTAGGCCGTCACCGTGAAGAACCACTCGCCCGGCACGAGATCCTCGACGACATAGGTCATGATGCCCGGCGTGTCGAGATCGATCTGGTAGTCGTAGACGCCGGACATGCGGCCATAGTGGATGCGGTAGCCTGCAAGGTCGGTGAGCGCGGTGCCGTCGGTGCGCGCGGTAGGCGCATCCCAGGACAGCGTCGTCGAGCCGGTGCCGGAGCTCTCGCGATTGATGACGATCAAATCGCTGACGGTCTCGCCTGCGGCGTCCGTGGCGGTGACGGTGATCTTGTTGGCGCCGATGGCGAGCGGGATCTGGTCGATGCTCCAGGAGTCGGTGCCGGACGCGGTGCCCGATTCGCCCTTGTCGCTGCTCCAGGTCACCGAGCTGACGCCGGCCTCGCTGCTCGCACTGCCGGCAATGTCCATCGCGTCGTCCGTGGTGTCGATCTCTTCGGCGTCGGGGCTCGTGATGAAGATCTGTAATCCGCTCTCCTGCGATCCGCCGTCCCCGACAGGAGCCTTCGAGCCATCGACGTTGGCAGGGGGTCCCCCGGACCCGGATGAGCATGCCGCGATCGAGAGTGCGAGTGCCAGAACGATCGAAACGGGTGATGCGATCCGGTGTACTTTCATCCTGCCCTTTCTCCTGGTTTTCGGCAGGCAACCCCCAAAGTCGGAGACGCACGCTTGCGCGCGCCACACCGCTTCATTCCCCGGGTTACGAAGACCGCCTTCGGCGGAAGAACCACGGCTCGCCGTCGTTCTTTGTCCTGGCAACCCCGCTGTCCCCTGGACGAGAATCCGAAGACCGGTGGCTTTGCGTCCCCGCCTTACGGCGGGTTTGCCCTTGTCAGCTCACAATCGGACCGGGCCTGCGCCCGATCCGCTTTGCCCGGCACGCACGAGACCGTCCGGCGGCTTGCCGGCCGATCCTGCGTGGCCATCGATCGCTTCGATTCGTTTGCGCCGGTCCGGCGCGCCTGACCCCCAAAGCGATTGGGAGGGTTCAAAGCAATTGCCGTGCCATTGTTGAGAAGTGTTGCCAGATCAAAGACTTCGGAGCGCTTTCGATGGAATCGGCCGGCGCGCCGCGGCCGCCGGCTGTCGCCCCCAGGGGACAGGCAGGTACCCCGGTTCCCGGGCTTTTTACATAAGCCATTGGCCGGCCGAGGGATTTGCTGCGTCGCAAAAAACTGACAGGGCGCGGAAATTCGTCACCCGCCCGGGCGGCAGACGCAATCGCATTGACAATCATTCTCATTCAGGATTGAATCGCATTTACCAATCGGGACCGAGTCACTCGACCACCATGTACGTCTGCATCTGCAACGCCGTCACGGACAAACAGATCCGCCGCGCCAGGAGCGAGGGCCTCGACACGCTGGAGGACCTGCGCGAAGCGCTGGGCGTCGCGACCGGCTGCGGCACCTGCACCGCCACGGTCGAAGCCATCCTCGAAGAACCCGCTGCCTCCTCCGGCCGTCCGGGACCGAAGCTCTACATCCCCACCGCGGCGTGATCTCCGCCGCCTCCCGTTCTCCGGAACGCTCTGCGGACCCGCGCCAGGCGTGAGTGCAGAGCGCGCCGCCTGGCAGCGACTGCCGGACGTGGAATGCAACTCATTATCGTTCCGGGTCATTTTCCTTGCCTCGCGCGCCCCGGGTCTTATGATGTGTGGCTCCCGTTTCCCCGTGCCGACCAGGAAAAACCAATGAAGGGCGATACCACCATCATCGATCACCTGAATCGCGTGCTGAAGAACGAGCTGACCGCGATCAACCAGTACTTCCTGCATTCGCGGATGCTGAAGAACGAGGGCTTCCACAAGCTCGGCGACCGCGAGTACGAGGAGTCGATCGACGAGATGAAGCACGCGGACTCGGTGATCGAGCGCATCCTGTTCCTCGAAGGGCTGCCGAACCTGCAGGACCTCGGCAAGCTGCACATCGGCGAGGACGTGCCGGAGCGCCTCCAGGCCGATCTCGATCTCGAGATGGACGCCCGCGACGACCTGCAGGCGGCGATTGCCTTTTGCGAGGCGCGCAAGGACTACGTCACGCGGGACCTCTTCGAGCGCATCCTGAAATCCGAGGAGGAGCACATCGACTGGCTGGAGACCCAGCTCCAGCTCATCGACCGGATCGGGCTCGAGAACTACCTCCAGTCGCAGACCTGACGCACCGGGGAC
>CAZBGV010000196.1:0-3176 GCA_964491485.1 uncultured Woeseiaceae bacterium | reverse complement strand
GACGCACCGGGGACACCCTCCCCGCGCCACGGCCGCGCGGCGTCGAAATCGCCGCGCGCCGAACGACCCTGTGACAGGCGGCCGTGTATGATCGGCCGCAAACGGCCATGCACCACGACCTGCAACGCTACCACCGCCAGGCGCTCCTTCCGGGTTTCGGCGAGGAAGGCCAGCGGCGCCTGCTCTCCTCGACCGTGCTGATGCTCGGCTGCGGGGCGCTCGGCAGCGCCGCCGCGGACCTGTTGGTGCGCGCAGGCGTCGGCAAGCTCATCCTCGTCGACCGGGATTACGTCGAGCTCACCAACCTGCAACGGCAGGTGCTGTTCGACGAGCAGGACGTGGCCGAAGCCCTGCCCAAGGCCGAAGCCGCGAAGCGCAAGCTCGCGCGCATCAACTCCGGCGTCGAAGTGGTCCCGATCGTCGACGACCTGAATCACCGCAACATCGAGCGCTACGCCGAAAGCGCCGACGTCCTCGTCGACGGCCTCGACAACTTCGAGACCCGCTATCTCGCCAACGATTTCGCCGTGAAGCACGCCGTGCCCTACGTGTACGGCGCGGCCGTCGGCACCACCGGCGCGGCTTTCACGATCCTGCCGCACACCGAGGACGGCGCGGCCGAGTGGGAGCGCGGAGAGACGTCCCGGGCAAGTCCCTGCCTGCGCTGCCTGTTCGAGGACGCGCCGGCACCGGGCACGCTGCCGAGCTGCGACACGGTCGGCGTGCTGGGACCGCTCGTGACCCTGATCGCCTCGTTCGAAGCGGCGGAGGCGCTGAAAATCCTGACCGGCAACTATGCGCAGGTCTCTCCCGCGCTGCTCAACGCGGATCTCGCGGCCAACACGCTCCTTTCCCTCAAGGTGGCCGGTGCGCGCGAGCGCGGCGACTGTCCCTGCTGCAAGCGGCGCGAGTTCGAGTTCCTGGACGGCAAGGCCGGCTCGAGCGCGGTCACCCTTTGCGGACGGGACGCGGTCCAGCTGACGCACCGCCAGGCAGCGGGCGCGCTCGATCTCGCGACCGTCGCGGACCGCCTGCGGGCGCACGGGCAGGTGAAGGTGAACGACTACCTCGTGCGGGCGGCGTTCGAAGAGAACGGCCGACCCTACGAGCTCACGGTGTTCGGAGACGGGCGGGCCATCGTCAAGGGCACTTCGGAACCGGCTGCGGCGCGCAGTGTCTACGCCCGTTACGTCGGGAGCTAGGGAACTCTCACCCGTGCCGAACGCCAGGTGCCCCGGTCTCCGATCACGCCCGGGCGAAATGCCGGGGGCGCTCGCCGCGCTGGCGATCGCAGCGGCATGCACCGTTCCCCTCGCGGCGCACGCGGCAGCGCCCACGGTCGATGCGCAGCCACAATGGGCTGCACAGTGCGACGAGTGGGACGAGTGGGACAAGCCCGGTCCGCCGTTCAATGTTTACGGCAATACCTGGTACGTCGGCACGTGCGGGATCTCCGCGATCCTCGTCACCGGCAACGAGGGCCACATCCTGATCGACGGCGGCCCGGCGACCGCCGCCCCGGCGATCGTTCGCAACATCGAGGCGCTCGGGTTCCGGCCGGCGGACGTGAAGCTGCTGCTCCACAGCCACGAGCACAACGACCACGTCGGCGGCCTGGCCGAGCTGCAGCGGCGGACGGGCGCCCGGCTGCTGGCCTCGCCCGCAGCGGCAGCGGTGCTGGCCGGCGGCGCGGCCGCGGCGGACGACCCGCAGTACGGCGTCATCGCCGATTTTCCGCCTGCGCGCGTGGATGGAGCGGTGCATGACGGGCAGGTCGTCGAGCTCGGCAATCTCGCGCTCACTGCCATCGCGACTCCCGGACACACGGCCGGTGCGCTGAGCTGGCAATGGACCTCCTGCGAGAACGACGCCTGCAAGGCGATCGTGTATGCCGACAGCCTGAGCGCGGTCAGCAGCGACGAGTACCGCTTCAGAGATCACCCGGCCCTGGTCGCCGCCTTCAGGTCGAGCCTCGAGCGCATCGCCGGGCTCGAGTGTGCGATCCTGCTGACCCCCCACCCTTCGGCCAGCGGCATGCGCGCGCGGCTGCTGAACGGTGCGCTGAGCGGTGAGCCCGGCTGCCAAGCGTATGCGGCAGGCAACGAAAGGCGACTCGAGGAGCGGCTGGCGCGCGAAGGCGAATGACGTTGTCGATCCCGGGCGCCCCCGAACGACCACGGGCATGAGCGGACCTCAGGTCCTCGACAGAGGAGAAAGGTGATGACGGCAATCCGGGTTCTGGTGGGCACCCGCAAGGGCGCGTTCATTCTCACGTCGGACGGCAAGCGGCAGAAATGGTCGGTCGCAGGGCCGCATTTCGCCGGCTGGGAGGTCTATCACATGAAGGGCTCGCCGGCGGATCCCGACCGTATCTACGCGTCGCAGTCGAGCAGCTGGTTCGGGCAGATCATCCAGCGTTCCAGCGACGGCGGGAAAACCTGGGAGCAGCCGGCCTCGGCGGACGATCCCCCGGCGGAGGACGACGGCGGCATTCCCGGCATGCCGCGCGGCGAGAGCAACAAGTTCGCCTACGACACCTCCGCGGAAACGGGCAGGCCGCTCACGACACACCAGTGGTACGACGGCACGCAGCACCCGTGGGAGTTCGCGCGCGTCTGGCACCTCGAGCCCTCGCCGTCGGACCCCGATCTCGTCTACGCCGGCGTCGAGGACGCTGCGCTCTTCCGCTCCACGAACGGCGGCAGGTCCTGGCAGGAGCTGGCCGGCCTGCGCGGCCATGAGTCCGGGCCGCGCTGGCAGCCCGGCGCCGGCGGTATGTGCCTGCACACCATCCTCATCGACCGCGACAATCCCGAGCGCCTGTTCACGGCGATCTCGGCGGCGGGCGCGTTCCGCACCGGCGATGGCGGGCGCAGCTGGCAGCCGGTGAACAAGGGCCTCGTCTCCAACTTCATGCCGGACCCGACCGCGGAGGTGGGCCACTGCGTGCACCGCATTGCGATGCATCCGTCGCGGCCCGACGTGCTCTTCATGCAGAAGCATTGGGACGTGATGCGCTCGGACGACGGCGGCGACTCGTGGACGGAAGTGAGCGGCGATTTGCCGAGTGACTTCGGCTTTCCCATCGACGTGCACGCGCACGAGCCGGACACCGTCTACGTCGTGCCGATCAAGAGCGATTCGGAGCACTACCCGCCCGAGGGCAAGCTGCGCGT
>CAZBGV010000195.1:0-5797 GCA_964491485.1 uncultured Woeseiaceae bacterium | reverse complement strand
CCCGCCATGCGGGCGACCGAACGAAGGCACCCGTAGGAGCCCGCCATGCGGGCGATCCCCGGCCACCAGCTGAACGTGCCTTCGTTTCTTGTATGTGCCTTTGTTCTGTCGCCCGCATGGCGGGCTCCTACGGAGCAGTGGCGTGTCTTCGGTCGTGTGGGATGCGTGCTCCTGCGGGCCGGGAGACTGCAGGACGGGCAGTGGGGGAGGCGGGGTGTGCAGTGGCCGTGCGGTAAGATGGCGCCGGGGCGCGGCGCGCTGCGCGCCGGCAGCGGCAACGAGGAAAAACAACCATGCTGAAAGAGTTCAAGGAATTCGCACTGCGCGGCAACGTCGTCGACATGGCGGTGGGCATCATCATCGGTGCGGCGTTCGGCAAGATCGTCAATTCGATGGTCAACGACGTCATCATGCCGCCGCTCGGGCTTTTGACGGGCAGGGTGGATTTCAGCCAGCTGTACCTGAACCTGACCGGCACCGATTACCCGTCGTTGAGTGCCGCCCAGGCGGCCGGAGCTGCGACGCTCAACTACGGCCTGTTCATCAACGCCGTCATCAACTTCATCATTGTCGCCTTCGCGATTTTCCTGCTGATCCGGGCCATGAACCGCCTGCAGCGCAAGGCGGAGGAGAAGCCGTCCGAGCCGCCGAAGCCGTCGGCCGAAGTGCAGCTGCTGACCGAGATTCGCGACTCGCTCAAGGCGCGGGCCTGACCCGGGGCGGCCGGCCGTGCCGCCATGCGGGCGGCACGCCGGCCGTCGCAGGAATCTCACCGGGGCGCCGGCCGCGGCCGGCAGGCTTGTCCCTTCGCCGGGCCGATGCGAAACTGGACACGCTTCGCCTGTGGCGCACCGCCACATTCCCCAGCAGGTTCTTGGCGGAACGTTGCCTGCCAGTGCGAGACAGGACGCCGTACTCGATGCAATTGAAATGGTCAGAAGGACCTTTGCGCATTGCCAGTGAGGTGAGATCGTGAAAGCCGATGCCAAACAGCAGACTTACGACGCCGGATTCGAGCGTACGCTGGCCCGCTGGTGCCTCGCGCTCGCGGGCAATCCGCGGATCTCGCTCAAGCTGTGGAACGGCAACGAGTACTGCTTCTCCGAGAGTGCGCCGATCGCACGGCTGGAAATCCGCGATCGATCCGTTTTCCTCGGGTTGCTCCGCTCGCCATCGATGGCTTTCGGCGAGGGCTATGTCAAGGGCCTGGTCGAGGTACACGGCGATTTCTACGATTTCGTCTGCGAGGCGTCCTCGGCCATTTCCCGTCGCGCGGCCGGCCGCTACCGCCTGGAGAAGCTCGGCTCGTATCTCGCGGCGCTGCGCTCGAACACGCTGTCCCGCTCGAAGGACAACGTGCACCGCCACTACGACCTCGGCAACGACTTCTATCGTCTGTGGCTCGACGAGCGCATGGTCTACACCTGCGCCTATTACGAGCATCCCGGCGCGACGCTCGAGGAGGCGCAGCTCGCCAAGCTCGATCACGTCTGCCGCAAGCTGCGCCTCAAGCCCGGCCAGACCGTGGTCGAGGCGGGGTGCGGCTGGGGCGCTCTCGCAATGCACATGGCCGAGCACTACGGCGTGACCGTGACGGCCTACAACAATTCGCATGAGCAGGTCCGTTACGCGCGCGAGCAGGCCCAGGCGCGCAACCTCTCCGACCGCGTGACCTTCATCGAAGACGACTACCGCAATATCGTCGGCCACTACGACGTGTTCGTTTCCGTCGGGATGCTCGAGCACGTCGGGCTGCGCAACTACCGCACGCTCGGCTCGGTGATCACCCGCTGCCTGAAGCCCGACGGCATCGGGCTCGTGCACTCGATCGGCCGCAGCAATCCGCGGCCGCCGGATCCCTGGATCGCGAAGCGCATCTTCCCGGGCGGGCACATTCCGAGCCTGGGCGAGATGGCCGGCGTGTTCGAGCCGTTCCGGCTTTCCGTGCTGGACGTCGAGAACCTGAGGCTGCATTACGGGCGCACCTGCCGCGCCTGGCTGCAGAATTTCGAGCGCGTGAGCGACAAGGTCCGCCAGCTTTACGACGAAGAGTTCGTGCGCACGTGGCGGCTGTACCTGGCCGGGTCTTCGGCCGCGTTCCGCTACGGCACGCTGCAGCTCTACCAGGTGGTGTTCGCGCCGCACGGGAACAACGACGTGCCCTGGACGCGGCACCACCAGTACGGCGTCGAGCCGGTCCCGGCCGGCGGCGCCGCGGGCGGCGAGTAACCGGAGTACCGGCCATGCAGCAGGCGGACGCAATCGTCGTCGGCGGCGGCCCCGCCGGCTCCACCTGTGCCTGGAAGCTGAAACAGGCGGGGCTGGACGTGCTGGTGCTGGACCTCGCCGAGTTCCCGCGGACGAAGCTGTGCGCGGGCTGGGTGACGCCGCAGGTCGTCGATGATCTCGAGATCGATCTCGCGCGCTACCCGCACCGGCTGCTGTCCTTCGAACGGCTCGAGTTCAACTGGCGGGGCGTGCGCTTCCGCAAGCGTACCGTGCAGCATTCCATCCGCCGTTACGAATTCGACGACTGGCTGCTCCGGCGCTCGGGCGCGCGCGTGGTACAGCACAAGGTGAAAGACATCGAGCCGCGTGACGACGGCTACGTGATCGACGGCGAATTCGCCTGCCGCTGGCTGGTCGGCGCCGGCGGCACGCGCTGCCCGGTGTACCGGCGGCTGTTCTCCGAGTCGACGCCGCGTGCAAGCGGCCTGCAGATCGCGACGTTCGAGCAGGAGTTTCCCTACGACTGGCAGGACGGCGAGTGCCGCCTCTGGTTCTTTGAAAACGGCCTGCCCGGGTACGCGTGGTACGTTCCCAAGGCGAACGGCTACCTGAACGTCGGCCTCGGCGGCAAGGCCGACAGCATCAAGGCGAAAGGCGCCCGCATCCGGGAGTATTGGCAGCGTTTCATCGAGCGGCTGGACCGCGAGAACCTGGTGCGCGGCCACGACTGGGAGCCGAGCGGCTACAGCTATTACCTGCGCGGCCAGGCGAAGACCATCCGCTCGGGCAACGCCTTCATCGTCGGCGACGCGATCGGGCTCGCCTCCGTCGACATGGGTGAGGGGATCGGCCCCGCGGTACGGAGCGGGCTGGCCGCGGCCCGGGCGATCGCGGGCGGCGTCGAGTACGCGCTGGACCGCGTCGGGCGCTACAGCGTGCCCGGCTTTTTCCGCAACGGCCGGCGCACCGCGGCGCCGCAGCCGGCTCGCCTTTCCTGACTTTCCTGCGCGAGTGCGGCCGCGGCCTGCGGCGACGGGCGTGCGTTGCCGGCGTCGGCCGCTTCGGCGTTCAGCCTGCGCCCCGGTCGCTGCTGCGCAGCACGGCGTCCAGCACCGCGCGGGCCTCCGCCGGCCCCTTCACGAGGTGGGCGCGCATCCCGAAGTCCCGGGCGGCGGCGATGTTGCCCGGGTTGTCGTCGAAGAACAGGAGCTCGCCCGGCGCGCAGCGGCAGGCGCCGGCCACCTGCGCGAATGCTGCCCGGTCCGGCTTCAGGATGCCGGTGCGATAGGACAGGAACGCCAGGTCGAACTGGCCGGCGAGGGCGCCGGAGATGTCGGGACGGCCCCAGTGGGCCGCATTCGTGTTGGAAAGCAGTACCCGCTGGATACCGGCGGGGATCGCTTCGAGCAGCGCCGGCGTTTCCGGGAACAGCCCCTGCGGCCAGGCATCGAAGCGCTCGCGGAAGCGGGCCGGCGACATCGGCAGTGCGAGCTCGCGTACGACGGATTCGGCGAAGGACCGCGCGTCGATGGCGCCGCGCTCGAACTCGCGCACGGACTGCGACCGCAGCCACAGCGCGTGAAATTCGCTTTCGGTCACTTCGAGCTCGAACAGCGCCAATGGGTCGTCGAGGCGGAGCAATACGCCGCCGAGGTCGAACACGACACCCCTGACGCCCGCGGATGCGGCCGCGGCCGGCGCGGCGCTCATTCTTCGTCGTCGTCCGCCGGTGCGCTGAGCAGGTCTTCCCAGTGGCGCCGGAGCTGGCTCGCCTTGTACTGCGGGATGCGGTACTCCCAGCCGGCGGCGCGCGCGTTGATTTCGGCCGCCTCGGCCTCTGGATCGGCCTTCTTCCCGGCGTTCTTTTCGGCCTCATCGCCGCCGGCGGCGTCCGCCGGGGCTGCGCTGTCCTTCGACTCGCCGCTCGCAGTGCCGTCGCCCGCGGCGCCCGCGCCCGCCGCTGCCGGGCCGTCCGGTGCTTCCTCCGCCGCGGCGGCGCCTGCCGCCGCCGGTGTACCGGAGGCGGCGCCGTCAGCCGCCGCGGGCGCGCTGTCTTCCGCGGGCGGCAGGGCGGCCGCGTGCAGGCGGATCCACGTCTCGCCGTCCGTGCCGGTCGAGTCGACGGTCACCTCCAGGCCGTCGAAAGTCCGGAACACCGTCGTGACCGCTTCGGGCGCCTCGTCGCCGGAGGCTTCGCCGGCATCCGCTCCGGCTTCGTCCGACCCAGCGCCGGCCGGGTCCGGCGTGTCCGCGGTGACGGGGGCCGCGTCGCCCGCGCGGCGCACGTCGTCGAGCTTCAGGTTGTCGAGCGCGGCGGCGATGCTGTTCGCCACGGAGGCGTAGGAGAGCTCGCGCCCCTCGGGAATGTCTTCGACCGTGAAGTTGGCGGCGTCCTCACTGTCCTTCCTGATACGAATGGTGGCGCCGTCCGCGTGCCGGATCGTGACCGACTGCACGCGCGTGGCGTCGAGATCGGTGATATCGCGGACGAGCCAGCCCGTGGCCGAGTCGGGCACATCGGGATTGCGATCGACGAGCCAGCTCGTCGCCTCGTCGGCGATGCGTACGTAGCGGTAGTCGCGTTGCGCCGAGTCGCCGAGGATCACGGCAAAATCGGCATCGCCCAGGCCTTCGCTCGCGACCAGCACGCCGGCTTTATCCGCATCGTCGCCGCCGTCTTTCTCTTCGCCGGCCTTCGTGGGATCCAGCACCGCGATGCGGCCGTAGAGCTCGGGATTGGCCGTTTTCTGCTCGACCTTCTTCGCCTCCGCCAGGCCGAGCAGCAATCCGCGCAGCTTCGCCGTGTCCGCGCGATAACCGCCTTTGGCGGGCACCACCCATTCGTTCTCGCGGCGCTCGATGCGCAGGCTGCCGTCCTCGTCGGTCAGCGTGACGGCCTTGATCTCGTCGAGGCGGTCCTCGAGACCGGGCAGCAGCAGGGCGCTCGCCGCGGGCTGCGCGTCGCGCTGCCGGTTCACGAGCCACACCGCCGCAAACAGCACCACGACGACGACCGCGAGTATGCGCAGGGTCCGCGGGCTCACGTCGCGGTCCTCGCGCGGCGCACCTGCTTACGGCGCCAGACGGCAAACAGGACGAAAACGATGAGCAACACCGGGACCAGTGCGATGTTGATGATCTTGAGCGCGGTGCCGAGCTGCTCGATGTCGCGGTCGAGACCGCGCTGCACGGCGCGCAGCTCCTGGCGGATCTCGGCGCGCCGGTCGATGAAGCGATCGATCTCCGCCTGCTGCTCCGGCGTCATCAGGATGTTGCCGGAGTCGTTGCGCGAGGCCTGCAGCTCCGAAAGACGGCGTTCGGTCTCGTCGAGCTCCTGCTGCAGGCGCTGCTCGGTCTGCTGGAATTGCGCCTGTGCCGCGGCGCGCAGCGCTTCGACGCGCGTGAACGGCCGCGAATAGCTGGCGCGGCTGCGCACCGCGATGAGATCGTTGCTGCCCGAGAGATTCTCGAGCGCGTTGACCACGAACGTGCCGTTGTCGGCGAAAGCATTCGCGATCTGCTGGCCGAAGAAGTCCTGGACCTGCACCCACATGCGGTTGCTCAGGAG
>CAZBGV010000194.1:0-5805 GCA_964491485.1 uncultured Woeseiaceae bacterium | reverse complement strand
GGCGCACAGGCTGCCCGCGAAGGGCAGGATGACGATCAGCGCGAGCAGCATCGGCCGGGTATCCCGTCGTGAGCCATGGAACATCCCCGCGGCGCGGGAACGCTTCATCCCGGCCAGCATAACGGACGAACGGCGCGCGACGGAACCTTGGCGCCTCGGCTATCATTCCGGCTCCACCAGCACGGGGGAGTGTCGTCATGCCGATCCGCCATTTGCCGCTTGCGCTTGCCGCGGCGGGCCTCGCCGCCTGCGGCGCCGGGGAGCAGGAACCCGCGGGTTCCGGGAACGCCGCGCCCGGCTTGCCGCAGCGTTACGACGCCGAAGCGTTCTTCGCGACGACGAGCTACGGGCTCGCGGGCCGCTACACCTGGTCGCCCGACAACCGCGAGCTGCTCATCACCTCGGACGAGACGGGCATCTACAACGCCTACGCGCTCGCCGTCGCCGACGGCGCAAAGCGCGCCCTGACGGCTTCGACCACGGATTCGACGTTCGCGGTCTCCTGGTTCCCGAACGACGGCCGCGTGCTGTTCACGGCCGACCAGGGCGGCAACGAGCTCGACCACCTGTACGTGCGCGAGACGTCCGGCGAAACGCGCGACCTGACACCCGGCGAGAACCTGAAGGCGGAATTCGCCGGCTGGACGGCGGACGGCAGGTTCTTCTTCGTGCTCACCAACGAGCGCGATCCGCGCGCCTTCGACCTGTACCGCTACTCCGCCGCCGACTACGCGCGCGAGCTCGTGTTCGAGAACGACGAGGCATTTCTGGTCGCGGCGGTGTCCCCCGACGGCAGGACGGCGGCGCTGCTCAAGCCGCGCACCAGCGCCGATTCCGACATCTTCCTCCTCGCCCTCGACACACCGGACGCCGAGCCCGAGCTCGTGACGCAGCACGAGGGCAACATCAACTACGGCGTGCACGAGTTCACCCGCGACAGCGCGCAGCTCGTCTACTCGACCGACGAGCACGGCGAGTTCGCCCAGGCCTGGACCTACGATCTCGGCAGCGGCGAGAAAGCGCCGCTCGTCTCCGCGGACTGGGATGTCATGTTCGTGACGTTCTCGGATTCGGGACGCTACCGCGTGTCCGCCACGAACGCGGACGCGAGCACGGTGGTGCGCATCGTGGACACCGGCACGGGGAAGGCGATCGACCTCGATGCGCTGCCGCCAGGCGACGTCGCGCAGGTGCGTTTCGCGGGCGACGAAGGCCGCATCGCGCTGACGCTCAGCTCGTCGACCTCACCCAGCGACGTGTACACGGTCGATCTCGCGACCGGCGAAAGCAAACGCCTCACCAGCGCACTCAACCCGAAGATCGACGAAAACGACCTGGTCGCCTCGGAAGTGGTGCGCTACCCGAGTTTCGACGGCCTCGAAGTGCCGTCCATCCTCTACCGCCCCAGGGGTGCGAGCGCAGAGCACAAGGTGCCGGCGCTCGTCTGGGTGCACGGCGGTCCGGGCGGGCAGACCCGCACCGGGTATTCCGCGACCCTCCAGCATCTCGTCAACCACGGCTACGCAATCCTCGCGGCCAACAACCGCGGCTCGTCCGGCTACGGCAAGACGTTCTTCCACATGGACGACCGCAAGCACGGCGAGGTGGATCTCGAGGACATCGTGTACGGCAAGCGTTACCTCGCGTCACTCGACTGGGTGGACCCGGGGCGCATCGGCATCATCGGCGGCTCCTACGGCGGCTACATGGTGGGCGCCGCGCTGGCGTTCGAGCCGGACGTGTTCGACGTCGGCATCGACATCTTCGGCGTGATGAACTGGGAGCGCACGCTGAAGAGCATTCCGCCGTGGTGGGAGTCGTTCAAGGAAGCGTTGTACGACGAGATGGGCGATCCCGCGACCGACAGCGAGCGGCACCGCCGCATCTCGCCGCTGTTTCATGCGGGCAACATCAAGGTGCCGCTGCTCGTCGTGCAGGGCGCGAACGATCCGCGCGTACTCCCGGCGGAAAGCGACGAGATCGTCGCCGCGGTGCGCGCAAACGGCGTGCCGGTGGAATACGTGCTGTTCCCGGACGAGGGCCACGGCTTCACCAAGCGCGAGAACCGTATCTCCGCCTCGGAAGCTTTCGTCAGCTTCCTGGACGAGCACCTCTGACGCGCAGCGTTTTCCGTAGGAGCCCGCCGTGCGGGCGACAGCGATGGCAGGGTAAGGAGCGGAGGTCGCCCGCATGGCGGGCTCCTACGGGGACGACGCGGCCTCTGCCGGGGCGCCCATGCGCTCGACGAGCGCGAGCAGCGCCTTGCCGACCTCGGTGTTGTCGAGGAAGCGGCCGAACGCCGCCGAGCCGGGGCCTTCCGAGAAGACCGGAACGGCTTCGCCGCTGTGGTAATCGTCGCGCCAGACCAGCTCGGGTTTGCCGGGCTTGCCCGCGACCTGCAGTCCGCCCGTCTCGTGATCGCCGAGCACGATGACGAGGATATCGCCCCGGGCGCGTGCGAAATCGACGATGGCGCCGACGGCCTCGTCGAGCTCCACCACCGCCGACATCAGCGCCGCCGAATCGTTGTGATGGCTGGCCGTGTCCGTGCCCTCGTGTTCCACGAGCAGGAAGAAGCCGTCCGGATCGCGCGCCAGCCGCTCGAGCGACCACGCGGCGAGCTTCGCGAGCGGCATCTCCGGCGACTGCGCGTCGAGCTTCGCCGAAGGAAAGATCGCGAGCACCGGACCCTCGCCTGCGGACGCGAGCTCCGCGGCCGTGCGCACCGACTGGTAACCGTGCGCGCTCGCGATCTCGTCGAGCGCGGGCCAGCCGCCCCTGCCGAACCGCTCGAGTCCGGTCGAGGCCAGCACCTCGATGCCGCGGGACGTCATCTGCGGGATGATCCCGTCGAACTCGTGGCGGTCCGTGACGTGCGCGGCGAACGCCGCCGGGGTCGCGTCGCCGAACGCCGCGGTGGTCAGGAGCCCGGTCGCGAGGCCGCGCGCCTCGGCCGCCTCGGCCACGGTCTCCCGCGGTCGGCCGGAAGGATCGGCTCCGACATAGCCGTCGTTCGTCTTCACGCCGGTGGCGTAGGCGGTCGCCGCAGCGGCCGAGTCGGTGACGAGATCGTTGGCGGAATCCGTCGCGACAAGACCGACCTGCGGGAGCGTGCCGATGCGGTAATCCGCGCCGCGCAACAGGCGGGCGAGGGTGAAATGGGCGGAGCCCATGCCGTCGCCGACCACGAGCACGATGCCGCGCGGCGCGGGCTCGCCGGCCGATGCGATCCGCGGGAGCATCGTGCCGGCGGGGAGCAGGGCCAGGAGCGCTATATATAAGAGGGGGCGTCGCTGCACGGCCGGCAATGTAACGGCCGCGCAAGGCGATTGTCCACCGCCGCCTCGTCGTGCACTCCACGTGCCACGAACGGATACATCGTGGCCGGTACCTCGGGTATGCTGGTCAGCTTCCTTCTTTCCCGACGACCACAGGGAGGTGCGAGTGCGCGAGGCCGATGCGAATCCGCCGGCGGGGACAATGGGATTCCGTGAGTTCGTGGCGCTCATGGCCGCGCTCATGGCGGTCAACGCGCTCTCGATCGATGCCATGCTGCCGGTCCTGCCGCAGATCGGGGAGACTTTGGGCCTCGCCACCCAGAACGAGCAGCAGTGGGTGATCACGGCCTACCTGCTGGGCTTCGGCGCCGCGCAACTCGCCTATGGACCGCTCGCGGATCACTTCGGCCGCAAGCCGGTGCTCCTCATCGGGCTCGCGCTTTACACGACCTTCTCGGTTATCGCCGGGTTCACCGGCTCGCTCGCGACAATGATCGTCGCGCGCGCGCTGGCGGGCGTCGGCGCCGCCGCGACCCGCGTGCTCACGATGACCATCATCCGCGACTTCTACTCCGGGCGCCGCATGGCGCGCGTCATGTCGCTGACGTTCATCGTGTTCCTTGCGGCACCGATAGTGGCGCCTTCGCTCGGCCAGGCGATCGCGCTGGCCGCGCCCTGGCAGTGGATTTTCGGCGCGCTCGCGGTGTTCGGCGCCAGCATCGCTCTGTGGGCGGCGCGGCGCCTCCCGGAGTCCCTGCATCCCGAGGACCGACGCACCATTACGCCGCAGAGCATCGTGCAGGGCTTTCGCGTGGTGCTGTCCAGCCGTCTCGCGGTGGGTTACACGCTCGGGCTCAGCGTCATGCTCGGCGCACTGTTCGCGTTCATCAACTCCGTGCAGCAGGTATTCGCCGACGCCCTCGACAGGCCGGCGCTGATGCCGCTCGTCTTCGCTTTCATCGCCGGCTGGATGGCCGTCGCCTCGTTCCTGAACTCGCGCATCGTGGAGCGTATCGGCACGCGCCGCGTTTCGCATACGGCATTGCTCGGCTTCATCGGCGTCGCGACCGTGCACGGCCTGACCGCGTTTGCCGGTTACGAATCCGTGTGGACGTTCGCGGTACTGCAGTCCGCCATGATGTTCTGCTTCGGCCTGATCGGCGCGAACTTCAACTCCATCGCCATGGAGCCGCTCGGTCACCTCGCCGGTACGGCCTCATCCGTCATCGGCTTCACGACGACGGTCGCGGGCGCCCTGATCGGCTTTTACGTCGGGCAGCAGTTCGACGGCACGGTCGTGCCGCTCACGCTCGGCTTCATCGTATGCGGGGTGGCCGCGCTCGGGCTGGTCGCCATCACCGAGCGCGGGCGGCTTTTCCACCCGGCGCAGGCGCCCGCCTGACCGTCAGTCGACGCCCGGCCACACTTCCCCTCGTCGCGCTTCGATCATGGCGTCCCGGCGTTCCGCCAGGCGCCCGGCGGGTGGACACGAGGCGCCGCGCAAGATTGCGCGCGGCGCCTCTCGGCGGTCAGATCCGGCGGCGGCGGCGGGCGAAGCCCAGCCCGAGCAGGCTCATGCCGAGCAGGCTCAGCGTGGCGGGCTCGGGCACAGGCACCACGGTGATGCTGGTGCGGATCCAGAGCTCAGAGTCCTGAAGATCCGCGAAATTCTCCGCCGACCAGATCCAGTTCGCGTTCGTGCTGATCCCGGCGACCGGACCCCCGTTGGCGCTCGTCCAGATGTTGGATCCACCGTTTGCGCCGTATTCAGTCGCGTTCGCGATGTGTGCGCCACTGTTGATGTCATAGATCTCCCACGCCGACGACGAGTAGTTTGCACCGCCGGCCCACAGGATTTCCGCAAGCAGCGCCGCGGGATTGCCGCTCGAGGGGGCATCCAGGTTGATGATGTGCCACGCGAACCAGTGCGTGCCGGATGCGAGGTCGGTCGTGAGGGAATCGGAGAGCTGCCAGTCCAGGAGATTCGTCGGGTCGCCCAGCGCCCCCCAGCCGCTTCCGTCGGTACAGGACGAATCGCTGCAAAGTCCGCCGCCGTACAGGATATTGTCGCCCGTCATGTTGATCGTGATGGGCACGGCATGTGCCGCCCCTGCCGAAGCGAGCCCCAAAAACAAAAGGGCGGAAATCTTACCGAGGAGTTTATTCATCTTTATGGTTCCTCTATGGCGTACGCGGGCTTTGAGGCAAATTTCGTACCATCGGAGCAAAGCGTTGTGAAATCGGCAGGTTGTGGTCCGGACCGCAGGGCTGGCCGACGTTTACGTAAAGAACTCCGACACCTGAAAAGCGTCCGGTGACGGCGGAGGGCTCACGGGCGCCCCGCAGCGGGGGCACCCGCGAGCGATTGGCCGCGACTCAGCGGGCGGAAAGGCGGGCGCCGATCCGCCAGCCGGTGCAGACGTTCGCCGCCGCGTCGTAGTGACCGCGGGCCTGAAAGTGTTGCCTGTGTGTTTCACGCCGAACTCCACAGAACTTCCATCTGTTCGCGGCTCCTCCCGGGAAGTAC
>CAZBGV010000193.1:1973-5850 GCA_964491485.1 uncultured Woeseiaceae bacterium | reverse complement strand
ATGAGCATGACCGATCCCATTGCCGACATGCTGACCCGCATCCGCAACGGCCAGAAGGCCCGCAAGGTCAGCGTCACGATGCCGTCGTCGAGCGCGAAAGTCGCGATCGCACGCGTGCTGAAGGACGAAGGCTACATCGCCGAGTACTCCACCACGGAAGACGGCGGCAAGGCGCAGCTGACCGTGGAGCTCCGCTATTTCGAGGGCAAGCCCGTGATCGAGGAGATCCGTCGCGTCAGCAAGCCCGGCCTGCGCATTTACCGCCGGCGCGAGGAGTTGCCGAAGGTGCAGGGCGGCCTCGGTGTGGCGATCGTCTCGACCTCCTCGGGCGTCATGAGCGATCGCCAGGCACGCGAGAAGGGCATCGGCGGCGAGGTGATCTGCGTCGTTTCCTGACGCAGCTTCGGACCAGAGAGACACGCATGTCGAGAGTTGCGAAAAATCCGGTGGTCCTCCCCGAGGGCGTCGAGTTCAGCCAGAGCGGCACCACGGTGACGCTCAAGGGCAAGACGGGCGGCCTGTCGATGGAGCTGTCCTCCGAGGTGGAGATCGTGCAGGCTGACGGCCGGCTGCAGGTGAAGCGCCGCTCGAACTCGCGCTTCGCGAACGCCGTTTCGGGCACGACGCGGGCGCTGCTCGCGAACATGGTGCGCGGCGTCACGCAAGGGTTCGAGAAGAAGCTCGAGCTCGTCGGCGTCGGCTACCGCGCGCAGTCGCAGGGCAAGAAGCTGAATCTCACGCTCGGCTTCTCGCACCCGGTGGTCTTCGACGTCCCCGAGGGCATCGCGATCGAAACGCCGAGCCAGACCGAAGTGGTGGTACGCGGCGCGAGCAAGCAGCTGGTCGGCCAGGTGGCTGCCGACATCCGGCGGCTGCGCCCGCCGGAGCCCTACAAGGGCAAGGGTGTGCGCTACGCCGACGAACGGGTCGTGCTGAAGGAAGCCAAGAAGAAGTAGGAGCCCGCCATGCGGGCGACTGCATCGGGCAGCGCCGCGAAGCATCTGACATCGAAGCGACGATACGGAACGACGAGACGTATGAAACTGGACAAGAAGCAGAACCGGCTGCGGCGCGCGCGCAAGACGCGGGCGAAGATCGCCCGGCTGGGCGTGAACCGGCTGACGGTGTACCGCACTCCGCGGCACATCTACGCCCAGGTGATCGCGCCGGACGGTGCGACGGTGCTCGCGGCCGCGTCCACGCTGGAGAAGGACGTCCGCCGCGGCACGAAGAGCACCGGCAACGTCGCGGCCGCCGCGATCGTCGGTGCGCGCATCGCCGAGAAGGCCAAGGCGGCCGGCATCGACACAGTGGCTTTCGACCGCTCCGGTTTTCGCTATCACGGACGCGTGAAGGCGCTGGCGGACGCCGCTCGCGAGGCCGGGCTGAAATTTTAGGTTTGCGCTGCAGAAGCGCGCATCGCGCGCGATCGATTTCGGGAATTTGCTAAATGGCAAGAATGGAACAATCCCAGGGCACCGACGACTTCCTCGAGAAGCTCGTCACCGTCAACCGCGTGGCCAAGGTCGTCAAGGGCGGCCGGCAGTTCGGCTTCACGGCGCTGACGGTGGTCGGCGACGGCAAGGGCAGGGTCGGAATCGGCTACGGCAAGGCGCGCGAGGTGCCGGTCGCCATCCAGAAGGCGATGCAGGCGGCGCGCAAGAACATGCTGAAGGTGAACCTGTCCAACGACACGCTGCAATACCCGAAGACGGGGCATCACGGCGCGACCCGCGTCTACATGCAGCCCGCCTCGGAAGGTACCGGCATCATCGCGGGCGGTGCCATGCGCGCCGTGTTCGAGTGTGCCGGCGTGCGCAACGTGCTGGCGAAGAGCTATGGCTCGCGCAACCCGATCAACGTGGTGCGCGCGACCATGGATGCGCTCTCGTCGATCCACTCGCCGAAGACGATTGCGGCGAAGCGCGGCAAGAAACTGAAGGAAATCCTGGCCTGACCGGGAGGTCGGCGAGGCGAGAGCTCGGAAACTGATCATGGCGAATGACAAACAGTTGAAGGTGACGCTGGTGAAGAGCCGGTTCGGGCGGCTGAAGTCGCACCGCGACTGCGTGGCGGGGCTCGGGCTCCGCAGGATGCACCAGAGCGTCACCGTGCCGGACACGCCGGCCGTGCGCGGGATGATCAACCGGGTCTCCTACCTCCTTCGCGTGGAGGAAGCCTGATGCGATTGAACACGTTGAAGCCCGCCAAGGGCTCGAAGCCGCAGGGCAAGCGGCCGGGGCGCGGCCATTCGGCCGGCCAGGGCAAGACCGCCGGGCGCGGCACCAAGGGCCAGCACGCGCGTGCCGGCGGCTACCACAAGATCGGCTTCGAGGGCGGCCAGATGCCGCTGCAGCGGCGCCTGCCCAAGGTGGGGTTCCGCTCGTTCGCGGCCGGCGAGACCGCGGAGCTCAGGCTGCACGAGCTCGCCCTCGCCGGCACGGACGTGGTGGACATCGACGCGCTGAAGAAGGCGCGCCTGGTGCCGGCCATGGCGAAGAGGGTCAAGGTCATCGATTCGGGCAAACTGGACAAGGCCGTCAAGGTCAAAGGCCTGGCGGTGACGAAGGGCGCGCGCGCGGCGATCGAGGCCGCGGGCGGCAGCATCGAGTAGAGATTCAGACGGAACGGAAGTGGCGAAGAAGCCCAGACAGCATCCCGCGGCCGCTGCCAAGTCGGCCGGCAAGCTGAGCGAGCTGAAGAAGCGCCTTGCGTTTCTGGTCGGCGCGCTCATCGTGTTCCGCGTGGGCACCTTCATCCCGGTGCCCGGCGTGGATCCGGCTGCGCTGGCGGCGTTCTTCGAGCAGCAGGCCGGCAACATGCTGGCGCTGTTCAACATGTTCTCCGGCGGCGCGCTCGCCCGCTTCGGCATCTTCGCGCTCGGCATCATGCCGTACATCTCGGCGGCCATCATCATGCAGATGGCCAGCATGATCGTGCCGTCGCTGCAGCAGCTCCGGAAGGAGGGCGAGTCCGGGCGACGGAAGATCACCCAGTACACGCGCTACGGAACCGTGGCCCTGTCGCTGTTCCAGTCGGTCGCGGCGGCTTCCTGGCTGCAGGCGCAGCCGGGCGTGGTCGTGAATCCCGGGCCGTCGTTCCTGATCACCGCCTGCATCACGCTGGTGACCGGCACGATGTTCCTGATGTGGCTGGGCGAGCAGATCACCGAGCGGGGCGTGGGCAACGGCATCTCGATGATCATTCTCGCGGGCATCGTGGCCGGCGTCCCGGCGGCGGTCGCCGGCACCGCCCAGCTCGTGCGCAGCGGCGAAATGGGCTCCGGTACGGCGATCCTGATGGCGCTCGGGGCGATCGGGGCGACCACCTTCGTCGTGTACATGGAGCGTGCGCAGCGGCGCATCACCGTCAACTACGCGCGGCGCCAGCAGGGACGCAGGCTGTATGCCGCCCAGAGCACGCACCTGCCGTTCAAGATCAACATGTCGGGTGTGATTCCGCCGATCTTCGCCTCCAGTATCCTGCTGTTCCCGGCGACGATTGCGCAGTTCTTCGGGCAGGCGACGAACCCGAACGTCGTGCAGCAGACGCTGCAGACGATCGGCGCCAACCTGGGGCCGGGGCAGCCGATTTACGTGCTGCTGTACGCGGCGCTCAACATCTTCTTCTGCTTCTTCTACACCGCGCTGGTCTTCAACTCGAAGGAGACGGCGGACAACCTGAAGCGGTCGGGGGCGTTCATCCCGGGTATCCGCCCCGGCGCGCAGACGGCGGACTATATCGACAAGGTGCTGACCAGGCTCACGTTCTGGGGCGCCCTGTACGTGACGGGCGTCTGCCTGCTGCCGGAGCTCGTGCGTATGTTCTACCCGAGCGTGCCGTTCACGTTCGGCGGCACGTCGCTGCTGATCCTGGT
>CAZBGV010000193.1:0-1873 GCA_964491485.1 uncultured Woeseiaceae bacterium | reverse complement strand
CTGATGGACCTCGGCTGCTACCGGGGCATCCGCCACCGGCGCGGCCTGCCGGTGCGCGGCCAGCGCACCCGGACGAACGCCCGCACCCGCAAGGGACCGCGGCGGCCCATCAAGCGCTGACACTGAACGGGAACGCACATGGCTGAACCCCAGAAACGCAAGAAGATCAAGAAGCACGTCGTGGACGCGATCGCGCACGTCCACGCGTCCTTCAACAACACGATCATCACCATCACCGACCGCCAGGGAAACACCCTGTCGTGGGCGACGGCCGGCGGCTGCGGTTTCCGCGGCTCGCGCAAATCGACGCCGTTCGCGGCCCAGGTGGCCTCGGAGAAGGCGGGCAGGCTCGCGCTGGAGTACGGCGTGAAGAACCTGGACGTGCGCGTGCGCGGGCCGGGCCCCGGGCGCGAGTCCGCCGTGCGCGCGCTGAACGCCCTGGGTCTCAGGATCCAGAACATCGAGGACGTGACGCCGATTCCCCATAACGGCTGCCGTCCGCCGAAGAAACGGCGCGTCTAGCTCCAGAGAAACGAAACATGGCCAGATATCTCGGACCGAAATGCAAGCTGTCCCGCCGCGAGGGGACGGACCTGTTCCTGAAGAGCGGCGTGCGGCCGCTGGACTCGAAGTGCAAGCTGGAGGTGCCTCCCGGCGGCGCGGCGCAACGGCGCCCGCGTCTCTCCGACTACGGCATGCAGCTGCGCGAGAAGCAGAAGCTGCGCCGCATGTACGGCATTCTCGAGCGGCAGTTCCGCAACTACTACAAGCGCGCGACCCGCATCAAGGGCTCGACCGGCGAGAACCTGCTGCGCCTGCTGGAAGGCCGGCTGGACAACGTGGTCTACCGGATGGGCTTCGCCGCGACGCGGGCCGAGGCGCGGCAGCTCGTCAGCCACAAGGCCATCGAGGTGAACGGGCAGGTCGTCAACATTCCATCGGCCCAGGTCAGCGCCGGCGACGCGATCGCCGTGCGTGAGAAAGCAAGAAAGCAGCTTCGCGTCCAGAGCGCTCTGGAAATCGCCACCCAGGTCGGCCTGCCCGACTGGGTCGACGTGGACGCGAAGAAGATGACGGGAGTTCTGAAATCGTTGCCGGATCGTGAAGACATCCTTCCGGACATCAACGAAAACCTCGTCGTCGAGCTGTACTCGAAGTAATCAGGAGGGTTCCTACCCATGCAGGATTCCGTACACGAGTTTCTGAAGCCGCGAGTCGTCAAGGTGGCGCCCGTCGACCCCTTGCACGCGCGGGTGACGATCGAGCCGTTCGAGCGCGGCTACGGGCATACGCTCGGCAACGCGCTCCGGCGCATATTGCTTTCCTCGATGCCCGGAGCGGCCATCGTCGAAGCGGAGATCGAGGGCGTGCTGCACGAATACACCAGCATCGAGGGCGTCCAGGAGGACGTCGTCGACATTCTGCTGAACCTGAAGAAGGTCGCCGTGCGCATGCACTCGCGCGATTCGGCAGAGCTGCGCCTGTCCAAGAAGGGGCCGGGACCGGTCACCGGCAGGGACATCCAGCTCGATCACGACGTCGAGATCATGAACCCGGACATCGTGATCGCCAACCTGACGAAGTCGGGCGAGCTCAACATGATCCTCAAGGTCGAGCGCGGCCGCGGCTATCGGCCGGCGACCCAGCGCCCGGCGTTCGAGGAGCAGTCGGGCCCGATCGGTCGGCTGCAGCTCGATGCCTCGTTCAGCCCGATCAGCCGCGTCACCTACGACGTCGAAGCGGCGCGTGTCGAGCAGCGCACCGACCTGGACAAGCTGATCATCGACATCGAGACGAACGGCACGATCGATCCGGAGGAAGCGATCCGCCGCGCCGGCAGCATCCTCAAGGACCAGCTCTCGGTGTTCGTCGA
>CAZBGV010000192.1:0-5890 GCA_964491485.1 uncultured Woeseiaceae bacterium | reverse complement strand
ACGCGCTGCGCAAGGTGCTCGGCCGCGAGCGCATCGAGACGGTGCGCGGCTTCGGTTACCGGCTCGTCGCGCTGTGACGCTCAGGCTTTCGCACCTCGCGGTCCTGCTCGCGCTGTCCATTCTTGCCGCGGCCGTCGGCGGCGTGGCCGCGACGTGGCGGGTCGCGGACGAGGCGTTCCGCGACGTGCTCGACGAGGATCTCGAGAACCAGACCGAGCTGCTCGCCGAGCTGCTCGCCGCGGACGGCGTCGCGCTCGACGAGGACGCGCTGGAGGACCTGCTGGACGAGGCGTTCGAGCCCGAGGGCGAGGAGACGCTGTGGGTCACGGTTTACGACCTGCGCACCGGCCGTGCCGTCAGCAATTTCTCCCACGACCTGCCGCTCGGCGATCCGGAGCGCGAGCACGTGCGGCGCTCGTTCCGCGGCCATGAGTGGCGCGGCTACCAGAGTGACGAAGGCCCTTACGTGGTGCAGATGCTGCGGCGCGACGATCTCCTCGACGAGGTCCGGGAGGGCGTGCTGGAGGACATCGTGACGCCCACGGCGATCGCGAGCGCCGTCAGCCTGGCGCTGCTCGCGCTCTTCATCGCGTTCTCGCTCTGGCCGCTCTCGCGCTTCGCGCGCCAGATCGAGATGCGCAACGCGCGCTCGCTGGAGCCGCTTGCGATGCGCGCGCCCGCCGCCGAGATCCGGGTGCTGCGCGATGCGCTGAACCGCCTGATGGCGGGCGTTTCGGAGACGCTCGCGCGGGAGCGGCAGTTCGCGAGCGACGTGGCGCACGAGCTGCGCACGCCGCTCACCACGCTGAAGCTGGAGCTGACCGGGCCGGATCCCGATCTCGCGGCGGCGAAGGCCGAGGTCAATCGCCTGGCGCGGCTCGTCGAGCAGCTGCTGACGCTCGCGCGCCTCGAGAGCGGCCAGTGGCAGCGGCAGTTTGCGCATGTTCCGCTGCACGACCTCGCCGCGCGCGTGATCGAGCGCTGCCGCGAGCGCTTTGCCGAGGCGGGATTCGATCTCGACGCGCGCCTCGCGCCCGCGACGGTCGACGGCGATGCCACGCTGCTCGAAGCGCTGCTGCGCAACCTGCTCGAGAACGTGCTCAGGCACTGCGCGCCGGGCACGCGGGCGGAGGTCGTGCTCGAGGCCGCGAACGGCGGTGCGCGCCTGACGGTGGCGGACACCGGGCCGGGCATCGCGGCCGAGCAGCGGCGGCGCATGGCCGAGGGCTTCACGCGCCTCGACAGCCGCGGCGAGGGCCTCGGGCTCGGCCTCGCGATCTGCCGCAGGATCGCCGACGTGCACGGTGCCTCGCTGACCTTCGAGGCGCGCGGCGACGGCGCGGCCGGCCTCGCCGTCGTCGTGACTTTCCCACCCGCTGCCCCGCCGTAGGAGCCCGCCACGCGGGCGACGGCGATCGGCGGGTCGCCCGCATGGCGGGCTCCTGCGTATCCCGTTTTCGGGGTTAAGGTCGCTTTAAGCTCGCACGGCTATCTTGCAGCCATGGAAACGCTCGAAAGGAGCCTTTGAGATGAACAAGACTGCATACCCATTCGTCCTGCTGCTGGCTGCCGCGCCGCTTGCCATCGCGGCGGACCGGACCGGCGGTTTCAACGGGCCGGACGGCCGGAAGGCCGTGACGGCCGCGGAAGCGGCGGGCCTGCCCGACGACACGGCGGTGCGGCTCACCGGACACATCACGAAATCGCTCGGCGACGAGCGCTACGAGTTCCGCGACGACACCGGCACGCTCATTGTCGAGATCGACGACGACGACTGGGATGGTGCGGAAGTCACGCCGGACGACCAGGTGGAGCTTGCCGGCGAAATCGACTACGAGGGCCGTGAGCTCGAGATCGACGTGGAATCCGTCCGGCTCGTGATCACACCGTGACGGAGCGGCGGCCCGCCGACCCCTCACCGGCGGGCCGCTCCTTTATCCTGCCGTGCGTTCGGTCGCCCGCATGGCGGGCTCCTACGGGTGGCTTTGCCTGGTCACGCAGCGCGTTCGGTCGCCCGCATGGCGGGCTCCTACGGGGGGCTTTGGCTGGTCACGTAGCGCGTTCCGGCGCCCGCATGGCGGGCTCCTGCGGATCGGCACATCTAATCACGGGGCGCGTACCTCGACCGGCCCCTCGAGGCGCAGCGCGCGGCGCGGGTAGGGGACTTCGATGCCGGCCTCCTTCAGCTTGTCCCACACGGCCAGCAGCACGGTGCCCTGGATGCTCGCGAGGCCGCGCTGCGGGTCCTTGATCCAGAAGCGCAGCAGGAACTCGAGCGAGTACTCGCCGAAGCTCGCGAGCCAGCACGCCGGCGCCGGATCGTCGACGACGCGCGGCACGCCGGCGGCGGCTTCGATCGCGAGCGCGCGCACGGCGTGCGGGTCCGCGTCGTAGGACGCGCGGAACTTCACGTCGAGCCGCACGAGCTCGTCGGAATACGACCAGTTGATCACTTCCTTCGTGATGAAGTCCTCGTTGGGAATGAGGTACTCGCGGCCGTCGCGCGTCACGACCGAGACGAAGCGCGCGCGCAGCTCCTTCACCCAGCCGAACGTGTCCGCGAGCGAGATGGTGTCGCCCGGCTCGATCGAGCGATCCAGCAGGATGACGATCCCGGAGATGAAGTTCGACACGACTCGCTGCAGCCCGAAGCCCAGCCCGACGCCCAGGGCGCCGGCGAATACCGCGAACACCGTGAGATCGATGTCGAGATCCGACAGCCCGATCAGCACCGCGACCACCAGCAGCGTGATGCGCACGACCTTGCCGATGAGGATGCGCAGCGACGGCGTGAGCTCGTCCGAGCGCTGGATCTGGTGGTCCAGCACGTTGCCGAGGCTGAAGGCGATCCACAGCAGCAGGCCGAACACGAAGATCACCTTGAGCGCCCACAGCAGGGACCAGCGGCTGTTGCCGAACTGGAATGCAAGGCTGTCCAGCACGGCGGCGAGGTCGTCGGTGATGCCGAGGATCGCCGCGGCGACGTAGATCCAGCCGAACACGGCGATCAGGCGGCCGAGCAGCCGGTTGCGCAGAAGATGCGAGACGACCGAGATCACGAGCCATGCGAGCGCGAGCAGCAGCACGCTGGAGAGCACGCGATCGCTCGCCGGCCACTCGAAGCTGCGCACGAGCACCAGCGCGGCCGTGAGCAGCAGCACGAAGGCGATCCAGCGAAGCCGCCGCAGCAGCACGACGATCAGCCGCAGCAGGCCCGGGTAACCCTTGATCTGGCGTGCGTGCGCTTCGAGGCGCGGCTCCGCCCACCAGCCGAGCGCCCAGGACGCCGCGAACAGCACGACGATGATGGCCGCCTGCGCGATGAAGTTTGGACGGCTCACAAACCCCAGCACGAGCTGGCCCCAGTCGGATAGTCTTGCCGCGATCTCGTTCATCCCGCCCCCGTCATCGCCTCCGGCCGAACGCCTACCCCCATCGCGAGCAGCCACGAGAGCAGCACCCAGATGACGATCTGCAGCGGCAGCCCCAGCCGCACGAAATCGCCGAAGCGGTAGCCGCCGGCGTTCATCACCATCAGGTTGGTCTGGTAGCCGACCGGCGTCAGGTAGCTCATGTTGGCCCCGAACATGACCGCGAGCACCAGCGGCTCGACGGGCAGCTGGAGGCCCTGGGCAATGGAAAACGCCATCGGCGTCATGAGGATCGCCACCGCGTTGTTGGTGACGATCTCGGTGAGAAACGCTGCCGTCAGCATGAGCAGCGCGATGACCAGCCCGGGTGAGAGCTCGTCCGCGGCCGACACGAACAGTCCGGCGATCCAGGCCGTGGCGCCGGTGCCCATCAGCGCCTCGCCCAGGGCGAGCGCCGCCACGATGAGCACGACGAGATTGGTGTCGATGGAAGCACGCACGTGCCGCCACTCGAGACAGCGCGTGACGATGCACAGGACCACGCCGATCAGTGCGCTGATCATGATCGGCAGGAGCCCGAGCGCGGCGGCGCCGATGACGCCTGCGATGATGGCGGTCGCGATGCCGGCCCTGGACGTGTGCGGCAGGTCGATGGCGCTGTCCAGCACCAGCACCTGCCCGCTCTGTTTCAGGTCGTTGATGGCGTTCGGCTCGCCCTGCAGCAGCACGACGTCGCCCACGCCGAGCGTGAGCTCCTGCAGCTTGCGCGTGTCGTCCGGCTTCTTCAGCGCGCGGGCTTTCGGCGAGTGCACGGCGATGGGGGACAGGTTGTACTGCTCGAGGAAGCGCGACTCGCCGAGGGTCTGCCCGTACAGCGAGGAGGCCGACGTGACGACGATCTCCACCATGCGCTGCTGGGACTTCTCCTCGAGCCAGCGCCGGGCCGATTCGCTGGTCGTGGCGTCCGGCCGCCACAGCGGCGTACCCAGCAGTTGCTCGTATTCCTTGAGCTGCCGCGAGTCGCCGCGCACGTACAGGCGATCGCCCGGGCGCAACGTGGTCGTCGGCAGGCGCGCGATGAACAGGTCCTCACCGCGCTCGATCCGCTCGATCTGGATGCGCCCGTCGGTGAGCGAGCGCACCTCGGCCAGCGTCTTGCCCGCGGCGCTGCTGCTCTCCGTCACGTGCAGGACGCCGCGGAATATGCGCGGCGAGCTGTCCGCCATCGGCTCCGAGCGGTTGGGCAGGACGCGCGGGCCGATGAGCCACAGCATGACGATGCAGACGGAGCCCGCGATCGCCACCGGCAGCGTGAAGTCGAACATGTCGAAGGGGGGCAGGCCGAGGCGTGCCGAAAGATCGACCACCAGCAGGTTGGTCGACGTGCCGATCGTGCTCCCCATGCCGCCGAGGATCGTGGCGTAGCCGATCGGCATCAGGACGCCGCCCACCGGCGTCTGCGTGCGGATGCACACCGCCACCAGCACGGGCAGCATCATCGCCACCAGCGGCGTGTTGTTCATGAACATGCTGCCGATTGCGGCACCGAACATCGTGAGCAGCAACCCGATCCGCGGGCTGCGGCTCCACAGGTTGCCGAGCGCGCGCGCGACGGTATGCAGTGCCCCGGTGACGTCGAGCGCCTTCGAGCAGACGAGCAGTGCCACGATCGTGATCAGCGCCGGATTGCCGAAGCCGGCGAGGAAGTCTTCCGGGCGGACCTGGCCGTAGGTGGGCGGGTCCGGGAAGAGCTGGAACATGACGACGAGCGCTGCCAGCACGGCCAGCCCGGATGATTCCAGCGGGATGTTACTGCGGCTGAAGAGGAAGATGGCGACGGCGGCCAACAGCATGACGGCTACGGCGTGCGCGTCCGGTGCAGCGGTAAAGTTGTTCAACTCCGAGCATCGGTGGCCGGGACGCACGAATTATTTCCGAATCGGAGGCTCGTTTGCCACCCCGGGACAGCAAAACCGCCGCCGGCGGGTTCACCTTGGGCACGGCTGCGGTTATCGTCTGCATCGTCCTGAGACGGGAATCGAAGGCATGGGGATACGCATCACGCGGCGGCAGGCGATCCGTGCGATCGCCGGATCGGTCACGCTCGCCATGTATCCCGCGGCGGGGGAGGATCGGCTCGCGCAGCTCTACGACCGCGCGCTGGTGATCGACGGGCTGTGCTTCGGCAGGGACTGGGGAGAGCCCGAATTCCGCGCCCTGGCGCAGGCGGGGTATGCCGGCATCGTCGAAAGCCTGCCGCGCCGCGATCTGCAGACCGCCATCGACGCGCTGATCGAATGGCGGCGGCGTGCGGAACGGCATTCGGATGTGCTGCTCATCGCGCGGACCGCGGCGGATTTCGAGCGCGCGAAGCGCGAGCACAAGACGGCCGTGCTGCTGAATTTCCAGAACGCGACCATGCTCGAAGGGACCGTGGACAACGTCGACGCGCTGCACGCGCTCGGCATGCGCAGCTTCCAGCTCACGTACAACTACCGCAACCGGCTGGGTGACGGCTG
>CAZBGV010000191.1:0-5911 GCA_964491485.1 uncultured Woeseiaceae bacterium | reverse complement strand
GCTTCCTGCACGGCGGCGTCATGGCGTCGCTGCTCGACATCGCCGGCGCGTTCTCCGGCAGTCATGGCATTGCGGAGGACTATGTTTCGGTGTCGGTGAACCTGAACTGCAACTTCATCGCGCCGCACCGCGCGGACACGGTGGTCATCGAAGGCGAGCTCATCCGCCGCACGAAGACGCTGTTCTTCGCCCAGGCGCGCCTCTACGACCCGGAGAACAAGCGCCTCTGCGCCACCTCCACCGGCACCTACAAGCCGCAGCGCCGCAAAGAGGTCAACAGGCCGCACCCTGCCGCCTAGCAGCCTGTTGAACGCCGGGCGCCGTCACCGCGGTGCCTCGCGTCGCTACAGCCGGTCGTCGAAAGAGAACGGCTCGCGCTTCGACACCTGCGAGAACTGCAGGTGACGCGTGTTCAGGACGTAATGGCTTTCCTGCGGGACGATGGCGGAGGGGACGCGCAGGGCGAGCTCGACGCCGTCCTCGAGCCACGCGCGGCCAGCTGCCTGGCTTTGCGCAACGAGCGTGAGCCCTGCCGATTCAAATCGGCGGATCGCAGCATTCCGGGGCAAGGTGATCTCGTACAGGATGAAGGACAGCGTGCGGGCTTCCATCGTGACGTGTACGAAGGTTTCGAGCACGGCCAGGGCGCGCGATTCGGAGGCGTAGACGACCGGGAACCCTCGCGGATTCCCGCGGCCGCCATAGAGGCGCGCACCTTCGCCGGACAGGACCTCCGCGGCACGGGCGGCGCGCACGAGCCGGTAGAGCGTCATCAGGGGTAGACGGCAAAGTCGATGCGCCGCAGAAGCGCCTCCACCTCATCCTTTGCCACGCACGGGGCGCCGGGCAAATCACCCTTGAGTATCGGCCCTCCAAGGCGTAAGCTCACTTGCTTGTCGTCAGCAAGTAAATCGCCCGAGTCCTCCCGTGCCGTCTCCGTCCGCTGAAACCGCTGCCGCCGAATCCCCGCCGCTCACCCAGGCCGAGCGCAGCGCGCTCTCCGACAAGGCGATGCTCGAAGCCGCCGTCGAGCTGATCCTCGCGCGCGGCACGGACAAGACGACGCTCGCGGCCATCGGCGAGAAGGCGGGCTACAGCCGCGGGCTTGCGACCTACCGGTTCGGCTCCAAGGCCGGCCTGTTCGATGCCGTCTGCAAGTCGATCTCGCGCCGCTGGCTCGAATACCTGAAGCAGGGCGTCGGCGAGAAGACCGGCATCGAGGCGATGTGCGCCGCGCTCGATGCGTTCCTGAAATTCGTCACGGACGCGCCGCGCGACGCGCGCGTGCTGCAGATCCTGTATTGCGGCGCCGCGAGCCCGTCGTCGGAATACCGCGCGACCTCCGTCAACATCCATGCGAAACAACAGGAGGACGTCGCGCACTGGGTGCGGGACGGCATCGCGAACGGCACGATTCGCCCCGACGTCGATCCAAAGACGATCGCGGCCCAATACATCGCCTACATCGGCGGCATGAACTATCTCTGGGTGATCAACCCGGAGTCCATCGACTTCCGGCGCGCGAACGAGGAGATGAAGCGGCAGCTTCGCCTCACGCTGGCGCCCGATACGGGAAGCCCATCGCCATGACGGACGCCTACATTTTCGATCACGTGCGCACGCCGCGCGGCCGCGGCAAGGCCGACGGCGCGCTGCACGCGGTGACGCCGATCGAGCTCGCGACCCAGGTCCTGCGCGCCCTGCGCGAGCGCAACGACCTCGATACGAGCCGCCTGGACGACGTCGTCTTCGGCTGCGTCTCGCCGGTGGGCGAGCAGGGCAGCTGCATCGCGCGCACGGCGGTGCTGAACGCGGACTACGCGCAGGACGTGCCGGGCAAGCAGCTCAATCGCTTCTGCGCTTCCGGCCTGGAAGCCGTGAACACGGCTGCCGCGCAGGTGATGGCGGGCCAGTCGGACCTCGCGATCGGCGGCGGCGTGGAATGCATGTCGCGCGTCCCCATGGGCTCGGACTCGGGTGCGATGCACGCCGATCCCGCCGTGGCGTGGAAGACGTATTTCGTGCCACAGGGCATCAGCGCGGACCTGATCGCGAGCCTGTACGGTTTCTCGCGCGAGGACGTGGACCGTTACGCCGTCGAAAGCCAGCGGCGCGCGGCGCGCGCCTGGGAGAACGGCTGGTTCGCGAAGTCCGTCGTGCCCGTGAAGGACCGGCTCAGCGACGTGCTGCTCGCGCGCGACGAGCATCCGCGCCCCGAAACGACGCTGGAGACGCTCGCGGGACTGAAGCCTTCGTTTGCGGCCGTCGGCGAGCAGGCGGGTTTCGATGCCGTCGCGCTGCAGCGCTATCCGCAGGTCTACGCTATCCGGCACGTGCATACGGCGGGCAACTCGAGCGGCATCGTCGACGGCGCGGCCGCGATGCTCATCGGCAGCCGCGAGGCAGGCAAAGCGCTGGGGCTCACGCCGCGCGCGCGCATCCGCGGGTTTGCCTCCGTCGGCACCGAGCCGACCATCATGCTGACGGGCCCGGCGCCGTCGGCCGAGAAGGTGCTGGCGCGCTGCGGCATGAGCACCAGGGACATCGACCTCTTCGAGCTGAACGAGGCTTTCGCCTCCGTCGTGCTGCTCTACCGGCAGAAGCTCGACATCGATCCGGAGAAGCTCAACGTGAACGGCGGCGCGATCGCCATGGGCCACCCGCTCGGCGCGACCGGCGCGATGATCCTCGGCACCGTGCTCGACGAGCTGGAGCGCCGCGATCTCGCGACGGCGCTCGTGAACCTGTGCGTCGGCGGGGGCATGGGCACCGCCACGATCATCGAGCGCGTATGACCACACCGTCGCACATTTCCGCCGCCCGCGCTCCCGTAGGAGCCCGCCGTGTGGGCGAACAGCCAGGGCAGGACACATGAACACCATCGACATGCAGATCGACGGCGACGGCGTCGCCCTCCTCACGATCGACGTGCAGGACCGGCCGATGAACGTCATGACCCCGGCCTTCCTGGCCGACCTCGCGGCGGCGGTCGAGCGCGTCGCCACCGACGACGCGATCCGCGGCGCGGTCGTCACCTCCGGCAAGGAGGCCTTCATGGCCGGTGCCGACCTGCACGAGCTGGTGGAGACGTTCGCCGAGCGCGACGCGCACGCGCTGCTCGCCACCTGCCGCGGGCTGCATGCAACGCTGCGCCGGATGGAAACCGGCGGCAAGCCGTTCGCGGCCGCGATCAACGGCACCGCGCTCGGCGGCGGTCTCGAGGTCTGCCTCGCGTGCCATCACCGCGTCGCCGCCGACCGCGAGGGGCTCGTGCTGGGACAGCCTGAGGTGCAGGTCGGGCTGATCCCCGGGGGCGGCGGCACCCAGCGCCTGCCGCGCCTCATCGGCATCGAGCCCGCGCTCAGGCTGATCACGGAAGGCCGGCACGTCAGACCGGCGGAGGCGCGCGAGCTCGGGTTCATCGACGCCGTCGTTCCGGCGGGTGACGTGGTCGAAGCAGCGAGGCAATGGGTCTTCGCGAACCCGGACGCGACCCAGCCCTGGGACCGCAAGGGTTTCAAGGTGCCCGGGGGCGCGGGGCTCATGCATCCCGGGGTCGTGCAGACGCTCGTCGTCGGCAGCGCGCTGGTGCAGAAGCAGACCAACCACAATTATCCCGCGCCGATCACCGTCCTCTCCGCGGTCTACGAAGGCACCGTGCTGCCGATCGACCGCGCGCTCGAGATCGAGGCGAAGTATTTCGTCTCGCTGCTCATGGATCCCGTCTCGCGCAACATGATGCGCACGCTGTTCGTCAACAAGAACGCAGCGGACAAGCTGGTGCGCCGCCCGAAGGGCCCGGAGAAGCGCAAGGTCGGCAAGCTCGGCGTGCTCGGGGCCGGGATGATGGGCGGAGGCATCGCATACGTTTCCGCCCGTGCAGGGATGCAGGTCGTGCTGCTCGACGTCTCGACCGGGAAGGCGGAGGCCGGCAAGGACTATTCGCGCAAGCTGCTCGCGAAAGCCGTCGAGCGCGGCAAGACCACCTCCGACGAAGCCGGGGCCGTGCTCGACCGCATTCGCGCCACGAGCGCCTACGAGGACCTGGCGGGCTGCGACCTGGTCATCGAAGCGGTCTTCGAGGACCGCAAGATCAAGGCCGACGTGACCAGGCAAGCGGAAGCGCAGCTCACGGACCGCGCCGTGTTCGCATCCAACACGTCCACCCTGCCGATCACCGGCCTGGCCGAAGCGGCGAGTCGGCCGGAGCAGTTCATCGGCATCCACTTTTTCTCGCCGGTCGACAAGATGCCGCTCGTCGAGATCATCGTGGGTGAGCGCACTGGGGAGATCGCAATCGCGCAGGCGCTCGACTACGTGCAGCAGCTCAGGAAAACGCCGATCGTCGTGAACGACAGCCGCGGCTTCTACACGAGCCGCGTGTTCAGCGTGTTCAGCCGGGAGGGCATCCGCATGCTTGCCGAAGGCGTGAATCCGGCGCTGATCGAGAACGTCGCGAAGCAGGCGGGCATGCCGGTCGGCCCGCTCGCCGTCACCGACGAAGTGTCGCTGGAGCTCTCCTGGCACATCACGCAGCAGACGAAGGCCGACCTCGGCAACGCGTACGTCGCCTCGCCGGCCGACGACGTGGTGCGCCTGTTCGTCGAGGAGCTCGGGCGCAAGGGCCGCAAGGCGGGCGCCGGCTTCTACGATTACCCGGAAGGGCAGGAAAAGCGCCTGTGGCCCGGGCTCGCGGAGTACTTCCCGCGCGCGGCCGTCCAGCCGGAGCCCGCGGAGGTCCGGAAGCGGCTCTTGTACTCGCAGGCGCTCGAAACGGTGCGCTGCCTCGACGAGGGCGTGGTCACGCATCCCGCCGACGCCGACATCGGCTCGGTGTTCGGCTGGGGCTTCCCGCCGTACACGGGCGGCACCTTGTCGTTCATCGAGACGATCGGCCTGCCGACGTTCGTCGCTGAGGCGGACCGGCTGGCCGAGGCGTACGGCGAGCGTTTCGCGGCTCCCGAGAGCCTGCGGCGCATGGCGGCCGAAGGCACGACTTTCTACGGCGGCCGCGCGGCAGCGGCCTGAGCGGAGCAAGGGCATGAGCGATCTCGAAACCGTGCGCTACCGGCGCGACGACGCCGTTGCGGTGATCACGATCTGGCGGCCGGATGCCATGAACTCGTTCAACGCCGTGCTGCGGCGCGATCTCCTGACCGCGTTCCGGCGCGCGGCGAAGGACGAGGCCGTGCGGGTCGTGGTGCTGACCGGCGAGGGCCGCTCGTTCAGCGCCGGCGCGGACCTGACGGACATCGAGAACCCGAAGCCGGTGAGCGAAATCCTGCAGGAGGAGTACCGGCCGATCCTGGAGTGCATCGCGACCCTGCGCCAGCCGGTGATCGCGGCGGTGGGCGGCTCGGCGGCGGGCATCGGCATGTCGTTCGCGCTCGCGTGCGACCTGCTGGTGATGGCGGAGGACGCGTTCCTGATGTCGGCGTTCTCGAACATCTCGCTTTTGCCGGACGGCGGGCTGAACTGGTTCCTCGTGCGCCAGCTCGGCTACCGGCGTGCGTACCAGCTCGCGATCGAGGCGGAGCGGATTCCGGCGCCGCGCTGCGTGGAGCTCGGGCTCGCGAACCGGGCGGTGCCCGCCGATCGCCTGATGGACGAGACGCTGGCGTGGGCGCAGGCGCTCGCGCAAAGGGCCCCGCTCTCGCTCGCGGCGACCAAGCAGGCAATGCGGCACGCCATGGCGCACGACTGGGCGAGCACGTTCGACCTCGAGGCGCCGTTGCAGCGGCAATTGCGCGAGAGCGAGGACTGCGCCGAGGGCGTACGCGCCTTCTTCGAGAAGCGCAAGCCCGAATTCAAGGGCCGTTGAAGAATCGCCCGCATGGCGGGCTCCTACAGGCCCCGCGCCACGCCGGCACCAGGACCCCGTAGGAGCCCGCCATGCGGGCGACCAGGACCC
>CAZBGV010000190.1:0-5922 GCA_964491485.1 uncultured Woeseiaceae bacterium | reverse complement strand
AGCGCGAGGTGTCGCAGGCCAAGTACCAGATCGCCCAGATCTTCATGGCCGAGGAAAAATGGCGCGAGGGTGCCGCGGCGCTCGAGGAGTGGTTCCGCACGGCGCCGGAGCCGAACGCCGCCGCCTACTACCTGCTCGCGGCCGCCTACTACCAGATGGAAGACCTGAACAAGGCGCTCACCCCGGCGAAGAAAGCCGTGGAGATTGCGGCGAAGCCGCAGGCGAGCTGGATCGAGCTCCTGCTCGCACTCTATCTCACGCGCGAGGAATACGACGAGGCGGTGCCGCTGCTCGAGCGGCTGATCGCCATGGAGCCGGAGAAGAAGACGCACTGGCTCCGGCTGTCCTCGCTCTACCAGCAGCAGGAGAAATACGGGCCCGCGCTCGCGGCGATGCAGATCGCCTACAACGCCGGCTTCCTCGACCAGGAATCCGAATACATCCGCCTGTCGGACATGCTGCGCTTCAACGAAATCCCGTACCGCGCGGCCCGCGTGCTGGAAAAGGCGATGGAAGACGGGCACGTCAAGAAGAACTCCGAGAATTACGAGAAGCTCGCGAACTGCTGGATCCAGGCGCGCGATTTCAAGGCGGCCATTCCGCCGCTCGGGCGCGCGGCCGAGATGTCGGACGACGGCAATCTCTACATGCGCCTGGGCCAGGTGCAGGTGCAGCGCGAAGAGTGGCCGGAGGCCGAGAGGGCGCTGCGCAGCGCGCTCGACAAGGGCAATCTCGACGATGCGGCCCAGACGTACCTCCTGCTCGGCATTTCGCTCTTCAACCAGGACCGGCTGCGTGAGGCCCGCGACGCCTTCCAGCGTGTCCGTTCCGGCGATCAGCGCGACATGGCGCAGGACTACGTCAAGCTGATCGACAGTAAGCTCAAGGAAAGGTGACAAACGAGCGGCGTGCCGGCGGCTGGGTTCGCGGCGGCGATCGCCTAAATCGCAGGCAAGTTATCGCAGGCAAGATGAAGGGATTTTGTGACGCTATGATCCGGAGATGGAACGGAATCGGCAGGGCGATCGCGGTGTGGGGGCCGCGCGCGGGCCTGCTGCTCGCATTGGGCTTGGCTGCAGGCGCCGGAGCCCAGCAGCAGGACGATCCGGCCACCCGGTACGCGGAGCTGATGCACGAGATCGACAGCTACGGCGACTACAACGCGTACGTCACGCGCCTGCTCCAGTCGCAGCAATCCGACATCGAGGCGATCGGCCGGCAGATCGCCGGCCTCGAGGCGACCCAGCAGGCCGTTCTGCCGCTCATCCAGAGAATGTTCACGAGCCTCGAGCAGTTCGTGGTGAACGACATCCCCTTCCTCGAGAGCGAGCGGCGCGACCGCATCGACAAGCTGCGCGACGTGGTCGAGGGCGAAGATTCGATCGCGGAGAAGTTCCGGCGGTTGCTCGAGGCCTACATGATCGAGATCGAATACGGCCGGACCATGGACGCTTACGCGGGCAAGCTGCCCGACGGGCGCGACGTGCAGTTCGTGCACCTCGGCCGGATTTCCCTCATGTACCGGACCACGGACGGCAAGGAGACGGCTTATTGGGACCGCAATGCACGTCAATGGGTGGTCGACCCCCGCTACTCCCGCGCGATCGAAACGGCCATTCGCATGGCCGAGGAGACGGTCGCGCCCGACCTCGTGACGTTGCCCGTTCCTGCCCCTGAGGAGAGCCGCTCGTGACCCGTTCCAACGTTTGCTTCACCGCCGCGAAGCGCCGCGGCGGCCTGCGGTTCGCCTCCATCGCGCTGCTCGCCGCCGTGCTGGTTGTGCCCACGCTGGATGTGGCGGCCCAGAGCAACAAGGAGCAGCAAGAGCAGGCCGCGCGCGAGGCGGCCGAGGCGGCCGCGAAGGAAGCCGCCGAGCAGCGCGCGCGCCAGCAGATCTTCGACCGGCTCGAGCAGGAAATTCGCGAGATGCGCGCGCAGGAGGCCCAGCTGACCCAGCAGAAGGAGGCCGAGGCACGGCGCGATCTCGCCGAGCAGCAGCGCCGGACGCAGGAGATGGTCGCCCGGCGGGACCGCGCGGAAGCCCACTCGAAGCAGCTCGACTCGCAGTGGGAGTCGAACGAAGCGCGCATCAATGAGATCACGGCTCTCCTGAACCAGCACCAGGGCAACCTGGGCGAGCTGTTCGGGGTGACCCGCCAGATCGCCGGCGACGCCGCCGGCGTGCTCCGCGAGTCACTGATCTCCACGCAGTTCTCGCCGCCGGAGGGCCAGGAGGATCGCGCCGCGTTCATGGTGCGTATCGCCGCCGCCAAGGCGCTGCCTTCCATTCGCGAGCTCGAGCGCCTGTGGTACGAGCTCATGCGCGAGATGAAAGCGAGCAGCGAGGTCGTGCGCTATACGGCGCCCGTGCTCCAGCTCAAGGAAGGCACGGAGGAAGAAAGGCGCGAAGGGCTCGCGGAGCAGGTCGCCTCGATGGCCGAGGAGACCGAACACGAGGAGGAATACGGCGAGGCCGTGCCGACCGAGGTCGTGCGCGTCGGTCCGTTCACCGTGGTGGACTCCAGGGAGTTCCTGGGCTACCTCCCCAGCGAGAAGAAGCTGACGCAGCTCAGGGGCGAGCTGCCGGGGAAATTCCGCGAGCTCGGCCAGAGCCTGTTCAACACGCCGCCGGACGCCGGTTACACGATGGCCGTGGTGGATCCGGCGCGCGGCGCGCTCCTCGGGCTCTACCTGCAACGGCCGAGCTGGCTCGAGCGCGTCGCCCTCGGCGAGGCGGTCGGTTACGTGATCATCGCGGTCGGCATTCTCGGGGTTCTGCTCGCGCTGGTGCAGTACGGATACCTCATCCGCACCCGGATGGCGGTGAACGCGCAGCTCAAGGACCTGGAACACCCGAGGGAGGACAATCCCCTGGGGCGGCTGCTGCTTGCATTCGGCAGCAACGGCGTGAACGAGAAACGCGAGATCGAGAGCGCAGAGCTCGCGGAGCTGCGCCTCTCCGAGGCGGTGCTGCGCGAAGTGCCGAAGCTCGAGCGCTTCCAGGCGTTCCTGCGCCTCGCCGTCGCGGCCGGCCCGTTGCTCGGCCTGATCGGCACCGTCATCGGCATGATCATCACCTTCCACGCGATCGTCGCGTCCGGCTCGAGCGATCCGAAGCTCATGGCTCACGGTATCGGCCAGGCGATGATCGCGACGGTGCTGGGTCTCGGCATCGCTATCCCGCTCCTGTTCATCAATGCGGGACTGACGGCCTTCTCACGCGGCCTGACGCAGGTGCTGGACGAGCACAGCGAGATCCTGCTCGCCGAGACGATTCTCTCCTCGCGCAAGCGCAAGGAGGCGGCGAGCTGACGCAGGGCCGGCTTCGCCCGCCGCGCGTCAGGCGCTGACGACGAGCCGCTCGAGCCCGCGGAACACGAGCCCCGTGCGGTAGCGCGGCGGCTCGGCCAGCGTCAACGACGGCAGCTTCCCGAGCAGCACGGCGAACAGCGTTCGGAGCTCGAGCCGCGCGAGCGGCGCGCCGAGGCAGAAGTGCGTCGCGGCACCGAACGACAGGTGGCGGTTGGGCGTCCGGGCGACGTCGAAGCGGTCGGGCTCGGGGAAGGCGTCCGGGTCGCGGTTTCCCGAGCCGTACAGCAGGCCGACCATCTCCCCGCGCGCCAGCGGCACGCCGCCGATCTCCAGCGGCTCGCGGGCGTAGCGATGGAACAGGTGCAGGGGCGCGTCCCAGCGCAGGATCTCCTCGACGGCAGGATCCACGAGCTCTGGTGCGGCGATCATCGCGTCGGCGGCCTCCGGGTGACGGAGCAGGGCGAGCAGGCCGTTACCCGCCGCGTTCACGGTCGCCTCGTGGCCTGCGTTCAGGAGCAGCATCGAGTTGGCGATCAGCTCGTCGCGCGAGAGGCCGTCGGGGGCGTCGAGCCGGGCGGCGAGCGCGCTGAGCAGGTCGTTTTCCGGCCGGCGGCGCCGCTCGTCGACCAGCGCGGAGAGCCGCTCGCCGAACTCCCGGGCCGCCGTCTCGGCACGCTGCCGGTCCACCGCCGACGCATCCTTCTCGTACAGCCGCACGATGTCCGCGGCCCAGGGCCGCAGCCGCCCGATCTCTTCACGCGGCCAGCCGAAGAGCTCCGCGATGACGGTGACCGGCAGCGGCTCGGCCACCCGGGCGACAAAGTCGACCGCGCGGCCGGGCTCCAGGCATGAGACGAGCTCCGCCGCGATGCGGGCGATGCGGCCGGCGAGCGCCTCGATGCGGCGCGGGGCGAGGGCGGCGCCGAGCAGGCGCCGCAGGCGGGTGTGGGTCTCGCCCTCGGTCTCGAGCAGGTTGACCCGCACCCAGCGGTCGTAATACGGCAGCTCGCCCGGAGGCGGGCCCGGGGGCGACACACCGTCCGCGCGCGCCACCGGCTCGCGCCCGAGCCGCCGATCCGTGAGCGCGCGCCGGATGTCGGCATAGCGCGCGACGAGCACCATGCCGAGCGCCTCCGAGCGGAAGACCGGTGCGGTCTCGCGCAGTGCCGCGTAGACCGGGTAGGGATCAGCCGCGAACGCCGGCGTATACGGCTCGAAGGCGGGCGCGCCGGCGTTCACGGGCCGTGCCTCGCGGGCACACGGGGCAGGACGAGGGCAGCGGTGCGGGCGGCACTCAAGGAGACAGGTGGAACGGGCCCTCGATGCGCGCCCCGACCTTCTGGATCACGGCGGTAGCGCACTCGGTGGCGAGCCAGGCGCAGACTTCGAGGGCCTTGCCGTTCGCAAGCCCGAACAGGAAGCCCGCGGTGTAGGCATCGCCGGCCCCGGTGGTGTCGACGACTTCCGGGACCGCGATCGCGGCCTGCTGGATGCGCAGGTCGCCCTCGACGATCACCGAGCCCTGCTCGGAGCGCGTCATGACGAACAGTTTGCCGAAACCGGCGGCCATGCGCTCGACGGCGGCGAAGTCCTGCGTCTCGAACAGGGCCATGACCTCCTCGTCGTCGGCGAAGACGATGTCGACGTCGACGCTGACGGCGTCCATGAACTCCGCGCGGTGCCGGCCGACGCAGAACGAATCGGAAAGCGAGAGCGCGATGCGCGTGCCGCCGGCTTTCGCCAGCCGGATCGCCTTCTCGATCAGCGCCGGGCCTTCGGGGAGGTCCCACACGTAGCCTTCGACCAGCAGGATCTCCGGATCGCCGACGGTCTGCGGCGTCACGTCGGCGACGGCGAGCTCCGTGCAGGCGCCGAGGTACGTCTGCATGGTGCGCTGGCCGTCGGGCGTGATGAGGACATGGCTGCGCGCGGTCGGCAGCCCGTCCGGCGCCGGGGTGAGGCGCACGTCGACACCGAGCGAACGCATGTCGTGCACGAAGATGTCGCCGAGCGAGTCGGCCTTGACACGGCCGATGTAAGCCGCCCGGCCCCCCAGGCTCGCGAAGTTCGCGACGGTGTTCGCGACGGAGCCGCCGGACATCTGGCTCGCCGGGCCCATCATCGCGTAAATCTCGCGCGCCGCCGCCTCATCGATCAGCGTCATCGAGCCGCGCGGCGCACCGATGCGCGCCAGGAACTCCTCGTCCACCTGCGCGAGCACGTCCACGATCGCGTTGCTGATGCCGAGCAGCTGCACCCGTTCACTCATCCGTCAATCCTTCCCTTCTTCGGCGACGCGCCATGCTACCCCAATAACCCCCGGTTCCGTATCGACGTACCGCACGTCACGCGCCCCCGTAGGAGCCCGCCATGCGGGCGACCGAACGCCGCTGCGAAGGCACCGACGCTACGTAGGAGCCCGCCATGCGGGCGACCGAACGCCGCTGCGAAGGCACCGACGCTACGTAGGAGCCCGCCATGCGGGCGACCGAACGCCGCTGCGAAGGCACCGACGCTACGTAGGAGCCCGCCATGCGGGCGACCGAACGCCGCTGCGAAGGCACCGACGCTACGTAGGAGCCCGCCATGCGGGCGACCGAACGCCGCTGC
>CAZBGV010000189.1:0-5950 GCA_964491485.1 uncultured Woeseiaceae bacterium | reverse complement strand
CCGAATTCCTCGATCCAGCCTGCGACGAGATCGGGATCCTCGACCGCGACGCTGCCGACGACGCAGCGCGCCACCCCGGCCGCGAGCCAGCGCTCGACCGCCGCATGGCGGCGCAGCCCGCCGCCGAGCTGCACCGTCGCGCCGGCTTCGTCCACCATGGCACGGACGAGCGCCTCGTTCGCCGGCCTGCCGTCGCGCGCACCGTCGAGGTCGACCACGTGCAGGTGCGCGAAGCCGGCCTGCCGGTATTCGCGCGCCAGCAGGACGGGGTCCGCGCGCCACACGGTCTCGCGCGCGAAGTCGCCTTGCAGCAGCCGCACGCAGCGGCCGTCGCGCAGGTCGATGGCGGGGATGACGATCACAGCGCCAGGAAATTGCCGAGCAGTTGCGCACCGGCCGCGGCCGAGCGCTCCGGATGAAACTGGGTGCCGGCGAAATTGCCGCGCGCCGCGATCGCCGTGAAAGGCTGCGCGTGCTGCGCGACGGCGACCGTGTCGTCCGTCGGTGCCAGTGCATAACCGTGCACGAAGTAAAACCACGGCGCGCTGCCGAGGCCGTCGAGGAGCGGATGCGCGCGCTGCGCCTGCACCCGGCACCAGCCGGTATTCGGCACCGGCAGCCCGGGGACAGGCTCCAGGCGGCGCACGATGCCGGGCAGCACCCCGAGGCACTCCACGCCCTCTTCCTCGGAAGCTTCCGCCAGGAGCTGCAGGCCGAGGCAGATGCCCAGCACCGGCTGCGTGAGCGAGCGGATGCAGTCGACCAGCCCGCGCTCCCGCAGCCTCCGCATGCCGTCCGCGGCGCTGCCGACGCCGGGCAGCACGACCCGCGGCGCGGCGCGGATCGCTGCCGCGTCGTGCGTGGGCAGGCCGCGCGTTCCGAGGCGCTCCAGGGCCACGCACAGCGACGCGAGATTGGCGCCGCCCGTGTCCACGATGGCCACCGCGCGGGTCATACGAGCGTGCCCTTGGTCGACGGCACGCCGGCGCCGTCCTGCCGGATTGCCTGCCGCAAGCTGCGCCCGAGGCTCTTGAAGCACGCCTCGACCATGTGATGCGCGTTCTCGCCCCGCACCGCGACGTGCAGGGCGGCTCCGAGCGACTCGGCGAGGGAATGAAAGAAGTGCGGGACGAGCTCGAGCGGCAGCCCGCCCGTCTGCGCGCGGGGGAAAGTGCCTTCGAAGACGGCGTAAGGACGGCCCGACAGGTCGAGCGACACCTGCGCCTCGCTCTCGTCCATCGGCAGCACGAAGCCGTAGCGGGCGATGCCGCGCCGGTCGCCGAGCGCTTCTTTCAGTGCGGCGCCGAGCGCAAGCGCCGTGTCCTCGACGGTGTGGTGCTCGTCGACGTGCAGGTCCCCGCTGGCCGAAAGCGTCAGCGCAAACCCGCCGTGCTTCGCGATCTGCTCCAGCATGTGATCGTAGAAGCCGATGCCGGTAGCGATGTCGACCGGGATGTCCGCATCGAGATCGACCGCCACGCGGACGACGGTCTCGCGCGTGCTCCGCTCCACGGTCGCGCGCCGGCCGCGCTGGCAGAGCAGGGCGGCGATCCCGGGCCAGGTCCCGTCGTGCGCCGCGCCGAGGCGTAATCCGCGCACACCCATACGCTGCGCGAGCTCGACGTCGGTGGCGCGGTCGCCGACCACCGCGCAGGCATCGAGATCGAGCGGGGTCGCCGCGAGGTAGCGCGTCAGCAGCCCGGTGCGCGGCTTGCGGCAGTCACAGCCATCGGCTTCGGTGTGCGGGCATATGAACACGGGATCGAATTCGATGCCCTGTGAACGGAACAGCGCGAGCGCGTGCTCGTGGCATTCTTCGAAACGTTCGGTCGGGAACGCGGCGGTCCCGAGCCCGTCCTGGTTCGTGACCATGACGAAGCGGAAGCCTGCATCGCGCAAGCGGAGCAGGGCGGGAATGACGCCGGGCACGAGGCGCACCTTGGACAGCGCATCGACCTGGCAATCGGGCGGCTCCTCGATGAGCGTGCCGTCGCGATCCAGGAACAGGACTTTGCGCTTCACGCCGCGGCCTCCGCCGCCAGCGCGGCGAGCAGCCTGTCGTTCTCGTCCGGCGCGCCGATCGTGATGCGGGCGCAGCCCTGCAGGGCGGCGTCGTCGAACTCGCGCACGAGAATGGCCTGCTCGCGCAGGCTGGCCCGGGCACGGGCCGGATGCGCGAAGCGCACGAGCAGGAAGTTGGCGCGGCTCGGCCACACCCGCTGCACCAGGGGGCTCGCCGCGAGGGCGGCGGCGAGGCGCTCGCGTTCCGCGATCACCGCGCGCGCGGCCGTCTCCGCGCGCTCCAGGTTCGCCGGCGTGAGCGCATGCTGCACGCAGTCGATCACCGGGCGGGCGAGCGCATAAGGGGCGAGCAGGCCGTCCAGCAGCCGGATGACGTCCGCCGGCCCGATGATCGCGCCGCAGCGGGCGCCGGCGAGCGCCAGCGCCTTCGAGAGGGTCCGCAGCACGACCAGGTTGGAAGACTCCGCCGCCTTGCGCGCGAGCGATGGCACACCGCTGAACTCGACGTAGGCCTCGTCGACGACCACGAGCGACCGCCCGTGCCGGGCCTCCGCGAGCCGCAGCACGTCCGCCTCGCTCGCGAGCCCGCCGGTCGGGTTGTTCGGTGAGCATACGAACACGAGCTTCGTATCGGCTTCGCATGCACTCAGCGCGCGGCCGGTATCGAACGCGAAATCGCGCGCCTCCTCGAGCGGTGCCGCGACGAGGCGCGCGCCCTGTACGGCGGCGTACACGCGATACATGCCGAACGTCGGCGGCGTGATGCAGACGCTGTCCGCGCCCGGCCGGCAGAACGCGCGTACGAGGAGGTCGATCGCTTCGCTGCTGCCGCGCGTTGCGAGCAGGTTGTCGGCAGCCACGCCGTACAGCTCCGCGAGCCGCGCGTGCAACGCATGCGGGCGCGCGGGCGGATAGCGATTGAGGCCTTCGGCGCCGTCGCCCGTCCAGGCCGCCTCGTTCGCGTTCAGGCGCAACGTGCCGCTCTCCTGGCGCGCCGGCGCGTAGGGCTCGAGCGCGCGGATCTCCGGGCGGGCGAGCGCGACGGCACTCATCGGCCGGGGCTCGCGGCGGCGCGCTCGCCGACCCGGATGCGGACCGCCTGTGCGTGTGCCTCGAGGCCCTCGAGGCCGGCGAGCGCCTGCAGCGTGTCCGCGATGGCGCGCAGCCCGTCCTCGGAGAGTTCCTGCACGCTCATGCGGCGCCGGAAATGATCGACACCGAGGCCGCTCACGCTGCGCGCCTGGCCGTAGGTGGGCAGGACGTGGTTGGTGCCGCTCGCATAATCGCCCGCCGTCTCCGGCGACCACGGGCCGAGGAAGATCGAGCCCGCGTTGCGGAGCTGCGGCAACAGGGCGCGCGGCGCCGCCGTCTGCACGCTCAGGTGCTCGGGCGCATAGCGGTTGCTGACCTCGGCGGCCGAATCGAGATCCTCGACGACGATGACGCGCGCGTGCTCGAGCGCCTGTACGGCGATGGCGCGCCGCGGCAGGTGCACGAGCTGCGCGGCGAGCGCCGTGAGCACCTGGCGGCCAAGCCGCACGTCTGTCGTCACGAGCAGCACCTGCGAATCCACACCGTGCTCCGCCTGCGAGAGCAGGTCCGCGGCCACGAACGCGGGCGCCGCCGTCGCGTCCGCGATGACGAGGAGCTCGGAAGGACCGGCCGCCATGTCGATGGTGGCCGCGCCGGGATCCGCGGCGATCTCGCTCTTCGCGGCCGTCACCCAGGCGTTGCCGGGGCCGAAGATCCGGTCCACCTTCGGCAGGGATTCGGTGCCGTAGGCCAGCGCGGCGATGGCCTGCGCGCCGCCGATCTTGCAGATCTCGCGGATGCCGGTGCGCGCGGCAGCGGCGAGCACCGCGGGATCGGCCCGGCCGTCGCGGCGCGGCGGCGTGCACAGCACGCGCCGCGGGCAGCCGGCGAGGGCCGCCGGCACCGCGAGCATGATGGCGGTGGACGGCAGCGGGGCGCTGCCTGCCGGCACGTACAGGCCGACCGCGTCGATCGGGTGCGAAATGCGCTCGCAGCGGATGCCCGGAAAGGTGACGACCGCGTAGTCGCCCGGCTGCTGCGCCTGGTGATAACGCCGCACGTTCGCGATCGCGACATCGATCGCGGCGAGCGCGGAGCGCGGCAGCGCGCGTTCGGCGGCGGCAATCTCCGCTTCGTCCACGCGGAAGTCTTCGAGGCGCACGCCGTCGTGGCGCTCCGTGAGCTCGCGCACGGCGGAGTCGCCCTCGCGCCGGACGCGCTCGATGATGCTCCGCACCTCGGCGCGCCGTTCCTCACTGTCGCGCAGCGCGGGCCGGGCGAGCAGCGCGTCCTGCTCCGCGGGCGCGAGCGAGCTCCAGTGGCGGATGCGGATGTCCACTAGCGAACGCCGCCGCACGCGGACACGCGCGGCGGGACTCCGGAATTGGCTGCAAAAAGGCAGGGCATCAGGCCAGCATCTTTTCGACGGGAAGCACGAGCAGCGAGCTTGCGCCCGCCGCCTTCAGGTTCTCGAGCGTCTCCCAGAACACGTTCTCGCGGCACACGGCGTGCACCGCGACCTTGTCGCTGCGGCCATCGAGCGGAATGATGGTCGGCGCCTCCGACCCGGGCAGCAGCTGCGTAATCTCCGTGAGCCGCGCGCGCGGCGCGTGCAGCATGACGTACTTGCTCTCCCGGACCTGGAGCACGCCGTCGAGGCGCTGGAGAATGCGCTGAACCCACTGCGCCTTCACCGGTGGCAGCTCGGCGCGCGTCTGCACGAGCACGGCCTGGCTCTCCAGCACGGTCATGACCTCGCGGAGCTGGTTGGCGGCGAGCGTCGCACCCGTGGAGACGAGATCGCAGACGTAATCGGCCCGGCCGAGCTTCGGTGCGATCTCCACCGCGCCCGAGAACTGCACGATGTCCGCGTCGATGCCCTCTCGCGCGAGGAACTCCTTGAGCGTCTCGACGTAGCTCGTTGCGATGCGCGTTCCCGCGAGATCCTGCGGCCCGGCGAACGACCGTTCTTCCGGCGCGGCGAGCGCGAGCCGGCATTGCCCGAAGCCGAGCGAGCAGACCGGGTCGAGGCGCGGCTCACGGTCGTCGCGCAGCATCGCCAGGCGCTTCTCGTGCAGGGTGTTCAGGCCGACGATGCCGAGATCGCAGACGTCCTCGCTGACCAGCGTGGGGATGTCGTCGTCGCGCACCAGCAGGAGATCGACGGGCAGGTTCTCGCCATAGCAGAAGAGCTGATCCTTGCTTTGCGTGAAGGTGAGGCCGCAGAGTTTCAGCAGGTCGAGGGAGCGGGCGGTCAGGCGCCCGTTCTTCTGCACGGCGATCTTGAGCCGCGGCTCGGTAGCGGTCATGGCGAGGGCCTCAGTGGGAAGCGCGCAGCTTCGAGCGGCGCTGCTTGCGCGCGACGCGCTCGACCGCGAGGCGATAGCCGCCGAAGCCCTCGGCGAGATAGCGGGCGACGCGACCGATGGTGGTGACGCTGACGCCGGTCAGCTCGTGGATGCGGCGATAGGGCAGGCGCTGCTCCAGGAGGCCGACGACCTGCCACCGGTCGGCCAGGGCCTGCAGCTCGGCGGGCGTGCACAAGTCATTGAAAAAGCGCCGGCATTCTTCAATGTCGCGGAGGCTGACGATGGCTCTGAAGAGGTCGTCCTCGCTGGCGCGACGGCGGCTTTCGGCGGTCTCACGGTTGGGTTTCACGGTCGCACCGATGTGATAGCGTATTAACACGTTATTACATTACTACAGGGCTTGCAAGGTCCGGCTCGCCGCGCCGGCGGTTACGCGCGCAACCAACGCGCTCCTGCTTGACGGCCGCGGTGGCGTGACCCTATGCTTGCCCTCGACTCATCGAGACCGGCTGAGGGAAAGGCCCTTCGACGCCGGGGCAACCTTCGGGACTCACCATCCCGAAACGGTGCCAACTCCTGCGGTGCGC
>CAZBGV010000188.1:0-5986 GCA_964491485.1 uncultured Woeseiaceae bacterium | reverse complement strand
CTGCTCATCAGCCCCGTCATCGTCGTCGTCGCGCTCGGCATGATCGCGTCGATCAACAGCAATCGGATCGTACAGGCGCTGCTCGAAAACGAATCGTTCGGCCCCATGCTCGTCAAGGTCGGGGAATTTGCGCCGTCGCTCCTGATCACCGCCGTCTTCATCTTCCTCTACATGTTCGTGCCGAACACTCGGGTGCGCTTCGTGCCGGCGGCGATCGGCGGCGTCTTCGGCGGCGTGCTGTGGGCGGCGATCGGTGCGGTGTTCGCGAACTTCCTCGCGTACACGACGACGAAGATGATCATTTATCAGAGCTTCGCCGTCGCGATCTCTGCGCTGTTGTGGCTGTACCTGAGCTGGCTGGTCCTGCTCGTCGGCGCGCAGCTCGCGTTCTATATCCAGCACCCCGAATACCTGCGCATCGGACGCCGCGACCCGCACCTGTCGAACAGCATGCGCGAATGCCTGGCGCTGAACGTGATGTACCTCGTCGCAAACGCTTATCGGGGAGGCTCGCGCATCATGAGCTTCGACGAGCTGGCGGAGAAGCTCAAGGTGCCGGCAATCGCCCTGGCGCCGGTGGTGAACAGGCTCGAGCAGGCGGGCCTCCTGCTGTCGACCGAGCGCGAAGGCCTGGTGCCGGGCCGGGACATGGCGCGCATCCGCCTCTCCGACATCCTCGAAGTGGTGCGCAAGCGCGGCGATACCGGCTCCTATCGCGGCCCGCGCTGGCTCCCCGGCATCGCGGCACTCGCGCAGGAGCTCGACGATGCCGTCACCGGGGTCGTCGGCGAGCGGACGCTCGCGGACCTGGTCGACGAGCTGTCGCGCAAACCGTAGGAGCCCACCACGCGGGCGACCTTCGACGATCGCATCGCCCGCATGGCGGGCTCCTACGGATCGCACCGCAGCCTGTAGGAGCCCGCCACGCGGGCGACTTCGGACGTCGCGGTCGGGCTCCTACGCGCCGGCGATCGTCATGCCGTCGACCAGCAACGAGCCGCAGCGGATGCCGCCGCGCAGGTCCTGGTCGCGGCCGATCGCCGCGATGCGCAGGTACAGATCCTTGAGGTTGCCGGCGATCGTGACCTCGTGCACGGGATGGGCGATCTCGCCGTTCTCGACCCAGAAGCCCACCGCGCCGCGCGAGTAGTCGCCGGTGACGCCGTTCACGCCCTGCCCGATCAGCTCGTGCACCACGAGACCCTTGCCCATCGTGCGGATCAGCTCGTCCAGTCCTTCGGCCGTGCCCGGCACGACGAGGTTGTGCGTGCCGCCCGCGTTGCCGGTGGTCTGGAGCCCGAGACGGCGCGCGGAATACGAGCTCAGCACGTAACCCTGGAGCACGCCGCGGGCCACGAGATCGCGATCGCGCGTCGCGACGCCCTCCGCGTCGAACGGCGCGCTCGCGAGGCCCTTCGGGATGTGCGGGCGCTCCTCGATGGTGACGAATTCGGGAAAAACCTGCTCGCCCGCCGCGTCGAGCAGGAAGGACGCGCGGCGGTACTGCGCGCCGCCGGAGATCGCGCCGATCGCGTGACCCAGGAAACCGCGCGCCACTTCCGGCGCGAACAGCACGGGCGCTTTCGTCGTGCCGAGCTTGCGCGCGCCGAGGCGTGCCACGGTGCGGCGCGCCGCCGTGATGCCGATGTGCTCGGGGGTTTCGAGCTCGGCCGCATCGCGGGCCGTGCTGTAATGGTAATCGCGCTGCATGACGCCGTCGGCCTCGCCGACCACGACACAGCTCAGGCTGTGGCTGGTCCGCGGATAGCTGCCGAGGAACCCGTGCGTATTGCCGTAAGCGCGGGTGGCGCCGTGCGTCGACAGCGTGGCGCCCTCGGAATTCGAGATGCGCGGGTCGAAGCCGCGTGCGGCCGCTTCGCAGGCGACCGCGAGCTCGATCGCGTGCCCGGCATCGATGTCCCACGGCCACGAGAGAGCGAGATCGGGAGGGTCGGTCGCCAGCAACGCGGGATCGGCGAGGCCGGCGTACTCGTCCGGCGCGGTGCGGCGGGCGATCGAGCAGGCCTTGGCCACCGCTTCCTTCAGCGCTGCCTCGTTGAAATCGGAGGTCGTCGCGCTGCCCTTGCACGAGTCGATGTACACGGTCACGCCGACTCCGCGGTCGTTCGTGTACTCGATGTTCTCGACGTCGCCGAGCCGCGCCGTCACGGACAGGCCGACGTCGTGACTCGCGCTCGCTTCGGCCTGGTCGGCGCCCAGCCGGCGCGCCTCGTCGAGCACGATCTGCACGATCCGCTCGAGCCGGGCGCCTTCCGTGGCGACGCGCTTGACCTCGACGCTCATGCCGTCTTCCGCCCTCGTCGATGATGGAGCCGCCTGACCGCGCGGCCGAGAGAAGCCTCGCATGATACTATGCGGGCATGACGCGGGTGAATGACCGCACCGCGAGCAGGACCGCCCGCAAGCAGGAGTCTCTCGAGCTGCAGGCACTCGGCGAGCAGCTGATCGGGCTGCCTGCGAGCGCGCTCGAAGCGCTGGACCTCGATCCGAGCCTCGTCGATGCGATCGTCGATGCCGGCTCGATGCGCGCGCGCGGCGCCTTGCGCCGGCAGCGCCAGCTCATCGGCAAGCTGATGCGGCACGCGGACGCGGAGCGAATTCGCACCGGGCTGGCGGCGCTCGAGCGCACGGACCGCGAGGCGAATGCCGTCTTTCATGCGGCAGAGCGCTGGCGCGAACGGCTGTGCGACGAGGGCGGCCCGGCGCTCGCCGAGCTCGCGCGGCTGACGGCGCGCCCGGTGGACGGGATCGCGGAGCTCCTGCGGGAGCTCGAATCGGCGGACGCGGTGGCGCGCCGCCGCCTGCGGCGCCGCCTCTTCCGCGAGGTGCACGCGCTGCTCCAGGCATCCAACGAAGAAGAAACGGCATGAACCCGAAAGTCGGCATCATCATGGGCTCGCGTTCCGACTGGGACACGATGCGTCACGCCACCGAAGTGCTGGACGAGCTCGGCATTGCGTATGCCGTGCAGGTCGTCTCGGCGCACCGCACGCCGGATCTCCTGTTCGAGTACGCGGGCTCCGCGGTCGAGCGCGGCCTCAAGGTGATCATCGCGGGAGCAGGCGGTGCCGCGCACCTGCCCGGCATGGCGGCGGCGAAAACCCGGCTGCCGGTGCTCGGGGTGCCGGTGCGCTCGAAGGCGCTCTCGGGCATGGACTCGCTGCTCTCCATCGCGCAGATGCCCGCGGGTGTCCCGGTCGGCACGCTCGCGATCGGCAAGGCCGGCGCCGTCAATGCCGCGCTGCTCGCGGCCGCGATCCTCGCGACCGCCGACGATGGCGTTGCGGCGGCGCTCGATGCGTACCGCCGCCGGCAGACCGAGGACGTGCTGGCGCGGCTGGACCCCGCCGCCGAAGAGTGACGACGGTCGGCATCATCGGGGCCGGCCAGCTCGGCCTGATGCTCGGCGAGGCAGCGCGCGGGCTCGGCCTCGAGCTCGTGTTTCTCGATCCGGGCGGCGAGCCGCCGGCAGCCGCCGTCGGCCCGGTCATCCGGGCCGCCTATGACGACCCGCGCGCGTTGCAGGAGCTCGCGGCGCGGGCCGACGTCGTGACCTACGAGTTCGAGAACGTGCCGGTCGGTGCGGCGGAACGCGTTGCGGCCGAGGTCCCGGTTTATCCGCCGGTCGCGGCCCTCGGGCACGCCCAGGACCGCCTGCAGGAAAAGCGCCTGTTCGAATCGCTGGACATCCCGATCGCGCCGTGGCGACCGGTGGACTCGGCCGGGGACGTGGCAAGGGCGGCGGCCGAGCTCGGGTTGCCGCTCATCCTGAAGACCCGGCGCCTCGGCTACGACGGCAAGGGGCAGGTCGCGATCGAGCGTGACGCGGACGCCGGCGGTGCCTGGGAGCGCCTCGGCCGGCAGCCCGCCGTGGCCGAGCGGCGCATCGCCTTCCGCCGCGAGGCCTCGATCATCGGGGTGCGCAGGCGCGACGGCGCGACCGCGTTCTGGCCGCTGATCGAGAACCGTCACGCGGGCGGCATCCTGCGCGTCTCGACCGCGCCTCTCGAGGCGCCCGGGCTCGAGGCCGAGGCCAGGCGCCACGTCGGGCGGCTGCTCGAGGCGCTGGACTACGTGGGGGTGCTGGCGCTCGAGCTGTTCGAGATCGACGGGGCGCTGCTCGCGAACGAGTTCGCGCCGCGCGTCCACAACTCCGGGCACTGGACCATCGAGGGGGCCGCGACCAGCCAGTTCGAGAACCACCTGCGCGCCATCCTGGACCTGCCGCTGGGGGATACTGCGCCGACCGGCCATTCCGCTATGATCAACCTGATCGGGACCGTCCCTGCCGCCGTCTCGCGGCTGGACGCGGCCGGGTTCAGGCTGCACGATTACGCTAAAATGGCTCGTCCGGGGCGCAAGCTCGGCCACCTGACCACCGTGGCCGGGAGCGCTGCCGAACGCGACCGACGGCTTTCGGACGCGTTGAAACTAATCGAAAATTAAGGCCGCACGGCAGCTCGCTGGGCCGCGGCCGGGACGCGCTGAAACCAGCCCAGAGCAATGCGCGGCCCGATACACGGGCGGAGCCCGCGGGCGCCGCAACCATCCACGGAGGACCAGAATAACCGAGGTGGCATGTCCTACCTGAGTCACTTCAAGCTGAAGGAACAGCCGTTCCGGCTCACGCCGGACCCGGAGTTCGTGTACTGGAGCAAGCAGCACGCGCGCGCCAAGGCGTACATGGAATCCACGATCTGGCTCGCGGACGGCTTCGTCGTGATCACCGGCGAGATCGGGTCGGGGAAGACGACGCTGCTGCAGTCGTTCCTGTCCGAGCTGGACGACGACGTCATCTTTGCGATGGTGTCGCAGACGCAGCTCAGTCCGAGCCAGTTCCTGCAGGCCGTGCTGACGGAGTTCGGCTTCAAGCCGTTCAACCAGCGCAAGGTGGAGCTGCTCGACACGCTCAACATGTTCCTGATCGAGCAGTACGCGCAGGGCAAGAAGGTCGTGCTGATCGTCGACGAGGCGCAGAACCTCTCCAAGAAGGTGCTGGAGGAGATCCGCCTCATGTCCGGCATCGAGACGCACAAGGAGAAGGTGCTGCGCATCATCCTGGCGGGTCAGCCGGAGCTCAAGGACACCCTGGATTCGCCGGAGCTGAAGCAGCTCGTGCAGCGCATCCGGCTGCGCTTCCACGTCGGCCCGCTGGACCGGCGCGAAATGCGCGAGTACATCGAGCACCGGCTGGCGGTGGCCGGGCGGCCCGCGAAGGACCTGATCAAGGACGACGCGTACGACGCGATCTACCGCTACACCGGCGGGGTGCCGCGGCTCATCAACACGCTTTGCGACACGGCGTTGCTCTGCGCGTTCGCCGAGCAGAAGACGGTGATCGGGCTCACCGACGTGAAAGCGGCGGTCGCCGAGCTCAACTGGAAGGAGCACGAGCTGTCCGCGGGCTCGTACCCCGACCGGGTTTCGGCCGCCCCGCAGGTGAAGCATCCCGGGCACGTCACCGGCATCGAGGTGCGCAGCGAAGGCGAGCTGCTCGGCAGGCACTTTTTCGGGCCCGGCCGCGTGATCGTCGGCCGCTCACCCGACAACGAGATCTACATCCAGAGCAAGTTCGTGAGCCGCCATCACGCGCAGCTCACCAACGACGAGAGCGGCTGCGTCATCGAGGACCTGAACAGCACGAACGGCGTATACATCGGCAGCGAGCGCATCAAGAAGTACCGCCTGAAGGACGGCGACGTCGTATCGCTCGGCATCCACGAGCTCGTCTACAGCGACCTCCGGCAGCCGAGCGCCAGCACCGCCCCCACCGAGCTCAAAGAACGCCGCGGCTGACCGCCGCATACGCGCAGGAGCCCGCACCGCGCGCGACCGAACGCACCCCCAGGCACCCGTAGGAGCCCGCCACGCGGGCGACCAAACACAGCGGGCCAGCCGAACAATGGCACCCGTAGGAGCCCGCCACGCGGGCGACCGAACGCAGGCACGTACAAACGAACGCAGG
>CAZBGV010000187.1:0-6072 GCA_964491485.1 uncultured Woeseiaceae bacterium | reverse complement strand
ATCGCTTCTGGACCGAACTGCCAGGTTCGACGGCCGCAGCGGATGAACTCAGGCCGCAGGGGTCAGGGGCCGGGCGCGCTTAATTCGTTCGCGTTCGCGGGGCGAGTGCATCGCTTCCCACAGCTCGCTGCGCTTTTGCACATTGAGCCAGAAATCCGGACTATTGCCGAACACCCGGGCAAGGATGAGGGCAGTCGCCGAAATCCCTTCCGGATCGTCAGGACGACTTTCGGTATCGCTCGCTGGCGTCCGGATCACCCCGTAGCAACCGCCGCACCAGCTCCGTGCGCTGCTCCATCTCGTTCGAGTGTTCCTGGTGCTGCTGCGCGGCGCGGGTATGACCCGCGTCGCTGGCGCGCTTCGCCAGCCGCCGCGACAGCTCGACGTTCTCTTCCAGGGACCGCAGTGCCACCCACAGCGCCGCTTCCACCTCGTCCTCCTGGCCGCCGAGCAGGACCTCCGCGGTAAGCGCGTGCCCGACGTGACAGCGGAATCGCGTCAGCTTGCCCGCCTGCGTTTCCCACAGCGCCCCTCCGCAGTCGGGACAGGCGAACGGCGCCAGGGACCCCGCCGGGGGATCCTCGATGGTTTCGGTGCGCGGCCCCTCCTGCCGGTCGGCGCCGCGAGATTTCCCATCCTGCATCGCGGGAACCTCCGCTGTTTCAGATTCGGTCACCAGTTCCTGAATCAGGTTCGCAATCTCGATCGGCGGCGCGACGTGATTGACGTCGACGTCCTCGATCGCGTTTTTCGGCATGTCCGGAAAATCGGCGTGTTCCGGGTCCTGCACGATCGCCACTCCGCCCCGCCGCTTGATCGCCATCAGCCCGTACACGCCGTCGTTCAGCACTCCGGAGAGCAACACGCCGACGACCCGCGAACCGAAAACGCGGGCCGCCGTGCGGAACAGGGGATCGATCGCCGGACGCGCCCGGTTTTCGCGCGGCCCGCGCATGACCTCCATGCGGTCCTCCGACAGCAGCAGGTGGCGATCCGGTGGGGCGACGTACAGGCAGCCTGGCTCGAATCGCTCGCCGTCGGCGGCGTGCCGCACGGCTAGCGCGGAGGACCGGCCGACGATCATGGGTATCATCCCCGGCGCATCGGGCGATGTATGGAGGACCGCGAAGAGCGCCGCGGGAAAGTCGTCCGGCAGCGCTCCCGCGATCTGGATGAGAGGACCCAGCGCGCCGGCCGAACCGCCGATCACGACGATGTTGCGCGCTGCTTTGCGGTTGCCCATCGGTCCTTCTCCTCGCCCCCGGCAGCGTACCACGCGGACGATTATCCTCCCCGCGCGCGCGGAAGTTAAGTCGGCTACAAGGCACCGATCCGGCCGGTTTGCAGGCTTTTGCAACCAGAGAAGACCTCGATGCCGCCCACCGCGGCGGCGACCGGGACACGAACACGGAACCCTGCCGCGAGTTGTCTTTAACTGCATGCCCTTGCTAGAATTCCGCGCTCCAGCCGCGGCCGAAAGGGGCCGTCCGTCTCGCGCGCCCCCCCCCCCCCCCTGCATGTAACACTCTACAATCGCGCGGTGCGCGGATCGTCACGCCCGCAACAGGGGGCGCAAAGCGATCCGCCGCCCGTGGCATTCGGATCGCGAGCAACACCTATGCCGAAAAAACGGAAAACCACCGCCGGCGAGCCGAAGCTCGTCGTCGGCATCGGCGCCTCGGCGGGCGGCATCGAGGCGTGCGCGGCGTTGCTCGAAGCCGTGCCGGAAAGCTCGGGCCTGGCCTTCATCCTCGTCCTGCATCTCGATCCGACGCGCGCGAGCCACATCGCCGAGATCCTGCAGGGGCGCGTCAGGCACCTGACGGTGGCGCAGACGGGGGAGACGACGCGGCTGGAGCCGAACCACGCCTACGTCATCGCGCCGAACTCGAAGCTGCACTTCACCGACAGCGTCCTCGAGGCCGACGCGCTCGCCGAGAACGAGGCGCGCGGGCGCCTGGTGGATTTTCTTTTCGAGTCGCTCGCCAAAGCCGAAGGCGCGCGCGCCGCCGGTGTCGTGCTGTCGGGCGCGGGGCGCGACGGGACCGCGGGCTTGAGGCGCATAAAGTCCGCCGGGGGCCTGGGTCTCGCGCAGGACCCGGCCACCGCGGGAACCGACAGCATGCCGCGGTCCGCGATCGATGCGCGCGTCGTCGACGCGGTGCTGGCGCCCGAGGCGATCCCGGCGGCGCTGGTCCGGTTCGCCAAGGGAGGCCAGCGGCCCAACCAATCCAGGGCGGGGGCATCGTCCAAAGACAAACGCCGCGCGGGCGAGGGCGGCGCTGGGACGACCGGCTTCGAGCGCATCCTCGAACAGCTCGGCGCGCTGGCCGACGTCAATTTCGACGACTACAAGACCGGCACGCTCGAGCGCCGCACGAGACGCCGCATGGGCCTCAAGGGCATCGACGACTGGGACGAGTACGCGGAGCGACTGGCCGACGACGGCGACGAGCTCGATGCCCTGTATTACGACGTGCTGATCGGCGTCACCGATTTCTTCCGCGACCCCGAAGCCTGGGAGCAGCTCGCCGAGGAGCTGCCGGCGCTGCTCGATGGGCGCGACCCGGCCGGCGCGCGCGCCTGGGTCCCGGGCTGCGGCACGGGCGAGGAAGCCTACACCCTCGCGATGCTGTTGCGCGAACGGATCCCGGCGGGCAGGCACAACAGGATCCAGGTCTACGCGACCGACCTGAACGAGCGCGCGCTCGTCACCGCGCGCCGCGGGCTCTATCCGCCGGAGGCGATCGAGCACATTGCCCCCGAGCGGCGGGAGCAGCACTTCCACCAGAACAACGGGTACCTGCAGATCGAGCGGAGCGTTCGCGACTGCGTGACCTTCGCGCCGCACAACGTACTGGTTGACGCGCCGTTCTCGAAAATGGACATCGTCACCTGCCGCAACCTGCTCATCTATCTCGAGCGGCCGGCGCACGAGCGGCTCCTGCAGCGCCTGCACTTCGCGCTGCGTCCGGGCGGTCTGCTGCTCCTCGGACGCGCCGAGACGCCCGGCCGGCAGGCGGGGCTCTTCGAGGAGATCTCGAGCCATCAGAGCCTTTATCGCGCGCGGCCCGTGTCGCCCCAGGAGCGCTTTCACGTCGTGCCGCGCACCATCGAACGCCCGCGCGGCGACCGCCGCGAGGCCGCGTCGCAAGTCGCGAAGCCGGCGCGGCGCGACCGCGAGACCGGAGCCGAGCGGCGGATCGAGCGCTTCGTGCTGCGCGAGCACACGCCGGCCTGCGTCGCGATCGACGCCGGTCTCGAGATTCGCCACTTCTACGGCCGGACCCACCGCTACCTCGTGCCGCCGACGGGCGAGTCGCGCCAGGACCTGCTCGCCTGGATCCGGCCGGGCTTCTACATCCGCCTGCGCTCGGCGCTCAAGCAGGCCGTCGAGAGCGGAGAGTCCCTCGCCACCGAAGGCCAGATCGACCGCGACGGGGAGTCCCGCCGCGTACGGTGCACGGTCGAGCCCATACCGGCAGCCGTCGGCGCCGACCGCCTCTTTCTCGTGACCTTCCACGACCTCGGCGAATCCGCGCTCACGAAAATCGACCCGTCGCAAGAGCACGAGCCGCTGGTGCGCGAGCTGGAGCAGGAGCTCGCCGACACGCGCCGTGAGCTGCAAAGCACGGTCGAGCAGCTCGAATCGGCCGGCGAGGAGCACCACGCGAGCAACGAGGAGCTGCAGTCGCTGAACGAGGAGCTGCAGTCGAGCAACGAAGAGCTCGAGGCCTCGAAGGAGGAGCTCGAGGCGCTCAACGAGGAGATGAACACGATCAACCGCGAGCTCGAGGAGAAGAACACCGATCTGCGCGGAGCCAATGCCGATCTCAACAGCCTGTTCCTCAGCACCGGGATCCCGACCGTGTTTCTCGACCGGGATCTCCGCGTCCGGCGCTTCACGGAAGCGGCGACCGACGTCATGCGCCTCGTGCCCTCGGATATCGGCCGGTCGATCGGGGACATCAAGGAGCGCTTCGACGATGGCCGGACGCTCGAGCGGAGCCGCCAGGTGCTCAAGACGCTCGACGTCGACTCGACCGGGGTCGCCGCTGACGACGGCCGCTACTACGTGCGCAACATCGTGCCTTATCGCCTCGACGACCAGACCGTCGACGGCATCTGCATCACCTTTTCCGACGTGACCGACCAGAAACGTGCCACGCACGAAAGCGAAAAGGCGCGCGCCTATGCGGAGGCAGTCATCGAGACGGTCCGCACGCCGCTCATGATCCTCGACGAAACCCTGCGCGTGCAGTCGATCAACACGGCGTTCCGGACGGCGTTCGACACGCCCGGAGAGCTGGTGGGCTCAGGGCTCGAGGACGCGCGCGACCGGCCGTGGAACGTGCCGAGCCTGGATTCGGTTCTCAAAACCCTGCTGTCGGAGGGCACGAGCGTCGATGATTTCGAGGTGGCCAGCCAGGACCGGATCATCCTGGTCAACGCGCGCCGCGTCGACGGCGGGGATGACCCGGACCGCCTCGTGCTGTCGTTCGAGGACGTCACCGAGCAGCGCGAAGCCCGCAGTCACGCCGACCGGCGCGCGGACGAGCTCCGGAGCGATGCGCGCCGCAAGGACGAGTGGATCGCGATGCTCGGCCACGAGTTGCGCAACCCGGTCGGCGCGATCGGCAACGGCATCGAGCTCTTGAAGTCGGCGGCGCTCTCCGCCGAGCGGCAAACGCAGGTCATTGGCATGATGAAGCGCCAGCTCGGCCACGTGTCCGGCCTGCTCGACGAGCTGCTCGACGCGGCGCGCATCAGCTCGGGCAAGCTCGAGATCGAGAAGAAGCCCGTGGACCTGACCTTGATCGGCGAGTGGTCGGTCGACACCGTGAGGCCGCTGATCACTGCCAGGGGACACGAGCTCACCGTCACGCTGCCGCCCGCGGGATCGGTCTGGGTGCAGGGCGACCGCTTGCGCCTGACCGAAGTCATCACGAATCTGCTGGGCAACGCGGCCAAATACACCGAGCCGGGCGGGCGCATTACCCTCGAGGTCACCGCCGACGCGGACTCCGCCACCATCAGCGTGCGCGACAACGGCATCGGCATTCCGAGCGAATTCAAGGAGCGCATGTTCGAGATCTTCACGCAGGGGCCCCGCACGCTCGCCCGCTCGGACCGGGGGCTTGGCCTCGGTCTGCCGCTCGTCCGGACCCTCGTCGAACTGCACGGCGGCGAGGTCGCGGTGCATAGCGACGGCGACGGGAAAGGCAGTGAGTTCACGGTCACGCTCCCCCGCCATCGTCATGCGAGCAGTGCCGAAGCACCGGGGGCCGAGGTGAACGGGCCGGCGCCAAAACGGCGCATCCTGATCGTGGACGACGTGCGCGACGTTGCGGAGTCGCTCGAGCTGTTGCTCGAGCAAGCCGGCCACAAGACCCGCATCGCGCTGGACGGGCGCGCCGCGCTGGAAACCGCGAAGGAATTCAAGCCTGAAGTTCTCCTGCTCGACCTGGGGCTGCCCGGCATGGACGGCTATGCGCTCGCGCGCGGCCTGCGCGAAGCGTTTCCCGGCGCGGTGCTGATCGCGGTCACGGGCTATCAGCGGGACGCAAGCCAGCTCGACGCCGCGGGCTTCGATCACTACCTCATCAAACCCATCGACATGGACCGGTTGTCGGCCCTGCTCGCCGGGTAAGGAAGGGGCGGCCTTATTTTCTCATGGGTCCAACTGGAATCCGTGTTTGCGAGAGGGACGAAGATGACCCTGGCTGACTTCATCGACTCCAACCGGGAACGCCTCATCGAGCGCTGGCAGCGGAACGCCGAGGACCGCATGTCTCTCGACCTCAGCAAATCGCAGCTTCGGAACGACCTTCCGCATTTTATCGACGACGTCATTCAGGCGCTGCGCGACCCGGCCGGCCGCTGGCCTCACACCGGGGGCGCCAAATCGCACGGCCGACAGCGCATGCGGGTCGGGGTGAAGATCGGCAGCCTCACCGAAGAGATGACGCTGGTCGGCGAGACCGTCGCGGAACTTGCGTTCGAGGACGACGAGGACTTCCCGGGCGACGACCTGCTCCGCATGATGAGCATCATCGGCCGGGGCGCGGCCGC
>CAZBGV010000186.1:0-6112 GCA_964491485.1 uncultured Woeseiaceae bacterium | reverse complement strand
GCTAGTGCGTGGGGACGTACTTGCGGCCGGCGCCGAGCGGGACTCCCCCGGTGGCGGCTCCGACCCAGCCACCGACGGCAAACGTGCGTGAACGATGCGGTCTCAAAGAGTGCGGGCCGCGATCCGGTCGCCCGCATGGCGGGCTCCTACGGGGAAGGGGCGCGGGGGTCGTCGAGGAGGTGGCAGCGCATCCAGCCGCGCACGGAGTTGACCAGCCAGATTTCGTCCGCGTCCCGAAGCTCCGCGATGCGGATGCGCCGCTCGTGGATGCGGCCCTCTTCCAGCAGGCGCGCGCGCAGCGTGCCGGGCAACAGGCCGCATTCGACCGGCGGCGTCACGAGCCGCCCGTCGAGGCGCACGACGAGATTCGCGATCGTCGATTCGGTGAGCTCGCCGTCGGCGTTCCACAGCAACACGTCGTCGCAATCGCCGCCGCCGGCGCGCGCCGTTTCGTATACGTCGCGCACCGTCGTCTTGTGGTAGAGGAACGGATCGTCGCGATCCACCGGCGCGGCGGCGAGGCGTACGCGGCGCGGCGCGGCGGGGGCGATGGCGTATGTCTCGAGCTGCACGGCGCCGTCACGGGAGAGCAGCAGGCGCACGCGGCGGACCTCCTCCGGGAGGCGGGCGGCGAGCGCCGTGAGCGCGGCGACGACGCGGGCACGATCGAAGCTGAAGCCGAAGTACCCGGCAGAGTCGGCCAGCCGCGCGAGGTGCGCATCGAGCAGGAACCACGTGCCCGCGCGGCTCCAGAGCAGGGTCTCCAGCAGCCGGAACGGGCGCGGCCTGCTGCCCCCCGCGAGGATCCGGGCCTTGTCGAGGCACTCCCGGTATTCGGCATCCGCATCGGAATCCCACACGATGCCCCCGCCCACGCCGTACACCGCGGCGTGCGTGATTCGGTCTATCCATGCGGTACGTATGGCCACGCTGAAGCGGGCCCGCTCGCCGGGCGCGAGCCAGCCGATCGCGCCGGTGTAGATCTCGCGCGGCGTGTCCTCGAGCTCCGCGATCAGCCGCATGCTCGCGATTTTCGGCGCGCCGGTCACGGAGGCACAGGGAAAGAGCGCCCGGAACACTTCCGAGGTCGGCGCGCGGCTTCGCGCGCGCACGGTCGAGGTGAGCTGCCAGACGGTCCGGTACTTCTCGATCTCGCACAGCGCCATCGCCCGCACCGTGCCCGGCTCGGCCACCCGGCCGAGGTCGTTGCGCAGCAGGTCCGCGATCATGACGTTCTCCGCGCGATCCTTCGGCGAGCGGCGCAACCGCTCGCCCAGCGCGCGGTCTTCCGCGGGCCGCAGGCCGCGCGGCGCCGTGCCTTTCATCGGCCGGCACACGAGCGAATCCCCGTCGCGTTCGAAAAACAGCTCGGGGGAAGCGGAAACGATCGTGTGATCGGCGCATTCGACACAGGCGGCGTAGGGCGCATCCGTCGCCATGGCAAGGAACAGCTGCCACGGGTCGGTGACGTCTTCGGCGAGCTGGCGTGCGGTGAAGTTGACCTGGTAGGTGTTGCCGGCCGCGATCTGCCGCCGAATCGCCTCGATCTTCGCGCGGTAGGCGTCGCGCCCGATCGACATGCGCCACCCGGCCCGCGGCAAGGCGCCGGCCGCCGGCAGCCCGGGCAGCTCGCGCGGCGCGCGGAACAGGCCGAAACAGGCGAGCGGCAGGCGCCCGCGCGGCCGCGTGACGAAAGCCGGGTCGAACGCCGGAGCCGCTTCGTAGCTCACGTAGCCCGCGGCATGCAGCCCTTCGTCCTGCACGCGCCGTTCCGCCTGCTCGAGCACCGGCAACACTTCGGAAGCTGTCTGCGCGACCAGGATCTCGAGCGGCTCGCGATACTCGAGGAACCCTTCCCGGTCGCGCAGCACGATGCGCCTCAGCATGGAGACGGTCCCCTTCTGCCGCGCGTCTGGATTTCCGCAAGCATACCGTCGAGGGCCACAGATGCGGCCCGCGGTCCGCACGGTGGAACGCTCAATACCGGGAGATCATGAAGTCGATGCCCTGCCGCATCGCCCGCAGCCAGGCCGCTTCGGTGGCCGCGTCGGCCTTGGGGTCGAAATCACGGACCGTGTCGATCAGGCATTCGAGCCACAGGTCGTACAGCTCGGGTCGAATGTCGAGGTGCCTGCTGTCGTGCCGGATGGCGCGAAGCTCGAGGCCCTGCCAGGCCTCGGGGTCGCCGCCGACTGCCCTGATGAGCAGGTAGAAAGCCTGCCGCAGGGCGCGCGATTGGGCTTTCATGTCCGTGCCCGCAAACTTGGCGGCCACCTCGTCCGAGGACGCGATGAAGCGCCGGTAGAAGGTTTCGAAGAAGTCCTGCCGCGAGCGCATGCAGCGCTCGAGACTGTCGTTCAGCAGTTCGGCGTCGCTCTCGTTCGACATACCGGCTCCGCATCGGCGGCCGAGTACAGTCTAGTGCACGGAAGCGCCCTCTGGAGCGGCGGCCGTTCGTGTCGTCCCCGGGCGTGCGCGAGCCGGGGCCTCAAGCTCGAGCTCGGGGTAGAGGCGGAGCATCGCCACCGTCACGCCGTTGGTCCAGCCGAAGCCGTCCTGGGTCGGGTATTCGCCGCCGCCGCCGGGCTTCTGCTCGACGACGTTGTACTTCTCGAGCAGCTTGCCCGTCTCGTCGTACACCCGCGAGACCGTCGCGAGCCAGCGCCGCGCGATGGTTTCCGCGAGCTCGGCTTCGCCGTAGCGCCGCAGCCCGGCGACCGCGATCCACTGCAGCGGGGCCCAGCCGTTCGGCGCGTCCCACTGCTGGCCGGTCTCGCGATCCGTCGTGACGATCCCGCCCTGCTCGAGCAGCCGCTCCTCGACCGCGGCGGCGACCCGCTTCGCCTGGGCTTCGGTCGCGACGCCGGCGAACAGCGGATAGAGCATGGCGGCGGTCGTGTGCCCCAGCACGCGTCCGTCGCGCCAGTCGTAGTCGTCGAAGATGCCGGCCGCGTCGTTCCAGAGGAACTGCCGGACGGCGGCACGCCGGGCCTCGGCGCGGGCCGTGAAGTCGCCGGCGCAGGCCGCGTCGCCGCGCCGCTCGCAGCCCTGGGCGATGGCGCGCTCGAGGCCGTACAGCAGGCTGTTGAGGTCCGGCGGCACGATGTCCGTGGTCCGCACGGTCGCGAGGGTTTGTCCGTCGGCGAACCAGCGCGAGCTGAAGTCCCACCCGCTCTCGGCGGCGGCCCGGAGGTCGCGCCAGAGATGCCGCGCATCCTCGCCGCTCAGCCCCGCGTGCTTCGCCACCTCGACGTCTTCCCGGTAGGACTCGTCGCGCGGTGCGGCGCGGTCGTCCCAGTAGCGGTTCAACAGCGAGCCGTCGGGCATCATGACGACGCGGCGCACCGGCGCGCCCGGGGCGGCCGCGCCGCTGCCCGCCATCCAGAACGCGTGCTCCGCCCGCAGCGCGTCCAGGTACTCCGCCCAGGCGGCCCCCGGGTCGCCCGGCGCCAGCAGCGCGACCATCTGGTAGAAGAACGGGGGCTGCGAGCGGCTCAGGTAATAGGTGCGGCTGCCGTTCGGCACGTGGCCGTACGTGCGGATGAGCCAGGCGAAGTTGTCGACCATGTTCCTGCCGAGCCCGGCCTGCTCCGGCCCGAAGCCCAGCATGCTGAACCAGGAATCCCAGTAATAGATCTCCCGGAACCGGCCGCCCGGCACGACATAGGGATATGGCAGCGGCAGGCGGGACGACCAGCGCGGCGGGTCCGGCGTGTGCCGCGTGAGCAACGGCCACAGCTCCGCGATGTGACGGCGCAGCGGCAGGCCCGGCGTGGGCGGTTGCGCGGCCGGCGCCGGCGGGTTCACGTCGAATTCGCGCTCGACGAACTGCCGCAACGCCGCGCGTGACGCCGGCGCCTCCGCCGTGTAGCGCGCCAGGATCGCCGCCGGCGCGGACCTCGGCTCCGCGTCGGCCCACTGCTTCGAATCGTCGAAGAGAGCGCTGAGCGCGACGTCCTGGAAGAGTTTCCCGAAGAGCATCGACGGCGGCTGGCGCACGGCCGCCGCCGTCTCGCCAACGGGCGGCGCGGTCTCGCGCGCGGCCGGCAGCGTCTGCTCGGAGGGCGGCGACGCACAGGCGGACAGCAGGAGCAGCAGTGCGGCAAGCCGGCCGGCGGCGTTTCTTCGCGTCGCGAGTGTCATTGGCATGGCATCACCCCGGTTGGAAGCGGTAACGGACGGCGAGGTTGAGCGAGCGCCCGAACAGCGGGCGGGCCGTGTAGATCTGCCCGATGCCGCTCGAGCCGACGTCGGTGCGCGGGTTACCCTCGGTGAGCCCGACCTCGTTCGAGAGATTGTCGACGTTGAGCTGCGCGCTCCAGGCCTCGTTGAAGCGATACTCCACCCCCGCGTCCACCTCGAGATACGACGGCAGGCGGATGGTGTTCTCGTCGTTGGCGTAGCGCTCGCCGTAGCGGGCGAGCGCGAGGAAGGCACGGCCGCGCCCGCCGGCAAACGTGAGCGAGGGCACGACGCGCAGCATGCTGCGCGGGATGCGGCGCACGCGGTTGCCGCTGTTGTCGACGGTCATGCCGGAGAAGTGCCGGTACTCGGGATCCTGCAGGGTCGCCGAGAATTCCACGGTGACCGAGTCGACCGGCTCGTACACGCCTTCGACCTCGATGCCGAAAGTGCGCGTGTCCGCGCGGCGCACCACCGTCGTGCCGTCCGCGAGAATGTCGGTGAACGGAACGCTGTCGAACAGCGTGGCGTAGCCGGTGACGAAGACGGCCAGCCGCTCGAGGGAGGCCTTATAGCCGACCTCGGCGTTGCTCACGCGGTCCTCGCGCCGCACGCCGTTGCGCAGATCGTCGAAATGCGGGAGCTTCGCCGAGCGCGTGAAATGGCCGAACACCGCGTGCTCGTCGCTCACGTCGTAGTTGAAGCCGGCCGACCAGCTCACGTAGTCGGAGTCGGCGCGGCGCACGTCGACCGCCTCGCCCGCGAGCGCGGCGACGTCCCAGGGCGTGGCCGGATCGCCGTCGAGATCGACGGGCGACATGCCCTCGCTGATCGCGGCATCCAGCCGCTGCCGGTCGTAGCGCGCGCCGAGGTCGATGCGCAGCCGCTCGCCGACGCTCCATTCGTCGGAGACGAACAACGCCCCGGCCCGCGCGTCGTACTCCCCCCGGAGGTTCAGGAAAGAGTACCGGGTGAAGCCCGCCGGGTCGGTGGCGCCCGCCAGTAACAGGCGCTGCGGCCGGTCGCCGACGTCCGTGAGCAGCAGGTTGCCGAGGCTCCAGCGGTCCGCCATCGAGTAGTCCGCCGCGTACAGCCCGAGGGTGAGCTCGTGATCGCCGGCGGGCAGCGTGAGGCGCGTGTCGTTCTGCAGCGCACGATAGGCTTTCGCGACGGCCCAGTGGCCGTGGTTCTGCACGAGAAAATCCGCGTTGAAGGGCTCGCCGCTCGCGAGATAGCGGAAATCGGGCGCGACGCCGTGCGCGGCGGCGAATCGTGCGCCGGTCACCGGCGCATCGCCGGTGAAGATGCCGTCGAACGTGACGTCCCCGTGCGTGTAGCGCGTGTGGCTCGCGAGCAGCCAGCCGGCCGCGCCGTAACGGTCGAAGCGGACACCCAAAGTCGCGAGCTGCGGGTGGATGCCGTCGGCGAGATCGGCGCCCGCGAGCCCCACCTCCGCCGCGCTCGCCGGCAGCCCGGCCGCGCGGATGTCCGCGCTGTGCAGCGAATACTCCCCCGCCGGCGTGCCGTCGACCGCCACGGGATTCGACGGGCTGCCGCGCAGCGGGATCGGCACCACGAACAACGAGCGGTCGTCGAGGTACGTGCCGTAGATGCCGAGCCGGCCGGACGCGCCCGTGCGCTCGAGCTCGAAGCGGAAGCGGCCGCCGCGATCGGCGGGATAGCCGGGATCCCGCACGCCGTCCGAGCGGCGTACCCACCCGCTCATCGCGAGGCTCCACGCCTCGTCGAGCGGCGCGCCCCAGAGCACGTCGAGCTCGCGCAAGCCGTAGTCCGAGAGTGCGGCCTTGACGCGGCCCTGCGCGCGGCGCGGCGGCCGCTCGTTGATGAAGTTGATGGTCCCGCCTACCGCCCCCGAGGTGAAGATCGGCGCCGTGCCGCCGCGCACCACCTCGACGCGCTCGATCGCCTC
>CAZBGV010000185.1:0-6129 GCA_964491485.1 uncultured Woeseiaceae bacterium | reverse complement strand
GAGCAGACGATCAGCCGCCTGCGCCAGCAGCTGCGCAAGCTCGAGATCGAGACCGAAGCGCAGATCATGCACGGCCACCAGGACACGTTCGTCGCGCGCGACTTCGACCCGCTCGAGCTCGATCGCTATTCGAACATCCAGCAACTCTCCCGCGCGCTCGCCGAATCCGCGAACGACCTGTCCAGCATCAAGGACCTGCTGCGGACGCTCACGTCCGATGCGGAGACCCTGCTGGTGCAGCAGTCGCGCGTCACCGCCGAGCTGCAGGACGGCCTGATGCGCACCCGCATGGTGCCGTTCGAGCGGCACGTGCCGCGCCTGACCCGGCTGGTGCGCCAGGTGGCGCAGGAATCGGGGAAACGCGTCGAGCTCGCCGTCGAAGGCGCCTCGGGCGAGCTCGACCGGCAGGTGCTGGAGAAGATGCTGCCGCCGTTCGAGCACATGATGCGCAACGCGGTCATCCACGGCATCGAGAAGCCAGAGCTCCGGCAGGAGAAGGGCAAGCCGGCGACCGGGCGCGTCACCATTCGCCTGCACCGCGAAGGTGCGGAGATGGTGATCGACGTCGCGGACGACGGCGCCGGTCTCGACGTGCACGCGATCCGCAGGAAGGCGTACGAGCGCGGGCTGCTGAAGCCGGATAGCCGCGTGACCGACGAGGAAATCATGCAGCTCATCCTCACGCCGGGATTCAGCACGGCGTCGGCGATCACGCAATCGGCCGGCCGCGGCGTCGGCATGGACGTGGTGGCGAACGAGGTGAAGCAGCTCGGCGGATCGCTGCAGATCTCCTCCGTGATCGGCCAGGGCACCAACTTCCGCATCCGCCTGCCGTTCACGCTGGCCATCACGCAGGCGCTGATCGTGCGCACCGGGGACGAGATCTACGCGCTGCCGCTGCCCACCGTCGAGGGGGTGGCGCGCATCGGCAAGTCGGAGCTCGAGAATCTGCTCGCCCAGAGCGACCCCACCTACGAATACGGGGAGCAGACGTACCGCTTCCGCCACCTCGGCCTGTACCTCGGCGGCCAGCCCGCGAAGCTGCCGGAGGACGACGCGCACGTGCCGATCATCCTCGTGCGCGCCGGCGACTACTCGGCGGCGCTGCTCACCGACGAGATGCTGGCGAGCCGCGAGATCGTCGTGAAGTCGCTGGGGCCGCAGCTTTCGTCGGTGCGCGGGATCTCCGGGGCGACGATCCTCGGCGACGGGCGCATCGTGCTGATCCTCGACATCCATGCGCTGGTCCGCGGCGGCGCGCCGGTCGTGGAGCTCAAGGCGCCGCCGACCGCCGCGGATGTGCGCCCGCTGGCGCTGGTGGTGGACGACTCGATCACCGTGCGGCGCGTCACCGAGCGTTTCCTGCAGCGCAACGGCATGCGCGTGGTCACCGCAAAGGACGGGCTGGACGCGATCAGCGTGCTCGCCGACAACAAGCCCGACATCATCCTGCTCGACATCGAGATGCCGCGCATGGACGGCTACGAGTTCGCAACCCACGTGCGCAACGACGAGCGGATCTCCGACGTGCCGATCATCATGATCACCTCGCGGGTCGGTGAGAAACACCGGGCGCGTGCCATCGAGATCGGCGTCAACGATTACCTCGGCAAGCCGTACCAGGATTCGCAGCTGCTCGACGCCATCCAGAAGCTGCTCGAGGAACGGGGGATTTCACTCCAGTGAGCGCCGACAACGAGGAGCTCTACAGCCTGCTGGTGCCGCTCGCCGACGAGCGCCTCATCGTGCCGCGCGCCTGCGTGGCCGAGGTCGTGCGCTATGGCGCGCCGCGGCGCGCGGAAGGCAGCCCGGCCTGGATGCTCGGCACGATCGACTGGTCGGGCCGCGCGCTGCCGCTGGTGTCGTTCGAAGGGGCCATCGGCCGCGACGTGCCGGAAGGCACGGGGCGCGCGCGCGTCGTCGTGTTCTATGCGAGCGGCGGCGCCCTGAAGTCGGGCTACTTCGGCCTGGTGACCCAGGGCTTCCCCCAGCTCGTGCGCGTGAACCGCTCGGTGCTGAAGCTCGACAGCGCGGGCGGGGAGTGGCCGGAGGGCGCCCCGATCTTCTGCCGCGTGCGCATGATCAACGAATACCCGCTGATACCGCACCTCGAGCGGCTCGAGGAAATGATCGCCGCCGCGGGCCTCACTGCCTGAGGCTCGTTCAGGCGAGATCGCCCCAGCAGGCCTGCAGCACCGCGAGCCCCGCGAGCGCCGCGGTTTCCGTCCGCAGGACGCGCGGCCCGAGCGCGCGCGCCGTGAAGCCGGCGGCCTCCGCCCGCGCACGCTCGCCGGCGCTGAGACCGCCTTCCGGCCCGATCAGCAGCAGGACGCGACCGTCGCGCGGCGCGCCGGAGGCGAGCGGCTGGCGGGCCGCGGGATCCAGCAGGATGCGCGTACCCGAAGGCTCGCTTGCGGGCACATCGGCGAGCACGTCGGCGAGCGCTCGCGGCGCCGCGATCGCGGGCACCCGGTTCCTCCCGCACTGCTCGCAGGCCGCCTGCGCAATTTTCGTCCAGTGCGCGGCGCGGCGCGCCGCCCGCTCCCCGTCGAGCTGCACCACGGAGAACTCCGTGAGCACCGGCGTCACCCGTGCCACGCCGAGCTCGGTGGCTTTCTGGACGACCCAGTCCATCCGCTCGCCGCGCGAGAGGCCCTGCAGCAGGTGAATGTCGAGCGGCGGCTCCGGCAGGCCTTCGCGGGCCGCTCCCACGGTCACCGTGACCGCCTGCTTCGCGATGCCCGCCACGGTCGCCGCGTGCTCGCCGCCGCGGCCGTCGAACAGCACGAGGTCGTCGCCGGGGCGCGCGCGGAGCACGCGCGACACGTAGTGCGAGCGCTCCGCATCGAGCTCGAGCCCGGACCCGGCGCGGAGCGGCCCGGGCACGTACAGTCGGTGGGTTCTCATCGGAACGCGATTCTACGTCGCCCGCCGGGGCGGCAGCAGGCCCGGTCGCCGCACCCGCGTCCGGCGGCGGAGGCCGGTCGCCGCGGATTGACACCCGGTGACGGTATGTAAGAGTAGGCGCACACGCGCACAGGACGCCGCATGCCCGCGACTCGCCCGCGAGAGTACACGATCAGTCCCGGAAACGGTCTCTTGAGGCCCGCACGCCAGTGCCCGTCACCGAACCAGGACGATCGGCCGCACGGCGCCGAGCTCGAGCTCGTGGTACTGCACGGCATCAGCCTCCCGCCCGGCGAGTTCGGCGGGCCGTACATCGAGCATTTCTTCACGAACTGTCTCGATCGCGCCGCGCACGCGTATTTCGAGACGATCTGCGAGATGCAGGTGTCGGCGCACCTCCTGGTCTGTCGCGACGGCGCCATCCTGCAGTTCGTGCCGTTCAAGCGGCGAGCGTGGCACGCCGGCGCCTCGTCCTTTCGCGGGCGGCCGCGCTGCAACGACTATTCCGTGGGCATCGAGCTCGAAGGCACCGACACCACGCCCTATACGTCCGCGCAGTACGCGGCGCTCGGCGGGGTGCTGCGGGCCCTGTTCGCGTCCTACCCGCGGCTCGATGCGCGCGTGATCGCCGCGCACTCGGACGTCGCTCCGGGGCGGAAATCGGACCCGGGCCCGGCTTTCGACTGGCTGCGGCTGTATGATCTGCTCGCGGATGTGCCGTAGGAGCGCGCATTGCGCGCTCTCGCGGCGCGGGGTTGACAGGAAACGCACCGCATGAAGCTTCTTGCACTGCTGGTCGGTCTGGCGATAGAGCGGCTGGCGACCCAGCTGTTTCATCTGCGCGAGCTGCGCTGGCTCGACCGGGTCATCGACCGCGGCTTCGAGCAGGTGAGCCGGTTCGCGAACTGGCCGCCGATGCTCCTCGTCCTGATCCTCGCGCTCGTGCTCGTGCTGCCGGTGCTGTTGCTGCGCGTGCTGCTCGGGGACGCGCTGTTCGGCTTTGCCTACTTCGTGTTCGCGGTCGTCGTCCTGTTCTTCTCGTTCGGGCCGCGCGACATCGGCAAGGAGATCAACGAATACTGCGCCGCGGTCGAATCGGGTGACGCGGAAGGCGTGCGGCGCACCGCGAAGGCGCTGCTCGAGCGCGACCCGCCGGAACCGCCCGGGCGCAGCCGCGAGATCGAGGCGGCCGTGTGCGTGCAGGCCAACAACCGGCTGTTCGCGGTCATTTTCTGGTTCATCCTGCTCGGCCCGCTCGGCGCCTGGGCTTACCGCGTCACCGACCTCATTCGCCGCCGCGCCGTGTTCCGCGCGGCGCGCGACGCTTCGAGCGACGGCGCCGCTTCGCTCGCCGTCACCGCCGCCGAGGACCTGCAGGGCTGGGTCGCGTGGATTCCTGCGCGCCTCACTGCCTTCGGGTATGCGATGGCCGGGGACTTCGAGGGGGCGCTGTCCGCGTGGCGCGTGGGCGGCACGGTGGGCGTGCCGGCCGGCGTGCAGAACGAAAACCTGCTCGAGCGCGTCGGCCTTGGCGCGCTCGCGCTGGCGCCGCTCTCCGGCGAAACCGATGCCGAGCGCGCCGTGCGCGGGGCGCAGGGCGCGAGCCGGCTCGTCTTCCGCTCGCTGCTGATCTGGGCGGCGGTCATCGCGGCCATGACCCTTTACGGCTGGTCCGTGTGAGGCGAGCGTTTGCCGGTTGCCTGCTGGCCGTCGGCATCCTGGCACTGACCCCTGCCTGCGATCGCTCCGGCGGCGAGGCGCCGGAGGCCGGCGCCCCGGAGCCGGGCGGCGGGCTCCGCATCGTGACGCTTGCGCCGCATCTCGCCGAGCTCGTGTTCGCGGTCGGCGCCGGCGACGTCGTCGTCGGGGTGAGCGCGTACACCGACCGGCCGCCCGCGGCGGCGGCGCTGCCGGTGGTCGGCGACGCGTTCAGCCTCGACCAGGAACGCATTGCGATGCTCCGGCCGGACCTGCTGCTCGCCTGGGGCGGCGGCATGCCGCAGCGCGTGATCGAGGATCTGCGCGCGCGCGGGTTCCGGGTCGAGGTCATCGAGACCCGCGGCCTCGACGACGTCGCGACGGCGCTCGAGCGGATCGGCGAGCTGACCGGGCACGTGCGGGAGGCGGAGCGGGTGGCGGCGGACTACCGTGCGGGCCTCGCGCGCCTCGCCGAGCGTTACGCGGCCGCGGAGCCGATCGACGTTTTCTACCAGATCTCGCTCGAGCCCTTGTATACCGTGAACGGCGAGCACTATGCGAGCCAGCTGATCGGGATCTGCGGCGGGCACAACGTCTTCGAAGACCTGGGGCGGCTCGCCCCGATGGTGGACGTGGAGGCCGTGCTCGCGCGCGACCCGGAAGTCATGCTGGCGAGTGCCGACAACCCCCCGGACGTGTTCGACGTGTGGAAGCGCTGGCCGCAGCTCGCGGCTACCCGCTACGACAACTTCTTCTTCCTGCCCGCCGACGACCTGGGCCGCCCGAGTCCCCGGCTGGTGGCCGCGGGCCAGACCCTGTGCGCGGTGCTGGACCAGGCCAGGGCACGCAGGGCCTTGATGGAAAAGTGAACTTGCGGGCGCCGCGGCGTTCCATTTCACTGAGGGCTCACTGTTCGACGCCAGCGGAGATCGGGCAGCGATGGAAGCGAAGATGACCGCCAGCGTACGTGCCGCCGCGGAAGAGGACTGGCCGTTCATCCGCCGGTTGCTGGCGGACGCGGGGCTGCCGTCGGACGATCTCGCCGCCCGCGATGCCGGGCATTTCCTCGTCGCGATCGACCCGGCGGCGCCGCCGCCCGGCATCGCAGGCGCCATCGCGCTGCAGGGCTTCGGCCGCATCGGGCTTCTGCGCTCGCTCGCGGTGGATCCGGCCCATCGCGGCAACGGCATCGGCACCGAGCTCGTCACCGCGCTCGAAGAGCGCGCCGGCGAAGCCGGGCTCAGCGAGCTGTGGCTCCTCACCCTCGACGCCGAGGTCTTCTTCTGGAAGCTCGACTACCGCATCGTGGACCGCGACACCGCCCCCGACGCCATCCGCCGCACGCCCGAATTCAGCACCCTCTGCCCCGCCACCGCCCACCTGATGCACAAACCCCTGTAGGAGCCCGCCACGCGGGCGACCGAACGCAGCGGGCCAGCCGAACAATGGCACCCGTAGGAGCCCGCCATGCGGGCGACCGAACGCAGGCACGTACCACGAACGAAGGCACGTTATCCCAAAGCA
>CAZBGV010000184.1:0-6293 GCA_964491485.1 uncultured Woeseiaceae bacterium | reverse complement strand
CGCCTGCCCGCAGGAGCCCGCCCTGCGGGCGACCGCGCCTGCCGCGCGTCAATCCAGGTCGAGCGAACCAAGGACGAGCAGGTAATAGCTCACCAGCCCGATGACCTCCTCGTTTTCGATCACCGGCGCGTGGCTGATGCCGCAGCGCTCGAACAGCCGTGCGCAATGCCGGATGCTCATGCCCGGCCGCACGGAGATCACGGGCTTCGCCATGATCTCGTAGGCGTTGACGCGCTCGGGGGAGCGGTCCTTGGCGATCACCTGCTTGGCAATGTCGGAGAACAGCACCATCCCGTACTCGTCGTTCGGATAGCGCTTCTTCACGATCAGGCTTGTCGCACCCACCCGTTTCATGATGCGCATCGCCTCCATGACGTCGATGCGGCCGTCGACCATGGTCACGTCGTGGCGCATCACGTCGCGTACGGTGATATCCCGGCTCTCCTTCATAGCTCTTTCTCCACGACTTCCGTCAGCTCCTCGGCCTGGCGCACGATGCCGACGGCGTCCTCGACGTCGATCTGCACGGCAATTCCCGCGCCCGGTTTCGAATCGAACTCGCCGACGTCCCGGATGTGCTCCAGGATCCGCCGGCTGAGATGCTCCTCGACGAGCATCAGCAGCACGTCGCGTTGCGCGGACAGCGACATGCCGAGAAAGCTGACGGCCTTGTTCAACCCCTCGCCGCGAGCCTGTGTGATGACCGTGCATCCCGTTGCACCGGCATCGCGAGCCGCGTCCATGACCGCTTTCGTGTGTCGATCCTCGACGAAAGCGATGAGCAGTTTGAAATGCATTTCATTCCTCCACGGGGGCCGATGAGCGTGTACGAAAACCTCGCCTGCGCTGCACGACGGCTATCATGAATCCTGGTCCTGGGGAGCGGGGCTGCGGCGGCGCCGCATGCGGCGTTCGAGAAGGGCTGTGATCTGTGCGTACGCAAGTACCGTCATTACCGGGTATGTCGCCGCCAGGATCAGCAAGCCGAAGCCGTCATACAGCTCGCTGCGGCCCGGCACCTGGTAAGCGAGGCCGAGGCCCAGTGCGGTCACCACGGGGACGGTCACCACGGAGGTAGTGACACCGCCGACGTCGTAGGCGACGGACGTAATGGCTCGCGGCGCGAATACCGTTTGCGCGATGATAACCGCATAGGCCGCGCCGAGACACCATTGCAGTGGAATCCCGGCGGCGATGCGCATGCAGCCGACCGTGACACCGATACCGACGCCGAGTGCCGCGGCCACCCGCAGGCCGCTGGCCCGGATCGAGCCGCCCGACAGCTCTTCGACGCGGCGGGCCACCGCAAGCAGGGCCGGCTCGGCAATGGCCGCGCCGAAGGCGAGGCAGAACGCGAAGGCGAAAGTGAGCCGGTAATCCCACCAGCCGGCCGCGCGGTCGGGAAGCTGCTCCACCGTGAAGGTCACGAGCTGGTCGACCATGAGCCGGCCCACCGGAAACAGGGCCTGCTCGAGCCCGAGCAGCAGGACGCCGAGGCCGGCCAGCATGAACAGGAAACCGACGGCGAGCTGCGCCGGCTGGGCGAATTCGCGCTGCAGGACGACGCGTTGGAAGAACAGCATGAAGGCCGCTATGGGCAGCACGCTCAGCGTCGTGTCGCCCAGCATGCGGAGCAGCTCGAGCGCCAGGGTCATGCGAGCAGCGCTCCGTAGGCCATCACGAAGATGATCGGCACCATCAGGATGAGCGCGATCATGCCGAATCCGTCGGTCAGCGGATTACGCTCGGACAGCGAGGAGGCGAGGCCGATGCCGAGCGCTGCCACGAGCGGGACGGTGATGACCGACGTGGTGACGGCCCCGGAGTCGTACGCGATGCCGACGATCTCCGGCGGGGCCACGAAGGTCATGGCGATCACCAGCGTGTACCCACCGGCGATCAGCTTGGGGAGCGACCAGCCCAGCACGATACGCATGACGCCGAGCATCAGTGCGACCCCCACGGCGAATCCGACCACCAGCCGCAGGCCGAGGGCGTAATGCGACCGGGCGAGGTCCGAATCGGCGATCGAGCCGGCCGCGGCGGCCACTTTGGCTGCTTCCGTTGCGACCGCCGTGAGGGCAGGCTCGGCGACGGCCGTGCCGAACCCCAGCAGGAACGCGAACGCGACCAGCCAGAGCACGCTGCCGCGCTCGGCGAGCGCGTGGGCGAGGGAATCCCCGACGGGAAACAGGGCGACTTCGAGCCCGTAGACGAACAACGTGAGCCCCGCGACGACCAGCACGGCGCCCTGCAGCAGCACGGCCAGCTCGGCGAGCGGCCGGTCCAGCACGACGGCATGGAAGAAGAGGATGACGAGCAGCACGGGCGCCAGGTCCCGAACGCTCCCGAGTGCCATCCGCCAGAACAGGCGCACGCGCAGCCCCGGCTCAGTGGCCCGTCGCGCGCCGATCGGTGCCTGCGCGCTCCCCTGGCGCGATGGCTTCGCGGCGTGCTCCGACGTGCGGCCCGCCAGTGCTCGTCCGGACTCGTGCTCGCGTCCGATGCATCACGCAGACACTACCGCATGGCACGTTGCAGGCCACCCGGCAGTCGAGCGGTATTCGTCCCCGGGGCGCTGGCGTCGCGATCGCGCGGCGGGGGCTGTCCCTGTCGGCAAACTGGGTCCTTGTTTTCCTGTGAGTCGTCGGAGCCGGGTCAGTATAGCATCGGCCGCTCAGTCGGACGGAAGGCGAAACAGCCGCTCGGCATTCGCCGTCGACGCGCGCGCGAGCTCTGCTTCGTCGCACTGCATCGCCTGCGCCGCGACCCGCAGCACCTCGCGCAGGTACATCGGTTCGTTGCGGCGCGTTTTGGGCCTGGGCGAGAGCGTCCGGGGCAGGAGGTACGGTGCATCGGTCTCGAGCAGAGCGCGATCGAGCGGCAGCCCGGCGACCGCCTCGCGCAGCGCACCGCCGCGGCGCTCGTCGCAGATCCAGCCGGTGATGCCGATATACAACCCGAGGTCGAGGTAGTCGTCCAGCATGCGACGGTCGCCGGTGAAACAATGCGCGACGCCGCCGGACAGCCGTCCCATCACGGGCGCGAGAACCGCGAGAAAATCCTCGTGCGCGTCGCGCTGGTGCAGGAAAACGGGCAATCCGCAGTCGATCGCGACCGCGAGTTGCGCCTCGAACGCGGCGCGCTGTGCGTCGCGCGGGGCAAAGTTGCGGAAGTAATCGAGGCCGCACTCGCCGACCGCGACCACGGCGGGATGCGTGGTGAGCTCGCGGATGACGCGCGCCGCGGCCGGCGACCAGTCGGCGGCGTGGTGCGGGTGCAGGCCGGCGGTCGCGAACAGCACGCCCGGATCGCCCTCGGCGAGCGCGGCCGCCTGCAGGCTCGACTCGACGGAGCTGCCCGTGATGATCAGGCGTGCCACGCCGTGCTCGCGGGCCCGCTCCAGCACCGCGGCGCGATCGTCGTCGAAGGAGTCGTGGGCGAGGTTGACGCCGATGTCGATCAAGGGGTACATGCCAGCATGCTCCGTGCTCAGCGCGGCCCCCAGCGGAAGATGGCCGCGCCGGCGGCCATGAAGACGACGGTCATCCCGCCGAGCACCGCGAGATCCGGCGCAACGTCGACGAGGCCCGCACCGTCGAGCATGATGGCGCGGGCCGCCTCGAGCATCCATGTCAGGGGAAACAGCTTCGATGCCGCGATCACCCAGTCGCTCGCGCCCTCGAGCGAGAACCAGACGCCGGACAGCAGCATCATCGGCCAGGTCACGAGGTTGAGCAGGCCGCCGGCAAGCTCCTCGCTCGTGACCCGCGCCGACAGCAGCAGGCCCACCGAGATGAGGCAGATCGCCCCGGCGACGGCCACCGCGAACAGGGCGGCGTTGCTGCCGGCCATGTGGATGTCGAGCAGCCAGCTGGTGCCGGCGTACACGGCCACCGTGATGGCGATGATCAGCACCAGGCGCGAGGCGACCTGGGCGACCACGAATTCGACGGCTCGCAGCGGGGTCGCCCGCAGGCGCTTCAGGAATCCGTTCTTGCGATAGCGGACGACCACGTAGCCCACTCCGAACAGGCAGCTGAACATCATGTTCATGCCGAGAATGCCCGGCAGCACCCAGTCCACGTAGCGCACCGGCTCGCCGCCGATCTCGGCTTTCGCGATCTTTCCGCGAGGGTCCATCTCGTGCAGGGCGAGCTCGGCGAAGTAGCCCTTGGGAGAGCTCGGGTTGACCCAGTACTGCGGCGGGGGATCGAAGCGGACGAGCAGGTCGAGCTGGTGGCGGGCCACCTTGCGGATCGCCTCGTCGAGATCGTGCTCCGGGACGAAGCGCACGTAACGCGTCTCGAGGAAAGGATGCACGGACGCGTCGATGTCGTCCGCCTGCTGCACGACGCCGACGGTGTACTGCGGCCGCGATGCGCCGCCGAAAATGAAGTAGAGGCCCAGCATGAGCACGAACGGCAGCAGGATGTTCCAACCGAGCGTGCCGCGGTCCCGCACGAATTCGAGGTTGCGGGCGCGGAATACGGCGTAGATGCGTTTGAGCCGGGCTGGCATTACCGATGCCGCGTTGCTAGGCGCGCAATGAGTGGCCGGTGAGATCGAGGAAGAGGTCCTCGAGGTTCGGCTGGCGGATGCGCAGCCGGTTGAGCGCGTGCATTTGTCCGGCGAGCCGGCGCAGGCTCGTATTCACGTCGGTCGTCGGTATCTCGACGACGCCGCGTGCTTCGACCACCCGATGTTCCAGCTCCCCGAGCCCGTCGCGCACGTCCTCGATCGGCAGCTCGATGACCACGTTCGGATAGCGGCGCTCGAGCAGCGATCTCGGGTTGCCCTGCGCCACGATGCGGCCCGCGTCCATGATCGCGATCTCGTCGCACAGGATTTCCGCCTCCTCCATGTAGTGCGTGGTCAGCAACACGGTGGTGCCGCGGGCGCGGATGCGCTCGACCAGCTCCCAGAAGTTGCGGCGCGCCTGCGGATCGAGCCCGGTCGTCGGCTCGTCGAGGAACACGAGCCGGGGCGCGTTGACGAGCGCCACGGCGAGCAGGAGCCGCTGGCGCTGGCCGCCGGACAGCTTGCGGTTGTCGCGATGCTGCAGCTCGACCAACGAGCACTCCTCCAGGATCTCGTCGACGTCGGCCTGGCGGTCGTACAGGCTGCGGAAGAGCTCGAGGGACTCGCGCACCGTGAGGAAATCCTGCAGCGCCGTATGCTGGAACTGGATGCCGCACTCCTCGCGGAAGCGCCGGCCGGCCGGCTCCCCGCGGTAGCGGACTTCGCCGGAGGTCGCGGGTGTCACGCCCTCGATGATCTCCACCGTCGTCGTCTTGCCGGCCCCGTTCGGCCCGAGCAGGCCGAAGCAGCTGCCCTCCTGCACGGCAAAGCTCAGGTGATCGACGGCGAGCACGCCGGGATACCGTTTCACGAGGTCGCGGGCCTCGAGCACAGGCTCCATCGGGTCTCCGGGCCGGGGAAAACGGGAAGATTACCCGTTGCCCGGCGCGCGGCATAGCGGGCGGATTCAAACCGAACGGCCGCGCGGCGCATCGAAGCAGCTGAACCTGGCTCACGAGGACCGAGACAATGACGAGGAAATCCCTGCTCGCCGCCGCCGGCCTGGCCGCGCTCGTGCTCTGCGCCTCCGCGGAGGCGTCCGACCTGAACAAGGACATCGACGTCGCGCCCGGCAGCGAGTCGGGAGGCGAATCGACCGTCAACGGCAGCATCGCGGTGGGTCGCGAGGCCGTCGTCGACGGCGATCTCGAGACGGTCAACGGCTCCATCCGCATCGACGAGCAGGCGCAGGTTCGCGACGCGGAGACCGTGAACGGCGACATCCGGCTCGGCCCGGGTGCCACCGCCGAGTCCGTCCACAGCGTCAACGGCGCGATCACCGTCGGACGCGATGCCACGCTCGACGACATCGACGTCGTGAACGGCAGGATCCAGGTCGATGCCGGGGCACGGGTGGCCTCCGATGTGTCCAACGTGAACGGCGAGATCAGCATCGCCGGCGCCGAGATCGGGGGCGATCTCGATACCGTCAACGGCGACGTCACCCTCTCCGACGGCACGCACGTCGCCGGCAACCTCACCGTGCACAAGCCCCGCGGCTTCGACTTCGGGCGCGGCGACGAGCCGAAAATCGTCATCGGCCCCGGGGTGCGGGTCGACGGCGCCATCGTCCTCGAGCGCAAGGTCGAGCTCTACGTCAGCGACGACGCCGCGATCGGCGAGGTGCGCGGGGTCATGACCCTCAACGACGCGGAGCGCTTCAGCGGCGCTCGCCCCTGACCGCTGCCGCCGCGGAACCTGACGCCGGCGCG
>CAZBGV010000183.1:3991-6409 GCA_964491485.1 uncultured Woeseiaceae bacterium | reverse complement strand
CCTGCGTCTCCGCGCCGAGGAAGTTGTTGTTCCAGACGGCGACGAGCGCGAGCAGGAGCGGCAGGTTCTCCTCCGGCTTCGCCTGGCGAAAGTGGCCGTCCATGCGGCGCCCGCCGGCGAGCAACTCGCGGAAGTTGCCCATGCCGATCACGAGCGCGAGCGCGAGCCCGACCGCGGACCAGACGGAGAAGCGCCCGCCGACCCAATCCCAGAAGCCGAAGCGGTATTCGGGGTTGATGCCGAATGCATCCATCGCTTCGTGGTTCGTCGAGGCGGCCGCGAAGTGGCTGCGCACGGCCGCGTCGCCGAGCTCGCGCACGAGCCACTCGCGCGCGGCTTTCGCGTTCGTCATCGTCTCGAGCGTGGTGAACGTCTTCGAGCAGACGACGATCAGCGTGCGGCGCGGATCAAGGGTCTTCTCGAGATCGGCGAGCTGCGTGCCGTCGATGTTGGAGACGCTGTGAAAGCGCATGCCCGGCTGCCAGTACGGACGCAGCGCGCGGCTGGCCATGACGAGCCCGAGATCCGAGCCGCCGATGCCGATGTTGACGATGTCGGTGAGCTTCTCGCCGGTGTGACCGCGGATCGTGCCCTCCTGGACCGCGTTGACGAACTGCTCCATGCGCGTCAGCACGCGCCAGACATCCGCCACGCCCGGCGTTTCCAGCGCCACCTGGTCCGACATCTTGGCGCGCAGCGCGACGTGCAGCACGGCGCGGTCTTCGGTGACGTTGATATGGCGGCCGGAGAACATGGCCTCGGTCGCCGCGGCGACCTTCGCTTCACGCGCGAGGCGCAGCAGCAGGCGCCGCGTGGTGGCGCTGACGAGGTTCTTCGAGTAGTCGAGGAAGAGATCGCCCGCCGTCGCCGAGAAGCGCTCGAAGCGCCGGCGGTCGCGCGCGAAGAGCTCCCTGATGCTCGCGCGCCGCATCTCCTCGCGGTAGTGGGTCTTCAGCGCCCCCCAGGCGGGCAGGTCGACCGGGTAACGGGGCGAGAGCTTGCGTGCAAAGGGGGCGGCGGCCATCGGCGATTCCAGGTGTGCGGAGACGGGAGCGGAAAAGCGTGCCGCACCGACCCCTGACAGGCAACCCTCGCGATCGCCCACCCCCCCGTAGGAGCCCGCCATGCGGGCGACCCGGAATTCAATGTCGCCCGCATGGCGGGCTCCTACGGTTCCAGGTTCAGGCGCGGACGTCGTAGTAGTCGAGGTACCAGTCGATGAAGCGGCGGACGCCCACCTCGACCGGCGTCGACGGGGCATAGCCCACGTCGCGGGCGAGATCCGCGGTGTCGGCCCAGGTGTCCGGCACGTCGCCGGGCTGCATCGGCAGCAGGTTCTTCTCGGCCTTGCGGCCCAGGCACTCCTCGATCACCTCGATGTAGCGCATGAGCTCGACCGGCTGCTGGTTGCCGATGTTGTACAGGCGGTAGGGCGCGCGGCTGGTGCCCGGATCCGGGTGCGCCGGGTCCCATTCGGGGTTCGGCTCGGCAATATGGTCCATCGCGTGGACGACGCCGTTGACGATGTCGTCCACGTAGGTGAAGTCGCGCCGGTGGTTGCCGTAGTTGAAGACGTCGATCGGCTCGCCCGCGAGGATCTTCTTCGTGAACATGAAGAGCGCCATGTCGGGCCGGCCGTAAGGCCCGTAGACGGTGAAGAAGCGCAGCCCGGTGGTCGGGAGCCCGTACAGGTTCGAGTACGTGTGCGCCATCAGCTCGTTGGCTTTCTTGGTGGCGCCGTACAGGGCCAGCGGATGATCCACGTTCTGGTGGATCGAGAACGGCATGGTCGTGTTCGCGCCGTAGACGGAGCTCGACGACGCGTACACGAGGTGCTCGACGTCGTGGTGACGGCAGCCTTCGAGCACGTGCAGCGTGCCGACGATGTTGCTGCTGATGTAGGAATGCGGGTTCTCGAGCGAGTAGCGCACGCCCGCCTGCGCCGCGAGGTGCACGACCCTGTCGAAACCGTGCTCGGCGAACAGCCGCTCCATGCCGGCACGGTCGGCGAGATCGAGCCGCACCATGGTGAATGCAGGGTAGGACGCGAGCAGCTCGGCCCGGGCCTCCTTGAGGCTCGGGTCGTAGTAGTCGTTGAAGTTGTCGAGCCCCACGACCGTATCGCCGCGCTCGAGCAGCTGCTTTGCCGTGAAACAGCCGATGAAGCCCGCGGCTCCCGTCACCAGTACTTTCATGCGCGTCCTTTGCAGTCCTGATTACGTTCGTGCGTCGGGGAAGGATAACAAGGCTGCGGGGCCCGCGTCTTTCCGGCAGGGGTTCGCGCGGCCACGGGGGGTCGCCAGCCACGATCCCCGCATGGCGCAGGCTTTGCCGGCCGTGGGTCGCCCGCATGGCGGGCTCCTACGCGGGGGGCGCTGGTCGCCCGCATGGCGGGCTCCTACGCGGGGGGCGCTGGTC
>CAZBGV010000183.1:0-3891 GCA_964491485.1 uncultured Woeseiaceae bacterium | reverse complement strand
ACGCGGGGGGCGCTGGTCGCCCGCATGGCGGGCTCCTACGCGGGGGGCGCTGGTCCCCCGCATGGCGGGCTCCTACGCGGGGGGCGCTGGTCGCCCGCATGGCGGGCTCCTACGCGGGGGCGTGGGGCGCGCGCATGGCGGGCTCCTGCGCGGGGGCTCGCCGGCCCTGGTCGCCCGCATGGCGGGCTCCTACAGGCGGTCGTCGGTCAGGGTGGCGTCGAGCAGGTACTTGACGTCGTAGACCACCGACTTCGGCTTGCCGAACGCGCGGATGCCCTCGATGCCGAGCTCCCGGAACTGCTGGTGCGCCACCGCGATGACGACGGCGTCGTACGCCTGCTTCGGCGGGTCGGCGACGAGGTCGAGCTTGTACTCGTGCTTCGCCTCGCCCGGATCCGCCCACGGATCGTGGACGTCCACCGAAGCGCCGTAGGTCTCGAGCTCCTTCACGATATCCACCACCTTCGTGTTGCGCACGTCGGGGCAGTTCTCCTTGAACGTGAGGCCGAGCACCAGCACCCGCGAGGAGAGCGGCTGCATGCCGTTCTTCAGCATCAGCTTGATGATGCGCGAAGCAACGTAGATCGACATGTTGTCGTTGATGCGGCGGCCCGCGAGGATCATCTCCGGGTTGTAACCGAGCTGCTGCGCCTTGTACGTGAGGTAATACGGATCGACGCCGATGCAGTGGCCGCCGACCAGCCCGGGCCGGAACGGCAGGAAATTCCACTTGGTGCCCGCGGCCTCCAGCACCTCCTCGGTATCGATGCCGACGCGCTCGAAGATCATGGCGAGCTCGTTGATGAGCGCGATGTTCACGTCGCGCTGCGTGTTCTCGATCACCTTCGCGGCCTCGGCGACCTTGATGCTCGAAGCCTTGTGCGTGCCGGCCGTGACGATCGAGCGGTACACGGAATCGATGTACTCCGCCGCCTCCGGCGTCGAGCCCGAGGTCACCTTGCGGATGGTCGGCAGCCGGTGCTCCTTGTCGCCCGGGTTGATCCGCTCGGGGCTGTAGCCCACGTAGAAGTCCCGGTTCATCCTGAGACCGGAATGCTCCTCCAGGAACGGCACGCAGAACTCCTCGGTCGCTCCGGGATAGACCGTGGACTCGTAGACCACCACGTCGCCCGGCTTCAGCACGCCGCCGATAGTGATGCTCGCGAGGCGCAGCGGCGTGAGCAGCGGCCGATTACCGTCGCCGATCGGCGTCGGCACCGTCACGATGAAGAAGTTGCAGTCGGCAAGGCCCGCGGGGTCGGAGGCGAAGGTGAGCTGCTCCGCGCGCGCGAGCTCGTCCGCGCTCACCTCGAGGGTGGAATCATGCCCGTTCTCGAGCTCGGCGACGCGCGCCTGTTTCACGTCGAAGCCGACGGTGGGGTAACGCCGGCCGAACTCGACGGCCAGCGGCAGCCCGACGTAGCCCAGGCCGACCACGCCGACCCGGATCTTCTGGATGTCGAACGGCATAAGAAACCTGCTGTGGTTGGATCGTGCGCCTGTTTATCACAACTCCGGGGGAAATTCGTGAACCCGCTGCGCAACCCGCACCCGGACACCCGTCACACCCCCACGGCGCGCCCGGGAGCGCACGCTCCTCCCGGCCGGCGCTCCGCCCGCAGGAGCCCGCCATGCGGGCGCCAACGATCGTCGGGTCGCCCGCATGGCGGGCTCCTACGGGGCCGCCGGGACGGCCGCCGGCGCGGGTCGGGCCGAGGCGGCCACTGTCGGCACGGGGCGCGCCTCCGCCCCGGCCGGCTCCTGCGGCTCCAGCTCCCGCCACAGGCAGGCTCCCTCGGCCTGCATGCGGTCCAGGAACGCCTGGTGCGCCGCCTCCTCCTCCGCCGTGGCCCCGGGCACGACCAGTTTCAGGCCCGGCCGGGCGCGGCGCCGCTCGAGGCCGGCCACGATGACGGCCGGGCCGGACTCCTCCTCGGCGAACAGCGTCGCCTGGCCCCCGGTCATCGCGAGATAGACGTTCATGAGGAGCTCGGCGTCGACCAGCGCGCCGTGCACCTCGCGCTTCGAAGCGTCGACCTGGTAGCGCTTGCAGAGCGCATCCAGGCTGTTGCGCTGCCCCGGGTGCAGCTCGCGCGCGAGGGTGAGCGTGTCGATGACAGAGGCATGCAGCGCGATCTCCGGCGCCGGATGGCCCATGAGCCGCAGCTCGTGCTCCAGGAAACCGACGTCGAACTCCGCGTTGTGGATCACGAGCTCCGCGTCGCGGATGAAGGCGAGCAGGTCCTCGGCGATGTCCGCGAACACGGGATGGCCGGCGAGCTCCGCGCGGCTGATGCCGTGCACGCGCTCGGCCCCGGCGTCGATGTCGCGTTCCGGGTTCAGGAAGCGGTGGAACTCGCGGCCGGTGCGCCGCCGGTTGACCAGCTCGATGCAGCCGATCTCGATGATGCGGTGCCCGTCCGCGGGAGACAGGCCCGTGGTTTCGGTGTCGAGGACGATCTGTCGCAACGGTGTTCCCCTGCGTTCTTCGTTCTTGGTTCCCCCGTAGGAGCCCGCCATGCGGGCGACCCGAAGATCGAGGTCGCCCGCATGGCGGGCTCCTACGGGGGCACGTGCCCGCGCGCCCGCCGGCATTTTACGGCGCGCTGGCCCGCGCCTTGCCCAGCATCTCGTCGATCGCGCGGTTGGCGAGCGCGTCCGCCGCCTCGTTGCCCGGATGCCCCGAATGGCCGCGCACCCATTTCCAGGTCACGTCGTGCTTCGACGCGACCTCGTCCAGCGCCTGCCAGAGATCCTGGTTCTTGACGGGCTTCTTCGCCGCCGTCTGCCAGCCGCGGCGCTTCCAGCCGGGCAGCCACGTGCGGATGCCGTCCATCAGGTATTTCGAATCGGTGTGGAGGTTGACGCGCTGGCGGCCGCGCAATGCCCGCAGGGCCTCGATCGCGGCCGTGAGCTCCATGCGGTTGTTGGTCGTCAGGCGCTCGCCCCCGTACAGCGTCTTCTGCCGGTCGCCGGCGATCAGCACCGCCCCCCAGCCGCCCGGTCCCGGGTTCCCCCGGCACGCGCCGTCCGTGTAAATCTCAACTGTCTTTGCCAAAGCGGACGCGGATCACTCGGGTCGTGGGCTTGACGAGGCTGCCGACGACTTTCGGCCGCGCCAGCCACGGCTTCCTCACCGGTGTCAGCGTGAGCAGCCGTTTCTGGGCGGTCAGCATATAGCAGGCCGCGAGCTCGGGCCACCAGCGTTCGCCGCGACGCTCCCACTCCGGCGATTGCAGCCTGCGATTCCCCGACACGGGCCAGCGGAAGAAGTAGCGATGCTGGCGATGGATGCGCATGTCGAGGAGCTGCAGCCAGTCGCTCAGGCGCCGCTCCGAGATCAGGTTCTCGACGCCGGGCGGCAGGCCGGTGCCGGGCACGAGCCGCCGCAGGCCCCAGATGCCGCCGGGCTTGAAGCCCAGGATCACGACGTGCCCGTCCGAGCGCAGCACGCGCTGCACCTCGCGCAGGATGGCGTGCGGGCGGTCGCTGAACTCGAGCGTGTGCGGGAGGACGACGACGTCGATCGAGTCCGTCGCCACCGGCAGGCAGTGCAGCTGCCCCCAGGCGTCGGGCGCGCCCTCGCCCGCCACGTTGTCCGGGTGCGCAATGACCGAGCAGCGCTGGGTGCGGGCAAAGCGCACGAAGCCGCGCGGCTCGCCCCAGACGCCGAGCTGCAGGCACTGCTCCCCGAACACACCGTCGAGCGCTTCCTCGACGACGCGCGCTTCGCATTGCAGCAGCGCGGCGCCGAGCGGTGACTGTAGCCACCTGGCGACAGCGGCGAACGCCTGACTCGACCGGCTCTGGAGCATCGTCTGCAAAAATGAACCCGTGATGTGAACCGCGTGCTTGGGTTTCGGTTGCCCTGTTGTTTAGGATAGCCCGATG
>CAZBGV010000182.1:0-6414 GCA_964491485.1 uncultured Woeseiaceae bacterium | reverse complement strand
TCCGGTCGATACATCGCGTTCGCATCCGAGAACACCACAACGTCGCCGCGAGCCTCGGCAACTGCCGCATTCAGTCCCACGGTTTTCCCGCCGCGCTGCGGCATCCGGAGCAGGCGGATACCCCGATCGCTGAACTCGGTGACGATCGAATCGGTGCTGTCGCTGGAGGCATCCGAAACGACCAGGATCTCGAGGCGCTCCGCCGGATAGTCGAGCTCCAGGCAGTTTTCGAGCTTCGCCCGAATGCACCGCTCTTCGTTATACACGGACACGATCAACGTGACCGTCGGCAGCTCCTGTTGCGGCCAGGTCTCGGCCTTGCGGCGGGCAAACAGGCGCAGCAGTATCGGGTAGCCTGCATATACGTAGGCAACCACGCCCAGAGAGCTCCAGAAAACGATTTCGAGCACGATCGTCATTGCAGGTTTTTAAATCGCCGTTATTATTGGCGTGCGACGGCGCGGGGCCGCTAGCCGTAATGATAGCTACAATCCAAGCCCGATACGCGATCCGGTTCATGGTTTTCGACGCCGATTCTCTCTAGGATTGCGCCTTTTGAGTACGCGACCGGCATGACTACCCTTCTTGGGCAGGTGTCGCTCGACGGAACCGCAGTTCCGGAGCGCTCACGATCGCTTTTCGCAGGAGACGGCGGGACGCTCCTGGCCAGGGCTCCCCTGCTCGAGCGGGTCGACGGGACGACCGTCGCCATTGCCGGGAACCCACGGCTTGCGGAAGTCCGCGGCGGCTCGCTGGCGGCCCGCCTGGTTGCCGCCTGGCGCGACCGTGGTCCCGCCGTGCTGGAAGATCTCCGCGGCCCGTTTGCCCTCGTCCTGGCCGACCCGGATCGCCGCCGCGCCCTGCTCGCCATCGACCGGATGGGGATCGAGCGGCTCACCTGGGGCCGCGCGGGCGGGTACTGCGCATTCGGGAGCTCCGCATCGGAGGTCGCCAGGCTCTTGTCCGAGTCGCCGGGGCTCGAAAAGCAGGCCCTATTCAATTTCATGCTGAACCATATGGTGCCGGCGCCCGCAACAGCCTTCACCGGCGTTCGCAAGCTGCTTCCCGCCGGCGCGGTGGAGATCGAAGGCTCGTCGATACGCGAGTTCCGCTACTGGGATCCCGATTTCAGCCGCAGCCAGGGCGCTTCCGCGGGCACGCTCGAGGACGCCCTGCTGCCGGCGCTGCGCAACGCCGTCGAGGTGCGACAGGGCGAGGCAACCACGGGCTCCTTCCTGAGCGGCGGCCTGGACAGCTCGACGGTCACCGGCCTGTTCAGCGAAATCCGCTCGCGCGATGCGGACGCTTTCTCGGTCGGCTTCGGTGTACCCGAGTTCAACGAGCTCCCGTACGCTCGCATTGCGGCCCGCCACTTCGGTTGTCGACATCACGAGTACGAGGTCACGGCGGACGACGTCGCCCGCCTGGTGCCCGAAATCGCCGCTGCCTATGACGAGCCCTTCGGCAACTCGTCCGCAGTGCCGACGCTGGCCTGCGTAGAGTTCGCCCAGGGACACGGAATGACCCATCTCCTCGCCGGAGACGGCGGCGACGAGCTGTTTGGCGGCAACGAGCGGTATGTCACCCAGCGCGTGTTCGAGCTCTACTCCCGAATCCCGGCGCCCCTCAGGCGCTCGGTGCTGGACCGCCTGGCCGGGCTGTTTCACCCGGAGGATTCGCTGCTGCCGCTGCGCAAGTTTGCAAGCTACGTCCAGCAAGCCAACATACCCCTGCCGGAGCGCTACGAAAGCTGGAACCTCGTCTACCGCGAGGGACCGGCACGCATTTTCGCGCCCGAGTTTCTCGCCCAGGTGGATACACAGTCCCCGCTCACTCACATGCACGACGTCTGGCGCTCCTGCCCGGCCGACGACCTGCTCGACCGCATGCTGTGGTACGACTGGAAGTTCATTCTCGCCGACAACGACCTGCGGAAAGTGAAGCAGATGTGTGACCTGCGTGGCATGCAGGTCACGTTCCCGATGCTCGACGAAACCATCGTCGACCTGTCCCTGCAGGTGCCGAGCGACGCCAAGATCGACGGCAAAGTCCTGAGAGCCTTTTACAAGAATGCGACTTCGAGCCTGTTGCCCGCGGAGATCATCAGGAAGAAGAAGCACGGCTTCGGCCTGCCGTTCGGACACTGGCTGAAGGAACACGCAGGCCTCCAGGACCTCGCGTACGGCAGCCTCGACTCACTGGAACAACGCGGCATTTTCCGGCCTGACTTCCTCCACAAGGTGGCGAGCGAGCACAAGCAGGGCCATCCCGGATATTACGGTTACGCGATCTGGGACCTCATGATGCTCGAGCAATGGTTGCAGGCTCAGGAGCGGAACGGCGTCGCCACCAACCTGTGAGTGCCCCGCTGTCGGCGCGCCGCTTACAGCCAGCTCTTCACGGAGCTGCGCAAATACCCCGAAGCAAGCCCCGCTCCCAGCCGCCACCACGGCCCGATGCGCGGGATCTCGAGAGACCCGGAGCGTGGCCCGGCGAGTGCCCAGGACGTGGTCACGGCCACCGCGAAACCGGTTTCGCTCACCATCCTTACGTGCACCGGGCCAAAGTCGCGGCCCGGGATGCCGTTCGGATAGGCGAAAGTAACGGGCGCGCGGCCCGTAACCTCCTCCGTCCACCGGCGACAGTCTTCGATCTCCTTCCTGGCCTCCCCGTCTTCCAGCTCCTGGAGGATGGGGTGGTTGATCGTGTGCCCCCCGATGTCGAAGCCGCGGCGCGCGAGATCGGCCACCTGGTCGCGGCTCATCATCAGGCGAGGCGGCTCTTTGCCTGTGTTGTTGCGGAAGAACGCCTCTGCAATTTCCATGCGTCGGGCCAGCGGCAGGTACTTGAGCCGCGGTAGCGCCCACCCGATGAAGCTGCCGGCGTCGTGATACCGGGAAGCCTCCGCGCCCAGCTCCTCCAGGCCATCGACGATCCACTTCGATCCCTTGATGCGCGCAGCCTCGATGATGAGATCGTTGAACATGACGCCCTGATCCACGGCACCACCCGCCACGAAGAACGTGGCCGGAAGTCCGGCGCGCTCGAGCAGCGGCGCCGCGAGCTCGTGGTTGTTCGCATAGCCGTCGTCGAAGGTGATGCTGGCAGCCCGAGCCGGCAGGGTGCCGTCCTGCAACCGCCGCACCGCCTCCGGCAAGGGCAGCACGTTGAACACCCGGCCGATCGTGTGGAGATCCTGCCGGAACTCCTCGCGAGTCGGCTCGCTCGCGCGCAGCGGGTCCCTGGCCTCCAGCACCTGGTGATAACAAAAGACGGCGAGGCGCCCGCGGCCGCCCGCCGGGGACAGTACGGCGCCAAGCGCGCGCGTCAGTGCCGCGGACACGAACCCGTCCCCCGAAGTACGCTCACGGAACCAGTCGCTCCCGCAGGGTGCTGCCGAGCAGTCGCTCATAGACTGCCAGGTAGCGCTCGCTCACCACGGACCAACGCCGCTCCCGCTCGACGAAGCGGCGCGCCTCGCGCTGCACGTGCTCCACGGCCGCGCCCGCCTGCAGCACCTCGACGATCTTCCGGCCCAGGGCTTCGTCATCACCCGGCTGGTACAGAAAACCCGTGCTGCCGTCGCGGATCAGCTCGCGGTGGCCGCCAATGTCCGAGGCGATTACCGGCACGTGGCGCGCCATCGCCTCCAGCGGCTTCAGCGGCGTGACCATCTCGGTCAGGCGGTGCGCGATGCGCGGATACACCATCACGTCCGCCACGCCATAGAGCGCCGGGACGAGCTCGGCGGGAACCCGGCCGGCAAACGTCACCGCCGCATCGACGTGCAGGTGGCTCACCAGGCCGCGAAGACGCGCCTCCTCGCGGCCGCCGCCGGCGAGCAACAGGTGGGCCCGCGGCACGGCCGCGAGCACGGCGGGCATGACGCGCACGAGTGCGTCCACGCCTTCCCATTCGAAGAAGCTGCCGAAAAATCCGATCACGCGTTTCCCTTGCAGGCCGAACCGGCGCTCGAGCTCGGCGGCCTGCCCCGCCGGGATGCTCTCGAACATCGAGTCCGGCAGCGCGTTCGGCACGACGGTGATTTTCTCCCCGGCAACTCCCCGCCCGATCAGCTCGCGACGCAGGCCTTCGCAGATCACGACCACGGCATCGGCGTACCGTACGACCGAGGTCTCCAGCGCCCGCGAGAGCCTGTACCGCAGCGAGCCCTCGGTCGTCGTGCCGGAAGACACGGCGGCGTCTTCCCAGGACGAACGCATCTCGTACACCAGCGGGCGGCCGAGCGCAGCCGCCGAGAGGCCGTTCAGGCAGGGCGAGTGGGCGTGCACCAGGGCCGGCTTGCGATCCAGCAGGTAGCGCTTCAGGTGGCGGCGGGTCGCAAGCACTGTCCTCAGCTGGCCTGCCACGCCGGAAGTCTCGCTTCCGGATGGCGTCCGCCGGTACCGGATGCCGTCGATCTCCTCGACCGCCGTCCCGGGGACTCCGTGCTTCGGGCTCGTGATTGCCTCCACGTCCAGACCCAATCGATTCAACGACAGCAGAATCGCATGGCTGCGTGACGCGTACCCGCTCTGCTCCGGTAAGGAATGGTCGAGCACGTGCAGGATACGCGCAGGCCGGCCCGCGCGGCCCTGGGCGTCGCCCCATTGCAGAGCATCGGCCGTGGCGACGGTCCTCATTTCATGCGGCCCGCCGCCCCAGCACGCTCTGGTACAGCGCGACCTGCCGGTCCAGCATCCGCTCCCAGCCGAACCGCTCGGCGTACTTACGGGTCGTCTCGCGCGTACACGGGGCCTGCTCCAGCCGGCCGAGCGCTTCGAGCAGTGCCTCCGGGGAGCGCGACGCCATCAGCACTCCCGCCTCGGTCGGCCCGATCACCTCCCCGACGCCCCCGACGTCCGTTGCGATCACCCGGGTACCGCAGGCGATGCTCTCCAGCACCACGTTCGGCATGCCTTCGCGCGCCGACGCGAGCACCAGCGCGTCCACGGCCGAGTAGAGCCACGGCATGGCTTCATGGGGCACGAGCCCCGCAAACCGGACCCGGTCCGCGACGCCCAACCTGCCCGCGAGGCGCTCGAGGTGTGCCCGGCGGGGTCCGTTGCCGGCAATCAGGAGCTGTGTATCGGGGAGGCTGGCCAGCGCTTCCACGGCGAGCTGGTGACCCTTGTCGTCGACGAGGTGACCGACCGAGGCGAGCACACGGCCGGAAACGCCAAAACGGCGCCGGCCCTCCTCGCGATCGCGCGGGCGGAACTTCTGCAGGTCGACGCCGTTCGGGATCACCTCGAGCACCGGCGGCCGGATCCCGTGCTCGTGCAGGCGCTCGGCGAGCGCCTGTGACACCGTGATCACGGCGGAGGTCCGCGGCGCAGCCCAGCGCATCCACCTGCGCATCATCGCGTTCTCGCATTTCACGTTCACGTCGCTGCCGCGCGCGGTCACGACCACCGGCAACCCGAGCCGCTCGCCCAGGATGACGGCAGCCACACCGTCAGGGTACAGGAAGTGCGCATCGAGGATCACGCCGCTGCCCGCGTGCTCGATCGCCTGCCGGACGGTCGATTCGATCGCGGTCGCCCACAGCCACGGGTCTATCCAGTTCGACAGCTTCGGCAACGTCGGAACTCGCCGATACTCCACCTTGATACCGATGCGGCTTTCTATGTCGATCTCGTTCCCGCGCGGCAGCGGCAATGCCGGACGCAGCGCGATCACCTGCGCCTGCACGCCGCCGACCGAGAGGAGATGGCGCAAGCGCTCTTCCACGAAGATACCGTGTCGCGGCATATCGCGGCTGGGATAGAGATTCGTGATGGTAAGCAGACGCACTTCAGGCTTCCGCGGCCAGGTTCGCCGCCACCACCTGCCTCTCGCCGGGGCGCTCCGCGGCCCGCTCGAGAAAGCCTTCGAACATCAGGAGCGCCCAGAGAATCGCACTGTAGTCGCGCCGGCCCGTCGCATGATCGGAGGCGATGCGCCGCAGGCACTCGCGATCGAACAGGCCGCAGCCGGTGAGCGTCGGCCCGGTGAGCGAAGCGCGCATGCGTTCCTCGAGCGAGCCGCGAAACCAGGTATCCAGCGGCACGGCAAAGCCCATCTTGCTGCGATAGAGCACCTCGCGCGGGAGCAGCGGCTCGAGCGCCTTCTTCAGCACACGCTTGCCCTCTCCCCGCAGCAGCTTCGCATCGGAAGGCAGCCCGGCAGCCCACTCGACGAAACGGTAATCGAGGAATGGCACCCGCACCTCGAGGCTGTGCGCCATGCTCGCGCGGTCGACCTTGGTCAGGATATCGCCGGGCAGATAGGTCTGGTAATCGAGATACTGGACCATCGCGAGCGGGTCGCGGAAGCGACGGCCCGCGAGATGCCCCCTGAATACCTCCGCAGCCTCGTAACCGCCGAGCTCGCGCTTCAGGTCGCCCGAGAACAAGGCCGCGCGGCCGTGAT